>PLJN01000090.1 GCA_003140235.1 Acidobacteriaceae bacterium
CGTCGGATTCTTCACCGAGGCCTGGGCCGCGATCGGCGTGACGGCGAGAACCAGGGTGATCCCGAGGGCGAGGGAGATTAGTTGGAGGCGGCTGCGGGGTGAAAAGGACATGGTCTCCAGCCTACGGTGAAATGCCGCATCGATTCGTTCAGCGAACCAGCGGTGCGCTGCGACCGGCGCCATCGTGCCCTAAATGAGCGCAACCTATGCTGACGCCAGGACAGGATGTCCGGAGGTGATGAGATGACCCCGTCGGCCTACGACCAGTGGCTTGCACTCTTTGAAGCGTCCGCGAAGCGTGACGCCGCCTTCACGACGATGTCCGGGGTCGAACTCGACCCGGTCTACGGACCGGAGAACGGAGAGTTCCCGGGACTGTTTCCGTACACCCGCGGCGTCCACCCGGCGATGTACCGCAGCCGCCTGTGGACCATGCGCCAGTTCGCCGGCTTCGGCACCGCCGAGGACACCAACCAGCGCTTCCGTTATCTTCTCGGGCAAGGACAGACTGGACTTTCCGTCGCCTTCGACCTGCCCACACTAATGGGCTACGACTCCGATCACGCCCTCTCCGAAGGCGAAGTCGGCAAATGCGGCGTGGCCATTGATTCACTGGAAGACATGGAAATTCTGTTCAGCGGAATTGATCTGGAGAAGACCACCGTCTCCATGACCATCAACTCGCCTGCTTCTGTGCTGTGGGCCATGTATCTGGTGGTGGCGGAAAAACAGGGCGCGGACTGGAAGAAAATTTCCGGCACCCTGCAAAACGACATTCTGAAAGAGTACATCGCACAGAAAGAATATATTTATCCGCCTGCGCCGTCCATGCGGCTGGTGATCGATACTTTTGAGTTCGGCGCCAAGTTCACTCCTAAGTTCAACAGCATTTCCATCAGCGGCTACCACATCCGCGAAGCCGGTTCCACTGCACTGCAGGAGCTGGCGTTCACGATTTACGACGGTGTTGAATATGTGGAGTGGGCTCTTCGCCGCGGGTTGGATGTGGACGACTTCGGCCCGCGTCTCAGCTTCTTCTTTAATTCCCACAACGACTTTTTTGAAGAGATCGCCAAGTTCCGTGCGTCGCGCAAAATCTGGTATCGCCTGATGAAAGACCGCTTCCACGCCAAGAGCGATCGCACCCGCCTGATGCGGTTTCACACGCAGACCGCAGGTGTGTCGCTAACGGCACAGCAGCCCATGAACAACATTGCCCGGGTGGCCATCCAGGCGCTCGCGGCGGTGCTGGGCGGAACGCAGTCCCTGCATACCGATTCCTACGACGAAGCGCTGGCCCTGCCGACCGAGGAAGCCGCGCGTATCGCGCTGCGCACGCAGCAGATCATTGCGTATGAATCAGGCGTGGCAAACACCGTGGACCCGCTCGGCGGATCATACTTTGTTGAGAAGTTCACACTCGACATGGAGCAAGGCGCCTTCGACTATTTTGACCGTCTGGACGCCATGGGCGGCATGGTCAAAGCCATTGAACTCGGCTTTCCTCAAAAAGAGATTGCCGAAGCGTCGTATCAATTCCAGCGCGCGGCAGAATCCAAAGAAAAAATTGTTGTCGGCGTAAACGAATTCGCCGTAGAAGAGAAGGCCCCGGTCACGCTCTACATTGATGAATCCGTCGCCCAGCGCCAAACCGAGAAACTGCAAGCTCTGCGGAAGCGTCGCGACAATCAGGAACTGGCCCGCAGGCTCGAAGCCTTGAAACACGCCGCCGCTCAGGAACCAGTCGTGCACTCCGATGGCCGCATCAGCGACGCGAATACCATGCCGTACATCATCGACTGCGTCCGTGCCTACGCCACGGTTGGCGAAATATGCCAGGCGCTCAAAGAAGTTTACGGGACGTATGAAGAAGTAAGCATTACCTAGATCGCGCGTGATCGGGTGATCGGAGGCTAAACTCCAGGCGGTAACTGAAAACTGTGTTTGCAGATGCAAATGTTCGCTATCGTTGCAGCCGCTTTTGGCGGTTTTCGATCACCGGATCACCCGATCCCCCTCTTGTTCTAAAATCACTTCATGAAAAAGGCTCTGACTCATCTCAAGAAATCTGACGCAATCCTGGCTTCCATCATTGCCCGCGTGGGGCCGTATCGCATGACGTATCGCGATCCTACATTTGAGGCGCTGGCGCGGTCGATTGTGTTTCAGCAGTTGAGCACCAAAGCTGCGTCCACGATCTACGGCCGTTTGGAAGAGGCGGCTGGCGGCAAGATCACTCCGGAGGCGATCCAAGGCCTAACGGTTGGCGAGATGCGCCGCGCCGGGCTGTCCAAGCAAAAAATCGGTTACATACGCGATTTGGCCGGCCATGCTTTAGAAGGCAAGCTCGTTTTCGAGCGGCTGCATGCCATGCCGGACGAAGAAGTGATCGAGGTTCTCACCGATATCAAAGGCATTGGCGTGTGGACAGCACACATGTTCCTGATGTTTGCGTTGCGCCGCCCAAACGTTCTGCCGACGGGTGATTTTGGAATTCGTTCGGCGATCAAGCAGGCCTACAACAAACGCGCCTTGCCTAAACCCAAGCATATTGAAAAACTCGCCAAAAGCTGGCATCCCTACTGCAGTGTGGCGTCCTGGTATTTGTGGCGCAGTCTGGATGTACCTGCCGCGCCAGCGGTCCGCCGGACAAAAAAGCATTAACCACAGGGTCACCGAGGAACACTGAGAACTTGCTTTCGCTCTGTGGCTTTCTGTGTCCTCTGTGGTAAGAACTGTTAGAATTTCCTACCAGTGCCCACTGAACGCAAAATTCGTGTCCTCGTCGCCAAGCCAGGGCTGGACGGCCATGACCGTGGCGCCAAGGTCATCGCCCGTGCGTTGCGCGATGCGGGGATGGAAGTCATCTACACCGGCCTGCGGCAGACTCCTGAGATGATTGTGAATTCGTCTTTGCAGGAAGATGTGGACGTGATCGGTCTTTCCATTCTCTCCGGCGCGCACAACGTCATTGTGCCGCGGGTCACCGACTTGCTGAAGCAGCACAAGATGGAAGACGTGATCTTGCTCGTTGGCGGCATTATTCCTGAACAGGATTTCGCCGCGTTGAAAGCAGCCGGAGTGGCCGGCATCTTCAACCCCGGTACACCGATGGACCAGATCGTGGAGTTCATCCGCAAAAACGTAAAGCCTCGCGGCGTGCCTGTCGCTTAAAAACATCCCGAGCCCGCAACGCGGGAGAGGGATCCCTATCCTCACAACGAACCATCAGCTCCAATTTCTCTTTTGACTCCAACGTGTGCTGGCGGGACGAAGTCCGGATGTGATCCAAGTCGAACCAAAAACCGTGCTAACCGCCTGAGGACAGCCCAGTCTAAGCAATCATTGGAGAGCCTCTATGAGAAAAGCAATGATTTTAGGTCTGGCACTGGCAGTAAGCAGTTGGATAGCTCTAGCCGGCGATCGTCATCATTCAATGAATCTCACTACGGACGATGATTCATCGAGCGACGATTGCAGCGTTCGCCTGCGCATTTCTTCATAGGACTTCGCGTCCACTTTCCGTGACGAGACCGCCTCGACGGTCCGCAATCAGCCGTTGACCATACGCGGTGAACACAATGGCGGAATTCAGGTGACCACCTGGGACCAGCCGGAGTTTTCCATCAAGCTCTGCAAGCAAGTGGCAAGCAGCAATGAAAGCGCGGCACGCCGGGCGTTGCAGGAAACCAAACTGCAAATCAGTGGTGGCGACGTTTCGGTAACTTCTCCTGAATCTTCTGATGACTACTCCATGGGTACGCTTCTACTGGTCAAGGCTCCGCGGGGAGCGACGGTGAGTTTGAGCGTCCATAATGGCGGAATCTCCCTGCGCAAGTTTGATGGCACGGCGGAAGCGCATACTATGAATGGCGGCATTTCACTCAATCAGAGCACCGGAAAATTGACAGTCGTGGCGCAAAACGGCGGCGTTTCCATCAAGGATTGCAGCGGTGACGTGAACGCCCAGGTGCAGAATGGCGGTGTGTCCATAACCTTGCAGGAGCAATGGTCCGGCAAAGGCATGGAAGCCCGCGCGCAAAATGGCGGCATGTCCATCTCAGTGCCGAAGAATTTCGGCTCGTCGCTGCAAGTTACGGGATCGAACCATGTTCCCATCGTTTGCAAAGGCGACATCTGCGATGCTGGCCAGCGTACCTGGGACGACGGGCACAAAATATTCCGGATTGGGAATTCTGGACCGCTGGTCCGGGCAACGACTGTAAATGGCGGTATTGTCATCGAAGAGCGTGGCCATTCCCGAGCTGAGGTGTAGCAAAACGAAAGCTGGAGATCTCGCCGCAATCAGCAAACATAGGTCGCGACTTTGGTTTGATAGCCAAGTCGCGGCCTATTTCTACTTTTTCTGCCCAATCACATATACTTAATCTTCTACGGTTATGCTTGCACTGGACGACATTCTTGCAGCCACGGGCCGCCGCGTTGCCCGGGCAAAGTACAAAGCCGACATGCGCGTGCTTCAGGAGATGGCGGATAGCCATACCCCGCGCGGCTTCCGCAAGCGTCTGCTGGCCATGGCCCAGGCTGGACCGGCGGTGATAGGGGAATTAAAGAAGGCGTCACCTTCCAAGGGCGTCATCCGCAAGACGTTTGTTGTGCCGTCCCTGGCCCAGCAACTGGCCAAGAGTGGAGCGTCTGCTCTTTCTGTTTTGACCGATGAACAATTCTTTCAAGGGTCGCTGGAGAACCTGCAGGCCGCTTCGTTGGCAACCGATCTGCCGTGCCTGCGCAAGGATTTTATCCTGGATGAATTCCAGCTCCTCGAAGCCAAAGCCTATCAGGCGGATGCCATTCTTCTGATTCTGGCCGCGTTGGATGATGATGCCTTTGCCAGGCTGCTGGCGAGCGCCCGGGAATTGGATCTGGATGTTCTCTGCGAAGTGCATGACGACAACGAACTCAAGCGCGCTCTGGATGGCGGCGCGGAAATTATTGGCGTGAATAGCCGCGACCTCAAAACTTTTCAGGTCAACCTGGATACTGCGCTCGATATGGCTCCCAGAATTCCCAACCATGTCTTGCGCATCGCCGAGAGCGGCATCGATTGCGGCGCCGACATCAGGGAATTGCACGCCTCCGGCTATCAGGGATTTCTTATCGGCGAGGCACTGATGCGCGCCGAAGATCCCGGCCAGAAACTGCAGCAGCTCTTACAGGAAGCCGGGCCTTGTCCTCCGTACTCATCCACTTCGGCTCCCTGGCGCGGCACAGTCCAGTAGTGTGCGGGCGAAACTCCAAAACAATTTATGCGGACCTGGATCAAAATTTGCGGCACTACATCTATGGAAGACGCGCTCGCCTCGGTGCAAGCCGGTGCGGACGCCCTGGGATTCATCTTCGCTCCCAGCCCGCGGCGTGTCACGCTGGAGAAGGCCCAGGAAATCATTCAGGAATTGCCCGTGAATGTCGAGCGTATTGGAGTATTTTTGAACGAGACCGGAGAACAGATTCGCAAGACAGTCATGGAAGTCGATCTCACGGGAATCCAACTGCATGGGAACGAGAGCGCTTCTGAAGTCTATAGCCATCTTCCGGAAGATTGCCGGAACTCGCTGCGGATCATCAAGAGCATCAAAGTGCGGGATGGCTTCGAAAACGACCTCGATGTTGCCATGGCAACGCCCGGACGGGTGAATGCGTGGTTGTTAGATCCCGGCGCCGGCAGTGGCAAGACGTTTGACTGGAAGTCCGCGCGGACCCAGATGGGCGAACGGAAAGGCCGGTTCATCCTCGCCGGTGGCCTGAGTCCGCAAAATGTCGGGGAGGCGCTGAGAATCTTCGAGCCCTGGGGAGTCGATGTGGTTTCAGGCGTCGAAAGAGAACCAGGCCGCAAGGACCACGAAAAGTTGAAAGCGTTTGTTATGGCCGTTCGAAAGGCGGAACAAGAGCGATGAGCAGCGCAGCAAAGAAAATTCAACCTATCGCAGGCCGCTTTGGGGCCTACGGCGGTCGCTATATCCCGGAAACCCTGATGGCGGCGCTCGAGGAACTGGAACGCGAGTATGCGAAGGCCCGCCGCGACAAGAAATTTCGCGATGAATTCGCGCATCTGCTCAAAAACTATGCTGGCCGGCCCACGCCGTTGTTTTTCGCACGTCGCCTAACGGAGAAGCTGGGCGGAGCAAAGATTTATCTGAAGCGTGAAGACCTGCTGCACACCGGCGCGCACAAGATCAATAACTGTCTGGGCCAGGCGCTGCTGGCGCGGCGCATGGGCAAGCATCGCATTATCGCGGAAACCGGCGCCGGGCAACACGGCGTGGCCACCGCAACAGTCTGCGCGTTGTTCGGCTTCGAATGCGTGATCTATATGGGCACGGAAGACATGCGCCGCCAGGAGCTTAACGTTTTCCGCATGAAGCTGCTGGGCGCCGAAGTTCGCGGCGTGGATTCCGGGTCCAAGACCTTGAAAGACGCCATCAACGAAGCCATGCGCGATTGGGTCACCAACGTACGCACTACACATTACTTACTGGGCAGCGTTCTGGGCGCGCACCCTTATCCCACGATGGTCCGCGATTTCCACTCAGTCATTGGCCGGGAAGCGCGAGCACAAATCTTGAAGGCCGAAGGCAAGCTGCCGAGCACGATCATTGCCTGTGTGGGCGGCGGTTCGAACGCCATTGGCATTTTTCACCAGTTTCTCGGCGACAAACGTGTAAAGCTGATTGGCGTCGAAGCCGGTGGGCGCGGCCACGAACTAGGCGAGCATGCCGCGCGTTCCTGGGGCGGCTCGCCCGGCGTGCTGCAAGGCGCATATTCCTACGTGCTGCAAGATAGCCATGGTCAAATTGCCCTGACACATTCCATTTCCGCCGGGTTGGATTACCCCATGCTTGGCCCGGAGCACGCAGCGCTCTTTGATTCCAAGCGTGCCGAATATGTGGCTGCTTCCGATCAAGAGGCGCTTGACGCTTTGACGACACTGTCGCGCCTGGAAGGAATTATCCCAGCGCTTGAGTCTGCGCACGCCGTTGCCGAATGCATTAAGCGCGCACCAAAGATGAAGAAGTCGGATGTCGTTATCGTGAACATTTCAGGTCGTGGGGACAAAGACATCGGAATCCTGCGAGAAAACCTAAGCTTATGAGTCGAATCTATTTTCAACACACGCCGGGGCTGGTCGTATACGTGACTTGTGGCGATCCGAATATCGCCGCCACGCGGCAGATCGTACTCGGAGCAATCGAAGCCGGCGCCGACGTGATCGAACTTGGCGTTCCGTTTAGCGACCCGGTCGCTGACGGTCTCGTGATTCAGCGCGCTAGTGAACGCGCGCTCAAGAACGGCACATCGCTGGAAGACGTACTGCATTTGGCGCGGGACATCCGCAAGCAATCGAGCGCCGGACTGGTGATCTTTTCCTACCTGAATCCGATCATGCGCTTTGGCGTGGAGCGCTTCGCCGGAGAGGCAGCAGATGCCGGCGTGGACGCTGCATTGGTCACCGATCTCACAGTAGAAGAAGCGGACGACTATCGGCGCATCATGAAGGCCCACAAGTTAGATACGATTTTTCTCGCAGCGCCTACCAGCACCGACAAGCGTCTGAAGAAGATTGCGGAAGCGTCCAGTGGTTTTGTTTATGCTGTCTCGCGCACCGGAGTGACCGGTATGCAAAAGCAACTCCCGACGGATGCCAAGGACCTGGTCCGCCGCATTCGCAAGTACACGAAACTGCCGGTTGCTGTGGGGTTCGGAATCTCCAATGCGGCGCAGTTTGCCGAGGTTAGCGCGTTTGCCGATGCGGTCGTCGTGGGCAGCGCGATCGTTCAGGCTGTTGAACAGAACCCGGGGCGTGAGCCGGAGGCCGTGACGGCGCTCATTCGATCGCTTAAGGGTTGAGCAACTCCCCTAATATCGTTAAGTTGTTTTCTGTTTGTGATACTTTTATTAATGCTGCAATTGTTTCCATAATACGGTTGTTCAGGAAGAGCCGGAGCCATGGACATCGCCGATTGGCGCAAGAAAATTGACGAGCTGGATTGCCGGCTGGTGGAGTTGTTGAACGAGCGCGCCAGTGCCGCGAAAGAAATTGGCAAGCTGAAGCGGAACACCAACCTGCCGATCTATGAGCCGCTGCGCGAGAACACGATTTTTGAAAATGTGCGCAAGGTCAACCGCGGCCCGCTGCCGGACAAGGAACTTCAGCACGTCTACGAGCGAATCATCGACGTGATGCGCAATATTCAGAAGATCGAGGCCGTACCCAAAAAAGAATCCGAAGTAGAAGTGGACAAACAAAAATCATGATCGTAGCCATGCAGGAACAGGCAAGTGAAGAACAGATACGGCAGGTGATGGAACGCCTGATCGCGCTGGGCTTTGAAGTCCACCGTTCGACCGGCGCGGTGCAGACAGTTTTAGGAGCCGTGGGCGCGCGACCCGAATTTGATGTTCGCGATATCGAAGTGCTGGCTGGAGTGGGCGAAGTCCATCGCATCAGTTCACCGTACAAATTGGTGGCGCGCAGCTTTCGTCCTGAAGGCACGGTCGTAAAGTTTGCCAACGGTGTAAGCATCGGTGGTAACGAAATCGTCATCATGGCCGGGCCATGTTCAGTTGAATCCAAAGACCAGATATTTTCTGTTGCCGAATCTGTTTCGCGCGCCGGGGCCAAAGTTTTGCGCGGTGGAGCATTCAAGCCCCGATCATCACCGTATTCGTTTCAAGGCATGGGAGAAGATGCGTTGAAGCTGATGCGCCAAGCCGGAGATAAATTTGGGTTGCTGGTCATCAGCGAGGTGATGGAGATTTCGCAAATCCCGCTGATGCTTCCGTACGTGGACATCTTTCAAGTGGGCGCGCGTAACATGCAGAACTTCAACCTGCTGCGCGAGTTGGGCAAGGAACGGAAACCAGTACTGCTCAAGCGCGGCATCGCGGCGACCATCGAAGAACTTCTGCTCTCTGCCGAGTACCTGATGGCGGGCGGCAATTATGAAATTATTCTGTGCGAGCGCGGCATCCGTACTTTTGAAACGTACACGCGCAATACCATGGACATCTCCGCCATTCCCATCGTAAAAAAGCTTTCGCATTTGCCGATGCTGGCTGACCCCTCGCACGGCACCGGTCGCCGCGACAAGGTTTCACCGATGGGGCGCGCCGCCATTGCCGCCGGCGCGGATGGCCTTCTGGTTGAAGTGCACAATTCTCCTGATCAGGCACAGTCGGACGGAGCGCAGTCTCTCTATCCCGAACAGTTTGAGAAGTTGATGGGCGAGCTTCGGCTGATCGCTCCTGCCGTCGGACGAAAACTGGCTTAGGTAACCGAGACAAGCAAAGTAGCCGTATATGCCTTTCAATCAAATCACGATCATCGGAACCGGCCTGATCGGCGGATCATTTGGGCTGGCAGTGAAAGCCGCCGGTTTCACCGGACGCATTGTTGGCTGTGACTGGCCCGGAGTGCTGGAGCGTGCGCTGTCCATGGGCGCAATTGACGCAGGCGTTCAAGATCCAGTAGCCGCGGTGCAGGGAAGCGACCTTATTCTTCTAGCCATTCCTGTTGGTGCGGTCATTGATCTGATCGAGCGCATCGGCCCGATTGTTTCTCCGGGCGCCTTGATCACCGACACAGGCAGCACCAAAAAAGAAATCCTTGATCGTGCACGCGCCGTGTTTGGTGGCAATGTGGGACAGCGGTTTTTGGGCGGTCATCCCATGGCCGGTAAAGAACACAGCGGCATCGAGCATGCTGACGCTGAGATGCTTCACAATGCCGTCTGGTTCTTTGTTCCGCAACAGCCTCAGGACCTGAAGACAGAAAACATCAAGGAGTATCACGAGCTGCTGGAACGCTCGGGCTTACGGATCATGGTCATGGACGCCGAACAACACGATCATCTTTGCGGTTGGACCAGCCATCTGCCGCAGATGGTTGCCACGGCGATGGCCGGCGTTTTGTCAGACGAATTTAGCGGCGAGCTCCCGGAGTTGCACTCGATCGGTAGCCGTGGAATGAAGGAAATAACCCGTACCGCGTCCAGTCCATATTCCATGTGGCGCGATATTGCTCTTACCAACGCCGCCAATCTTGAGCGTGCACTGCACGCACTGGAACAGCGGCTTGCCCACATCCGTGAGAATCTTCGGTCGCCCGGACTGCGGGAAGAATTCGAGCAGGCCAACCGTTTTGCCGCACGCAAGAGTGAACACGCCGCCAGCGTGCTGGTGCTTCCGGGCTGGCAAAACTCCGGTCCTTTGCACTGGCAGACCCTCTGGGAGAAAGAATTCTCCACGCTCCGCCGCGTGCAACAGCAGGAGTGGGATTCTCCCCGGTGCGAAGATTGGGTGAAGAGAATTTCAGAAGAAGTTGGCCGCGCCCCGGCCCCTATCGTTTTTGCGGCGCATAGTTTGGGATGCATCGCGTTGGCGCATTGGGTCCAGGCTGCGCCGGACCAAATCAGCAAGATCAAGGGCGCGTTGCTGGTAGCACCCGCCGATGCCGACCACCTGGCGCCGCAAATCAAGGGTTTTTCTCCCGTGCCTCTGCAAGCATTACCGTTCCCGTCGGTGGTCGTCGCCAGCAGCAATGATTCCTATCTGTCTAACGACCGTGCCCGCGAATTTGCTCGCGCCTGGGGCAGTAAGTTTGAAGACGCCGGCCCCGCGGGCCATCTTAACTCCGAATCCGGTCTCGGTGACTGGCCGGAAGGGAAGCGATTGATCAGGAATTTGATGGAAGGCGAATAACAATCCCGTCCAACTCTTCGCAAGTTTGCAGCCTCGCGCCCAGCTGTTTAGAATCGATTGCTTATGAACAAAGTTATGGCCAGCGTGGATGAAGCCGTTCACGACGTTACAGACGGCTGCATGGTGATGGTTGGCGGCTTCGGTCTGTGCGGCATTCCGGAAAATCTCATTGACGCTTTGGTCCGCAAGGGTGTGAAGGACCTGGTCACCGTATCGAATAACGCTGGCACGGACGATTTTGGTCTGGGAAAGCTGCTGGCAGCAGGGCAGGTTCGGAAACACATTGGTTCGTACGTCGGCGAGAACAAAGTTTTCGAACAAATGGTGCTGACGAACAAGCTGGAACTCGAACTAAATCCACAGGGAACATTAGCCGAGCGCATACGCGCCGGGGGCGCCGGAATTCCCGCTTTCTTCACGCCTACTGGTGTCGGCACGGTTGTAGCCCAAGGCAAAGAAGTGCGTGACTTTGATGGCCGTTCCTATGTGATGGAACGGGCGCTCAAAGCCGACTTCGCGCTCATCCGGGCATGGAAGGCCGACCGCTGGGGCAACCTGGTGTTCCGCAAGACGGCGCGCAACTTTAATCCCACGATGGCGACAGCCGCGCGCGTTACGATTGTTGAAGCGGAGCAGATCGTGGAGCCCGGAGAGATTGAGCCCGATCAGGTACATGTACCGAGTATTTACGTGCAGAGAATCATCCTGTGCCAAGGCCTGGAAAAGCGGATCGAAAAACGCACAGTACGCAAACGGGCTTAGAGACCGAGTCAGACAAAGGCTAACATGGCAGCGCCAACCATAGACAAACAGAAAGATACAGAGAAACGCGATCGCATCGTCAAGCGCATCGCCCGCGAGTTGCAGGACGGCTACTACGTGAATCTGGGTATCGGTATGCCGACTCTCGTCTCCAATTACGTTCCCGCGGGAGTGGAGGTTGTTCTGCAGAGCGAGAACGGAATGCTCGGACTCGGGCCATTCCCCGTGGAAGGCGAAGAAGATCCTGACCTCATCAACGCCAGCAAAGAAACGGTCACGGAAATTCCCGGCACAGCCTATTTTTCCAGCGCTGATTCTTTTGCGATGATCCGCGGCGGGCATGTTGATCTGTGCGTTCTCGGCGCGATGGAAGTTGACGAAGAAGGCAATCTTGCGAACTGGATGATCCCCGGCAAAATGGTCAAAGGTATGGGCGGCGCCATGGATCTGGTTGCAGGCTCCAAGCGCACGATCATCGCGATGGAACACACAACCAAAGACGGCCAGCCGAAAATCCTAAAGAAGTGCACGCTGCCGCTGACCGGAATGAAGGTCGTTGACATGATTGTTACGGAAATGGCCTTGATGAAGGTCATGCCCGAGGGATTGGTCCTGGAAGAAGTTGCGCCAGGTCTTACCGCAGAAGACGTCCAGAAAGCGACCGGAGCAAGACTGATAATCAGTCCCAACCTAAAGCAGATGATCTAGCTATTTGTGACTGCGCAAAAAACTTGGCGACAAAACAAAGAAGACCGCAATCCCAATACCGAGCGCCAAACTCGCCTTCACGCTGACCCACGCCAACGCCAGGCAGATTAAATACACGACCGGACCAAGAGCATACTGTTTCGACATAACGGCCGCCGNNAGCGTTGCTGCTAGCATCGATGAGCCTCCGAGCCACCACGTATCGCCACAACACGTTGAACATCACTCCAATCACGACGAATACAGCGTTGTAAAAGACAACGGCGAGCCTCTGGTCCGGGCCGCCCAAGTGCGCCGTCAGCACGGCGGTCGGAAATGGCACAACGGTAACGCCCAGCAGCAGGAGAAGATTCAGAATCAGCAAAGCATCCGTGGAGCGTTTGATGAGCGTGAACATGCGGTGATGATTGATCCACATAATGCCGATAAATGCGAAGCTCATCAGGAACCCAAGATACGACGGCCACTGGCGCAGCAGAGAGGCCGCCAAGCTTCCTTGCTCCTGCGTGGGGATTTTGATTTCCAGAATCAACAGCGTGATCGCAATCGCAAATACGCCGTCGGAAAATGCTTCAATTCTAGCCGTCTCGGACTGCATCCATATGCCTCGCGCCTGAACGTATTAGAATACAGACTCAGTATCTTAACTGAGGAGTGATCAAAACAAATGCAACGAAACGCAAGCGCACACTGGAGCGGCGGGCTGAAGGACGGCAAAGGAACACTCAGCTCCGCCAGCGGAGTCCTCAAGAACACGCCTTATTCGTTTAGCAGCCGCTTTGAAACCCAGCCGGGCACCAATCCCGAAGAACTCATCGCCGCCGCGCATGCCGGATGTTTCACCATGGCTCTTTCAGGACAACTCGGCGCCGCGGGAATGACTGCGCAGTCCATCGATACCACGGCAACGGTGACCATCGAAAAAACTGACGCCGGATTTACTGTGACCGCAGTCCACCTTGAGGTCCTCGCCAACATTCCCGGCGCGGAGCAAGCGAAGTTTGACGAAGCAGCCAAGAATGCAAAAGAAGGCTGTCCGATATCGCGCTTACTCAAAGCAAATATCAGCATGGACGCGAAGCTGCAGAATTAGTTTCCACCAAATGCCACCTCGTGCGATCCATCCTAAGCGACCGGCCCAGTCAGGCGGATTGGCGCAGCTCAATCAAGAGGTCATCGCGTGTACGCAGTGTCCGCGACTCATCTCGTATTGCCGCAAAATCGGCCGGGAAAAACGCCGCGCCTATCTCAGCTGGGACTATTGGGCCAAGCCTGTTCCCGGCTTCGGCGACCCCAATGCGCGAGTGCTGATCCTGGGCCTCGCGCCGGGCGCGCATGGATCCAATCGAACAGGCCGCCCTTTCACCGGCGATGGTTCCGGATATTTCATGTATCCCGTGCTGCACAAAGCGGGCTTCGCTTCGCAGCCCACTGCAACGCATCGCGATGACGGTCTGCGTCTGACCGATGCCTACATCACGGCGGCGGTGCGTTGTGCTCCGCCGCTCAACAAGCCAACGCCTTCGGAAATCGCCAACTGTTCGCATTACCTTGATCGCGAGCTGGCGCTGATGAAAAGCGTAAAGATCGTCGTGGTGCTGGGCAAGATTGGCTTTGATGCTTTCTTGAACCACCTGAAACGGACTGGCGTAGTGGCGTCGAAAGCCGCCTTCAAGTTTGCCCATAATGTGCACTATGACTTGCCCGATGGGCGAATCCTCCTTTGCTCGTATCATCCTTCCATGCAGAACACCAACACTGGCAAGCTGACCGAAAAGATGTTTCTGGACGTCTTCCAGAAAGCCCGCAAGCTTCTGGGCTAGTGGCCCGCATCGCGCGGCTCATGTAGCAATGACTCCACAGGCCGACCATCGCGCGGTTGCATCTCGATGATTTCCACCCATTCATGCTTGCGTTCCGCATGAAAGACAACTTGCCCGCCCAGCAACTGGGCCGCAAGGTCCGGTGGCAAGTCCTGGTGATCATCAAAGAACCGCCGGTTGAGTTTGTCCCAGACTTTGGACCGAATCCACCCAGTGCTCTCATACTTGGTGGAGAACAAATACGCCACTTGAAACTGGCCGCGCATTCGCCGCACTTTGAGCAGCTCATCCAAAGTGAAATTGTCGATCGGCAAGGTCGCGATCGGACTAGACACATATCCCAGGTAGGGCCGCTTCAATTCATCCGATGCGGGCCACGCAGTAAGCACGGTTGCGCCGCGCTCGTGTTGCTCCAGAAACTGGGCCGCTTCAGAGTGCAGCTCGACAAAATCTTTGTAGGTCAGGTTATCTTCCGGCGCGAATTTGTACGGCGGATCAAAAAACAGCGCCAGCACAAAGAAGATGACCATGATCGCCGCCGGCCACTCCCAGCGTAAAATCCGCCGGTGTAGCGTGGACATTGCAATGATGATGACTAGCGGATACGCGGGCAGCAGATAGCGCGTGAGTTCTGCGCCGCCCACGATGGAGAACGTCACGATGTGCACGAGCATGATCAGCGCAAACTGCGTCTGCACGGGGACCGCGATCCTCGGGCGCTCACCGGAATCGTCCGTAACTGGCGGAAAGAACATGGCGACGACCATAGCCGCGGTCAAGGCCAGCATGTTCATGATTCCAAACAAGTTCCACGTCCGAAGCGCCAGTGCGAACACAAACCGCAGTGGACTGAGCGTTTGCGTGACGTTGTACCGGATGAATTCTGCATCTCCGAAAAGATGGCCAGTCGCGTGATAGTGAAATATGAGCCACGCAACGAATGGCAGTGCGGGAACCAGCCGGACCGCTGATCGCCGCAGTCGGCCGGGCATTGAATTGTCGCCGGCATCTTTCGCAAAGAACATTTCCCACAGCGCCAGCGCCGCCGGCGTGATGATGGCTGTTTCTTTGCTCAGGACCGCCAGTGAGAACGCGAACTGGCTCCAGCCCATGCGCCGCTCGACTCCCAGTCGCACGCCCCACAGCGTGAAAGCCGCAGCTGCAAGATCAGCGTGAGCGAGTGAACTCTGCGCAAAGAATATCGGGTACACAGCGGTGGCCACAGTTGCAGCAACGGCTACTCCCAGTTTCGAAACGTGGCGTGCGAGCAGAAAAACATTGGTCAAAGCAAAAGCCGCCAGCAGCAACATGGCGATGCGGGCTACAACGGGTTTCCATCCGGCGAGCGTAAACCAAAGCGCAAGGTAAGCAGCAGAAAGCGGCGGATGTCCGGTATCCATCGTCGTCTTGACGATGACTGTGTGATATTGCGCCAGGTCATGCGCCGCGGGAACGTAGTAACCGGCTTCGTCCCAAAAAAACGGCAAGTGCAACAGCGGCGCGTGCAATAGCAGGATTGCAAAGAAAATAACGGGAAAAATGCGCAGGACTGAGAGCTGCGTGTGCCGGGCTGGTGTTTTGGGTTTCAACATCTTGGAGTCCGTTACATGCCGAACGGACGGCGACGAATCTGCCGCAATAGTCCATTCGAGTCTCGAAAGAGTCAATGGTTAGTGGATCGGACCCTGCCCCTGCGTGATCGCGGGATCCAGTTTGATTTCGCCAAAGGTCTTCTCATACTGGATCACGTTCTGTTCCAGCACGCTCATCAGCGCCTTGGCCTGCTGCGGGCTTACGTAGATTGCCTGGAAATTCTGGACTTCAACGTCCGTCGCGCTCTGCTGCTGCACGCGTCCAAAGATCAGCAAAAAGTCCCACACGCTCACGCGCACCTGGACGGAATTCGCATAGCTTTCGCGATAGTCGGTTGTATTGATCAAGTTGACATTGGGCTGACCGGGGTTAGACATGGAGCGCTCCTGAATCTGAATCATGAACATAACAGATGAAGGCACGCGCGGGATACCTTTGCTCTTGCCTGTGCGACGCCGGGCCCTCACTCAATCTATAATCTAGGCCTTTGACTTTCGGTCCGAGAGGCCATCTATGGACACCAGTATTGCTGAAATCCGCGCGCGCGAAATTCTTGATTCTCGCGGCAATCCCACTGTTGAAGCCGAAGTTCTTTTGGGTGACGGCTCGCTCGGCCGCGCTGCTGTTCCCAGCGGCGCGTCCACCGGCGCGCATGAGGCAGTCGAGCTTCGTGACGACGATCCGCAACGCTATCTCGGCAAAGGCGTGTTGAAGGCCGTGGACAACGTCAATGTCGCAATCGCGAGTACGCTTCAAGGAATGGACGCCTCCGCGCAACGCCAGATTGACGCCGCCATGCTGGCGCTCGACGGTACTCCCAACAAAGGCCGGCTCGGAGCTAACGCAATTCTGGCGGTGTCCATGGCGTGTGCGCGCGCCAGCGCCAACGCGCTCAAAGTCCCGCTGTACCGCTACATGGGCGGAAACAACGCCAGCGTTCTGCCGCTCCCGATGATGAACATTCTGAACGGCGGCGCGCACGCGGACAATTCCGTGGACCTGCAGGAGTTCATGGCCATGCCTATCGGGGCAAAGACGTTCGATGAAGCCTTGCGCATGGGCGTCGAAGTCTTTCATCGCTTGAAATCAGTTCTGAAGCGGCGAAATCTCAATACCAATGTTGGCGACGAAGGCGGCTTCGCGCC
>PLJN01000200.1 GCA_003140235.1 Acidobacteriaceae bacterium
CCGCCGTGCAGGCAATGCGGCTGGGCGCTTACGACTACATTACCAAACCGTTTCGCATTGAGGAACTAAAGCTATTGCTCCAGCGCATGGAAGAGAAGGTCAAGCTGGTGGCAGAGAACCAGTTTCTGCGTGACCGCGTCAGTGCAGAGATGGAGCTGAATGGAATCGTGGGCTCCTCTTCGAAAATTCAAGATGTGTTGCGCATGGTGGCGCGCTTGAAGGATACGCGCACACCGGTGCTGATCACCGGCGAAAGCGGTACCGGTAAAGAACTGGTGGCGCGGGCCATCCATTACCGCGGCTCGTTTGCCAAGCGGCCGTTTGTGGCCGTCGATTGCGGCTCGCTCGTGCCAACCTTGATTGAAAGCGAACTCTTCGGCTACGAAAAAGGCGCTTTCACTGGCGCCAACCGCTCGAAAGAGGGGCTGTTCCAGGCAGCTAACGGAGGCACCATCTTCCTCGATGAAATCGGCGAGCTGCCGCAGGAAATGCAGGCCAAACTGCTACGTGTCTTGCAGGAAAAAGAAGTCCGTCCTGTCGGCAGCAACCAGAGAATCAAGGTTGACGTACGCGTTGTGGCCGCCACCAACCGTGATCTTGAAACTGCCTACAAACAAGGCGAGTTCCGCAAAGACCTTTATTTCAGACTCAATGTTGTCACGCTGCACCTTCCCACGCTGCGGGAAAGACGCTCTGACATTCCGACTCTGGTCCACTATTTTCTGGACAAGTTTGCACCCGGGAAAGCCATTACGATTTCCCCCGCGGCCATGAAATGCATGTTGCAGTACGAATGGCCGGGAAATGTCCGCGAGCTGGAGAACGCGATGGAACGCGCCATGGCCCTCGGCAACCAGGAGGCCATCGAACTTCACGACCTGCCGCCGGCAATCCGGTCAACCGCGGATTCTCCAACGGCCATCCCAGAAGCAGGGCCGGTGCGCTCCAAACCTCCGGTTTCCGATACTGATTTGGAAGAGCTGGAACGGACAACTATCCAGCGCGTATTTCAACAAGTCAACGGAGACAAGACCCTCGCCGGCAAAATGCTGGGCATCAGCCGTGCGACGTTGTACCGCAAATTAAAGCGCTACAACATTGAGACAGGGAAAGATTCAGCGGCGGCTTCTTGAGACGCCAGCGCCACCGATGCCCGATTCGTGAGACCAATGTGTCATCCTGAGACGGCGAATCCTGCAAACCCAATATCCGTTCCCGTATAACCTATTCGTAATCAACTACTTAACATCCACCTGCTTTTGGCCGCGAGTTTGCACTAACATCTAGGCTATCTCCACGCTCTTGCCGCCTCCCAGGACGAGCGTTGAGGATGCAGACCATGTGGTCGGTTATCACGAGGTATTGAAAGTGTCCAGGCAAGCGATGGTTGCGTCTTTTTCAAGCACGGCGGCGAATTCATGCGTGGCGAAGCTGGTGGAGTTCTTTCCGGAAGCAGCGCCGGTGCGCATACCGGTGCAAATTACACGGTTTGCGGCTGATGGGAGCCCATTCACGGAAAACACCGTGATCGAGTTCGGTACGCACGAGGTGGTGCTGTTTGCGTCGGAGATGCCGCTGGATTTTGAAGACCGCGTGCGTCTCGAGAATTCTGACCGATCGCTCGATACAGAAGCGGAAATTGTGGCCATGCAGTTCGATGGCGGGAAGACGGCGGTAGCGGCCCGTTTTCTGGGGAATGTGAAAAACTGGATTATCAAAGAATGACAACTGCGGCCCTCAATATGGGCGAGGTAGCAGCGTTCTGGCGCATCGCCCGGCGACTGTATCTTATCTACGCCGAGCTGTACCGGACGTTTGAGATCCCGCTCGCGCCCTGCCGCGACCTTGACTATCCCTCCGACCGCTCCGAGCCCGAAGTGATGCAGCGCGTGCGCGACTGGTTCGACCAGATGGACGCCCGCGTACAGGTATGGCAACTGCGGCAATTGTTGCAGAGCACAACTCTGCAGACCGAAGAAAACTTGCGCGATCTGATCGCCCGCTACATGTTCAAGGAAGAAAAAACGGAGACCGATCGCGACAAAGTCGATTTTCTCCTGGTCCAATATTTTGCACATTGCGCGCCGCACGGACTCTACGAGCAGAAGATCACGCTCGACGAAGTAGCGCGCGTTCTGGGGCCTGTACTGGGCGAGGCGCCATTGCATTTCCCGGAGTGGGGCAACACCCTGGATTCCCGCCTCGAACAGCTGTATGAGTGCACGAGCCTCGAAGATCTGCAGGATTCCGGCGCTCTGGTGGAAGTGCGCGAGCTTAAGCTGGCAGCGGGTCAACAGTACTTCGAACCTGGCTGCCTGATTACTTTTACGCGATTCAATTTCCTGGCGCGGCGCGCGTTTTTCCGGGCCATGCATCTGGACCTCCACGCCATTCGCGAAGCAGTGAATGAACTGGAGGGCCGCGGCTTTTCCGCTGTCGACTGCACGGAAGCCGGCCTGAGCGACCGCGAATCTCTCGAGCACTTGCGCCACGTGATTCACCAGTGGAAGACGCCATTTCGCGCGCCGTATTCGGGCGGTTCATCCTTTTTGCAGTTGATCCAGTTGCGCCATGTATTGAGCCATGCGTTGGATGAGGTCCGAAAAGACCCAACGCGCAAGCCGCCGAAGCCGCAGCCCGAGTCCCCGGCGAACGCCGCAATTCCGGACGAGAAAGCGCAGGCCCCAGCAATGGAGCCAGCGGTTTCTCGGCCTATGGAAGTGCCAGTGAACGCGTTTTGGCTGGACGACAAACCAAGTCCTTCCCAACAGCCTGTAGTGAAACCAGCTCCGAAGGAGAAACTGGGGCCTGTCGAGGAAATCCTGGCGGCAGTCATCGCGCATGATGACCTAGGTTTACCGGAGTTCGCGATTGAAGTTCCCCCGGAATACCCGGCACAGGTCTCACGATCAGCGAACGCTCCGCAAGTTTCGCCCGGGATCGTTCACGAGATCGTTCACGAGATTGTTCACGAAGTTGTTCATGAAGGTGCCGACGTTGCTGTGTCTTCATCTGTGGAGGCAGTGCCCGTGTCGGAACCAGCGTTGCTGTCGTTTGAACCGGAGCCGGATGATGAGTATCTGCGCCACTGCATTGCGGACATCGCGGCCCAGGTGAAGAGCATGCCGGCGAAGGTCACTCCGAGCGCCACCATGATTGTGCTGGCCGGCTGCCGGCTGTTGATCGCCACCTGGGAAGCGGCGGCCTTCACCAGCGGCTCGGACCCCATGTCCAAGGCAATCCGCGGCATGGTTGCGGCCCGTACCATCTTGCAGGTCTCAATTCAAAGGCTCAAAAAGGAAGAGCCCGCGGATGTTCCAGCGGCGTTGGAGATTGCCCGGCAACAGATTGAACAGATTAGGGGCCACATCGCCAGCGCACGAGAGGCCAGGAACGTGGATGCTGCAGTGAATCTAGCGGCGACCACCAAGCGCTTGCTGTCTTTGATTGAACAAGGCGAAAAACTAATCGGCTAAGGGAGAAAGTGTGCACGATTCTCAGGCAGTATTGATCATTGCAGATGACGCTGCTTTTCCGCGCGACCTGGTTTCACGATGGCAGGTGGAACGCACCGTGCCCGGTTTTACTGTCATGAGCACAGACTTGTTTCCGGGCGCCGCGTCCGGAAATTTTGATCTAGCCGTTGTGGGGCCCGTGCGCCCGGAACGTTTAACACCGGTGTTGAAAATCCTGGAGTCTGGGCCCCATCCGGTGATCTGTGTGCTGGAGAGCGCCCACGCCAATCAGGCGCAGGCAGTGAAGACCGAGTATCCGCGCCTGCTGGTGATACAGCAGCATGACACCTGGCTCGATTCCGTTCAACTGCTGGCCGCGGAGTGCCTGAAACGCGTGGAACTGGCTGCCCGTTTGCGCCGGGCCGAGAGAGCGGGAATGGCCGGCAGCCGCAATGCAAAACTTGGCCGCTATATGCTCGAGAACCAGCATGATTTCAGCAACCTTCTGACCTCGGTTCTCGGCAATTCAGAGTTGCTCTTGACGGACAGTGATGTCCTTCCCGAACTTGCCCGGGACCAGTTGCAGACCATTCATGCCACAGCGCTGCGCATGCATCAGGTCATGCAGCGCTTTTCCTCGCTGGCGATTGAGATGCAAATGGCTGAGAAACAGTCTCAGGATGAGACGCCCAAGCTGTCTCACGTCCCTACCAGCGCCAATTAGCCGTGAGGCTGAGTACGTAAGCTATTGATTTAAAACGCCTTAATATTTCATCGCCGTAGTCGCCTCGAATACCCGTCTGGTTGTGCAATTGCATTAGCCAATTGGATACATCCAGGGCTGGGGGTTTGTCCGTTTGAAGAAGATACTCATCGTTGACGATTCACCGGCGGAAGTCAGGCTGATGCAGTCCGTACTGGACCAGGCTGGATACCCCACGGTGGCGATCCATGATCCCACGCGCCTGGAGCAGATGATCGACATTGAGCGGCCATGGTTGATCCTGATGGACGTGGTGATGCCGCAAAGAAACGGTTTTCAGGCGTGCCGCGAGTTGAAAGGCAACGCCGAATACGCCCGCATCCCCGTGGTGCTGGTGAGTTCGAAGAACACCGAGAGTGACAAGTTCTGGGCAACCCAGCAGGGAGCCGACGGATACGTGGTCAAGCCCTTCACCACGGAAGAGCTTGTGGGAACAGTCCAGAAGTTCGTGAGATAAGGCAGATATGGCGCAAGAAAATAATAGCGAAGAGCAAAGCCAACTCGAGCCCATCGCCGCGGAGTCCGAGCAGCTTGATCTGCTGGGACAAGTCGCTCCGGAAAGGCAATACTGCATTTTCCGGGCCGGGCGTGAGCGGTTCTGCTTCTCGGTGCTCGACGTGGAAGAAGTCGTGGAGTGGCCGCGTTTGACGTATGTGCCCCTGTCACCGCCTTTTCTGATGGGTGTTTTTAACCTGCGCGGTTCGATTGTTCCCGTTGTGGACATTGCCTTCACTGAAGGCCGCCGTCCGGATTTGTTGCCGCGGCATGTTGTGGTGGCGTCGCTCAAGGGCGAGGACGACCGGGACGATCTGCGGATTGGCATTGCGTCGGACGAAGTGATTGGAACGTACTCCACCAATGAACCACTGTTAGTGGAGGAAGCGCCGCGCGACGTACCCCATTGCTGCGGCATGTTGCGTCAGGGCGAAAGATTAGCACTCGCATTGAATTTGAAGAAATTGACTGAGGCGTTTCCCGTCCCGGTCATATGAGGATTTGGAGGCAGTTATGAAAGGTCGATTGAGCCGGACTCTATGGCTTTTGGTTGCATTTGATGTCGCGACGTTGTTCGGGGTGCTGGTGCTTGCCTTCTATGGCGGCAATAAGGCCCATCCCGCCGCTCGCATCTTCGATCCCAGCGACTTGAATCTGTTCGTCTGGGTGGGCCTGATGGTTTGTCTTGGCGCGGCACTCATCAATTGGATCATCATTGCCAACCGGGTGGTTGCGCCAGTGAAGAAGCTGACCGAATTCTCCGAAAAGCTCTCGCAGGGCGACTTTCACTCCAAGGCGGACGTGGATGCAACCGACGATTTCGGTTTCATCGCTGAAAACCTGAACCGCGCGGCCGAAAGGTCCTCTCGCGCCATGTTCAATCAGGAAGCCCAGGAAGCACTGCAGAAGAGTGTTACCGAGTTCTTGACCGTCGTCAGCCAGATCGCGCGTGGTGACATGACATTGCGTGGCCGCGTGACCAACGACGCGCTCGGCAACGTAGTGGACTCCGTCAACTACATGCTCGATAACTTCTGCAAAGTGCTGGAGCGCGTGCGCAAGGGCGCGATTGACGTCCAGAGCAACGCCAACGAAATTCTGATCGCGTCGGAAGAAATGTCCACGGGCGCTATCCAGCAGGACCAGGAAATCACGAATACTTCGTCGGCTGTAGAAGAGCTCACCGTTTCGATGAAGCAGGTATCCAACAACGCGGAAGCCAGCGCTGAAGCGGCGCGCCGCGCACTCGATGCCGCGGAGCAGGGAAACCGTTCCGTGCGTGACACGCTGGAAGGCATGCAGCGTATCCGTTCGTCTGTGCAAGCGACGGCAAAACGCATCAAGGCACTGGGTGATCGTTCACTCGAGATTTCCGAAATCGTCAACGTCATCAATGACATTACCGAGCAGACCAACTTGCTCGCTTTGAACGCAGCCATTGAGGCTGCCCGCGCCGGAGAAGCCGGCCGTGGTTTTGCCGTGGTTGCAGATGAAGTCCGCAAGCTGGCGGAACACTCGCGCAACGCTACCAAAGACATTGCTGCGTTGATCAAGGCCATCCAGGCGGAAACGAACGATGCCGTGGTGGTCATGGAGGAAGGCACCAAGGAAGTGGAAATCGGCGCACGCCTGGCCGACCAGGCCGGCAAAGCGCTGGATGCAATCTCCACCGTAGTCCGCCAGTCGGCGGAGTTGGTGCAGGAAATTTCACTCGCTTCCAAACAACAGGTGCGCGGTACAGAAGGCGTGGCCAATGCCATGCAGATCATCTCCAACATCACGCGCCAGACTTCGCAAGGCGCGCGGCAAACGTCGCGCACCGTGGAGCAGTTGGTGCACATGTCGGAGCAACTCAACGAAGCGCTTTCGCAGTTCCGCGTTGCGGCTGGATCTTCGAATGAACCGCGGCCGGAACTCGTAGCCGCGGTACGTCGCTAGAAAACATCAACCTAAAGCGCGGCATGCCGCGTCTTTACAGCAACGGGAAAAGGCATAGGGTACGAACGTCGTGATTGTCAGCGAACATGAACTGAGTGAGATTCGGGGCCTGATCGAGCAACGCTCGGGCATTCTCTTTGACTCGTCGCGCGAGCGCTTCTTCTCCACTCGCGTGCGGGAGCATCTCGACGCTCGCAAGCTGGCGCACGGGACCGATCTGCTGCGCCTGATCAAAAGTTCGAACGTGGAATATGACACGTTGTTACAGAGGTTGCTGACGCAGGAAACCTCATTCTTTCGATATCCAGCGGTCTTCGAGGCACTGGAGAA
Organism: Acidobacteriaceae bacterium; assembly: GCA_003140235.1. GTDB lineage: Bacteria > Acidobacteriota > Terriglobia > Terriglobales > Acidobacteriaceae > Angelobacter. Next base: position 6,982 of record PLJN01000200.1, read on the forward strand.
AAAAGTATTGCCTGAACTGCACATGAAGAAATTCTGGGAGACTCCGCGTGCGCTGCGCATATGGAGCGCGGGCTGCGCCACCGGGGAAGAGCCGTACAGCATCGCCATGACCATCGCCGACACGCTGGAATTCGCCGACGCCTGGAACATCCGCATTCTGGCCACGGACGTTAGCCGGACAGCGCTGGACCACGCCGAGCACGGCGCCTACGACGCCCGCGCAATGGAGTCCGTTGGTCCGAAACAGCGCGAACAATACTTTTCGCGGGCGGGAGAACATTTCGTTGTTCGTCCGCGGATCAGAAACCTCGTCAATTTTGCGCCCATGAATCTGGCGCAGGTCGTGTACATGGGCAAGTTCGACTGCATTTTCTGCATGAACGTCCTGATTTATTTTTCCGAAGAGCGGCAGGCCCAGCTGGTCCAGCGCTTCTACGAATATCTGGAGCCGGGTGGATACCTGTTTCTGGGTCACGCGGAAACCATCAATCGGTGCGATGTGAAATTCGACACCCACACGCATCAAGATTCGCGAATCTACCAAAAGCCGGCGGCGTCTTCGCGGGCCGCGGTTGCGCAGGAGAGAGTGTGAGCCAGCACGGCGCCGAATTCGTGGAGATCTTCCTGCAGGAAGCTTCAGAGCACCTGCAATTCCTGAGGGAGTACTCCGGCATTCTGCTGGACCCGTACCCCGGTGCGGAGGACGTGGAGCGTCTCTACATTTCCGCGCACACTCTGGCGGGGACGTCGGCTTCTTATGGCTTTCCTCTATTTTCAGAAGTGTCCGGCAAGCTTGCCCACATTTTTCAGTACGCGATGAATGCGACCATTGCGCCGGATGCCGCCGGCCCGGTGGTGGAATTCATCTCGGAAGGCGTCGCCGTTCTTGAATCCGACTTGCTGATGATCAGCGCTAATGCCGCGGAAAACGCCGACGACGTGAGCGCATTCAAGCAAAGGTTCCCGTTTGCGTTTCAAACGGCGCCGGTGCCTTCGGCTCCCGTAGAACAAGCGTCTTCCGCCACGCCGGCGCTTGCGGAAGTCCAGACATCTGTTGCAACACAATCTCTGCTGGAAAGTCCCATGGAGCCGCTGCCCGCGGATGGTGAAGTGCCGCAGGAAATCCTGGAGTTCTTCATTCCTGAAGCGGAAGAACATTTGCAGGTGGTTACGGACTGCCTGCTTTCGCTGGAGATCAATCCCAGTTCGGTGCAGATCCATCGCCTTCTGCGCGCCATGCATACGGTGAAGGGCTCCGCGGCGCAAGTTGGATTGCATCGCATAGCGCATGTGGCCCACCGCGCGGAAGACCTGATCGGCCGCCTCCGCGAGGGAGAACTGCAACCCAGCGCGGAGATCATCGACATTTGTCTGGACGCCGTTGACGCGCTCAAAAAGTTTCTCTATCGCCAATGGGACGACGAGGCCACGATGCAGGCCTCAGTCCACACTCTGTTCATCCGCATTGGGCGACTTGCTCCACAAGAAAAAGAAGAAGAGCCCGTTGCGGAAGCAGCTGCCGGCACCATGGATCTGCATCTGGAAGAGCCTGCCGGTGAACCGGAATTAGCGTCTGCAATCGACGAACCCACCGTTGCCGAAGACGCGCACAAAGCTGACAAGGCCGAAGCATTTGCTGAACCGGGAGTCCAGAAAGAACCGGCGGCCATGCCGCAGTCTAAATCTGTCCGCGTTGCGCTCGACCGCCTGGACCGCATGATGAATGCCGTCGGCGAATTGGTGATCAACCGGACGCGCATGTTGGGCCGCGTCGCCGAGTTGGAACGGCTGGCCGACGTTCTCAATTTCTCCAAAGCTCGCATGCAGGACAAAGTTTCTGAGTTCCAGGAGAACCATGAGTTCGGACGCATCCACACTACTCCTGCGTATCAGCCGTCCGCGCCGGATGCGTTTCATCCGCGTTCCGGTTACTCCAGCTATTCCCATTCTTTCGACCACGCATTGGCGGAATTCAGCGAGTTGGAGATGGATCGTTATGACGATTTCAACATCCTCTCTCGCTCGCTGACGGAAATTTCCGCTGACATCAGCGAAGTTCTGAGCCAGTTGGACGGTTTTGTGCGCCGCGTGGACGCCGATATTGACGAGTTCACCAAGCTCGCGCACCGCCTGCAGGATGAAATTACCCAGGCGCGCATGGTGCCCATCGGAAATCTCTACACGCGGCTCTCGCGCACCGTTCGCGATGCTGCCAAAGCGACCAACAAGAAAATCGAGCTCACACTTGCCGGCGCAGAAACGGAACTGGACAACAACATTATCCAGCAGATTTCTGACCCGCTCATCCACCTCACACGCAACGCCGTCGCACACGGCATTGAGCGCGAAGGCGAGCGTTATGGGCTGGGCAAGAGCGACCACGGCAACATTGCAGTGCGCGCATACCATCGCGGCAATCACATCTACATCGAAGTTGAGGATGACGGCCGCGGGATTGATTACGAACGCGTCCGCAAGACCGCGATCGAAAACGGGCTGGTCAGCGCTGACGCCGCTGCTGATCTGAGCGACCGCGATCTGCTGGAGTTTCTCTTCCATCCAGGATTCTCCACTGCGCCGCGCATGAGCGAGCTCGCTGGCCGTGGAGTAGGACTGGATGTGGTCCGGTCCAATCTCGCACAGCTCAATGGCGAGATCGAAGTAGAAACACAAAAGGGGCAGGGCGCAAGGTTCACGCTGAAAGTCCCGCTGACACTGATTATTTCTCAGGCGCTCTTCGTGCGTTGCGGAGGCCATATGTTTGCTCTGCCGCTGGCCTTTGTGGAAGAGATACGCCGTTTGCGCGAGCAGGATATCGAAGAAGTAGGCGGCAAGCTGCTCACGAAAGTACGCGACGTGGTCACCGAAATTGTGCGGCTTGATTCCGCGCTCGGACTTGTTCCCATCCAGGCGATCAACGGTTATTACCGCATGGTGATCGTCAATGTTGCCGGACGCCAGGTCGGCCTCGTGGTTGAAGATGTTGTGCGCAAAGACGAAATTGTCATTAAGAGTCTCGGCGAGTACCTGCGCAATCTGAAGATGTTTCCGGGAGCCACAATTGCTCCGGACGGCAGTTTGATTCTGTTGATTGACGTGAATCGTCTGGTTGCCGGTGAAGCCATTGAGCGCCGTCCGCTGATGACCAGCGCCAACGCGGCGCGAATTTTTGCTCCGGGAGCGGAAGCTATCGCCCGCGGTGCGATCCCGCCGGAAGCTATCGAAGTTGTTCCCGACGAAAAAGTCGTTGTCCTGGTGGATGACTCCATCAGCGTGCGCAAGTTCGTGGGCCGCATGTTGGAGAAAGCCGGTTACCGCGTGCGGCTTGCGTCCGATGGACTGGAAGCGCTGGAGATCGTCACGCAGATTCGCTGCGACCTGGTCG
>PLJN01000160.1 GCA_003140235.1 Acidobacteriaceae bacterium
ACCAGACGACCGGCACGATCCGCCTCAAGGCGACGTACGCCAACGATGACGAGAAGCTGTGGCCCGGCCGGTTCGTCAACGTGAAGGTGGTCCTCAATGTGCGCAAAGGGGTGCCCACGGTGCCCGCGCAGACGGTGCAGGACGGACCGACCGGTCACTACGCCTACGTGATCAAGGACGACAATACGGTGGAGCGCCGCGACGTCGAGATCGCCGCGGTGCAGGACGGCATCGCCGTCGTCACGAAGGGGCTGTCGCCGGGCGAGAAGATCGTGGTCGAAGGGCAGTATCGATTGACCAAGGGCGCCCGGGTGCGGCTCTCCGCGCCGATTCCGGGAGCGGCCGGATGAACCGGGCTACCGTTACGGACCCGGTTGTCGCTCCAGGCAGGGGCGCCGCGCGCCATTTTCAGGGCAATCGCCGATGAGCATCTCCGAACCGTTTATCCGGCGCCCGATCGCGACCTCGCTGTTGATGCTCGGGGTGCTGGTGTTCGGCATCGGCGCCTACAATTTGTTGCCCGTCGCGGCACTGCCGAAGGTCGATTTTCCGACGATCGTCGTGACAACCAATTATCCCGGCGCCAGCCCGGAAACCATGGCTTCTTCCGTAGCCACGCCGCTGGAGCGTCAGTTTGGCCGAATCGCCGGCATCAACCAGATGACCTCCACCAGTTCACTGGGTTCCACGAGCATCTCCCTGCAGTTTGATTTGAGCCGGAACATCGATGCCGCCGCCCGCGATGTGCAAGCCTCCATCAACGCAGCATTGAGCCAGTTGCCGGCCAACCTGCCGTCAAGGCCGAATTGGCGCAAATCCAATCCGGCAGATGCTCCCATCATGATCCTGGCGCTCACTTCGGAGACTGTGACAAAGCCCAAGATGTACGATGCTGCGGATTCCATCCTGGCGCAGAAAGTGGCGCAGGTTCCCGGCGTGGGCCAGGTGTTTGTGGGCGGCGGCGCCAAACCGGCGGTGCGCGCCGAGATCAACGCGCTACAGCTGAGCAAATTGGGAATTGGCATTGACCAGGTAGCGACCGCCCTCAATACCGCCAACGCCAACCGGCCCAAAGGAGAATTCGCCAACGGCTTCAACGCCTGGCAGATCACCGCCAATGATCAGCTCAAGCTGGCCGACCAGTACAAGAACATCATTGTTGCCCAGGACAAGACCGGCGCAATCGTGCGACTTCAGGACGTGGCGGACGTGCAGGACTCCGTCGAAGACATTCGCAACGCCGGTGTGGTCAACGGGAAGCCGGCAGTATTGATGATTGTCTTCCGGCAACCCGGCGCCAACATCATTGATGCTGTGGACCGTGTGCGCGCGATTTTGCCGCTGTTACAGGCCTCGATCCCCTCAGGCATTAACGTAGAAGTGGCGCTGGACCGCACCACGACAGTCCGCGCATCAGTGAAAGATATCCAGTTCACCTTGTGTCTTTCAATTGCGTTGGTAGTAATGGTGGTTTTCCTGTTCCTGCGCAATGCCCGCGCCACTTTCATTCCCAGCGTCTCGGTCCCGCTTTCGCTCGTCGGGACCTTTGGCGTGATGTACCTGGTCGGCTATAGCATTGACAACCTCTCGCTGATGGCCCTGGCCATTTCCACCGGATTTGTGGTGGATGACGCCATCGTGGTGATTGAAGACATTACGCGCTACATCGAGCAGGGCATGGACCCGGTGAAAGCGGCCTTCCGCGGAGCCAAAGAAATTGGCTTCACGGTGCTTTCCATGAGCACGTCGCTGGTCGCGGTGTTTATCCCCATTCTACTGATGCAAGGGATCGTAGGGCGGCTGTTCCGCGAGTTCGCCGTTACCTTGAGCACGGCCATCGTTATGTCCTTGCTGATCTCGCTGACCGCAACCCCCATGATGTGCGCCAAGTTCCTGCGCTCCGCCGAACAACAGAAGCATGGAAAGATCTATCTGGCCAGCGAACGGTCGTTTGATTTCATCCTGAAGCTGTATCGCGGAAGCCTGGGCTGGGTAATGCGCCACCAGCCGCTTACACTGGGAATCACCATCGCTACGGCGGTGCTTAGTGTTTATCTCTACATCATCGTCCCGAAAGGCTTTTTTCCCCAGCAGGACACCGGCCGAATGGGCGGCGGCGTGCAGGCAGCACAGGATATTTCCTTCCCCGCTCTGAGTGCCAAGATAGCCCAGTTCGTGGACATCGTGAAGAGCGATCCCGATGTTGAAACGGTAGTAGGTTTTGTCGGCGGCGGCGGTGGCGGTAGCGGCGGACGCATGTTCGTCACCTTGAAACCGGTGGGCCTGCGGAAGGTGTCCGTGGACCAGGTCATCGCGCGTCTTCGTCCCAAGCTGGCAGTCGTGCCCGGAGCCACACTGTTTTTGCAGGCCACGCAAGACCTGCAGATCGGCGGCCGGCAGAGTAACGCCCAATTTCAATACACCCTCCAGGCTGAGACGCTGGATGAACTCAATGAATGGGCCCCCAAGGTCCTCGCCAAGCTGCGCAGCCAGACAGAGTTGAAAGACGTCAACACCGACCAGCAGGACAAGGGTTTATCTGCCCAGGTCATTGTGGACCGCAACACAGCCGCGCGACTGGGAATCTCTTCGGCGCAGGTGGACCGAGTGCTGTACGACTACTTTGGCCAGGCGCAGGTTTCCACCATTTATCGCCAGTTGAACCAGTATCACGTAGTCATGGAAGCGGATCCGCGTTTACTCAGCGGCACTGATGCCCTGCAGGGCGTGTACGTGCGTTCTGCGGCCGGCGTCGAGGTCCCGCTCTCTGCCTTCACGACGTATGTGCCTTCCAATACCGCGCTTCAGGTCAATCACCAGTCGCAGTATCCGGCAGTGACCATTTCCTTCAACCTGGCGCTCGGCGGCGTACTAGGCGATGCAACTAAAATTGTCGAGACGTCCATGCGCGACATCCGCGTCCCCGCAACGGTCCACGGCACCTTCCAGGGGGCCGCAGCAGCTTTCCAGGATTCTTTGGCAAGTGAGCCATGGCTGCTTCTGGCGGCGATTTTTACGGTCTACATTGTGCTCGGCATTTTGTATGAGAGTTACATCCATCCTTGGACCATCCTTTCTACGCTGCCATCCGCCGGTGTGGGAGCCATTCTTGCCCTCATGTTGACCAAGAATGATCTCAACATCATCGCGTTGATTGGAATCATTCTGCTGATAGGTATCGTGAAGAAGAATGCCATCTTGATGATCGACTTCGCCATTCGCGCCGAACGCGAGCAGAACATGGCTCCGGAAGAAGCCATCTACCAGTCATGCCAGTTGCGTTTCCGTCCCATTATGATGACAACCATGGCCGCCATGCTGGGCGCACTGCCGTTGGCGCTGGGAACCGGCACCGGCGCGGAACTCCGGCGTCCCTTGGGCATCGCCATCGTCGGCGGACTTTTCGTGAGCCAGGCCCTCACGCTCTACACCACGCCGGTAGTCTATCTCTATCTCGACCGCTTCAGGCTTCGCGTAGCCAAATGGGTAGCTAAATGGAAAGCCGCCCACAAGCGCGAGCCTCAGTCCAAGCCGCTTTTGGGACCGACGGGAGATTAGGGTGATCGCGCGTGATCGCCGTCATCGCCGCCATCGGGGAACTGAGAAGATTGGGTAATTGAGGGAGCAGTCATATGGCCGGCGAGAATGGCCCTGGCATTTTAAGCATTTTGTCTTACACCGATGGCGGCGATCACGCGCGATGACGGCGATCTCGGCGATTCTATGCCTTGGTCTTCCGCTTCACCGATACGCCCACGAGCTTTTTGAGGGTCGGTAAATGGACGTCCTCGAGTCGTTTGATGTAAAGACAGCCTTTACCACATGAGTGTTTACCCAGTTTAGCCAGCAATTCATCGTTGTGCTGAACACCGTAAAGCACAATATTCTGTTTACGCGGAGAGAACCCCATCATCATCCAGTCGGCTTCCCGCCCACCCGCATACACAACGCGGTGTTCGCCAAAGCCAACTATGCTGGGTCCCCACATTTTGGGTTTGGCTTTGGTGGCGGTCTGCATCATGCCGGCAATCATCCGGCAATCTTCGCGGACCTGCGTATCTGGAATTGCACTCAGAAAATCAGCAACCGAGGCATCGTTGATTTTAGTCTTAAGCTCAGCCATAAAAATCTCCTCTGGTCAGAAAGGCAGCCTGGCTATTCCTGGTCTTCACCACTTGCGGCCTCGCTGCCAGCCGCAGGCTGTGCTGATTTACCTGCGTTCAGATGGTCGTAATTCATCATGGCGTTAAACACCAGGAAGAAGCTGCCCATGGTTTCGTGCCGCCACACCGGATTATTGGCGAACAGTACCACGTGACCTTTTCCATGAGGTACGTCGACGACCGCGGGTTTTTCCGCAATCTCGGCGCCGCCGACGATCATGCCGCTGAGCAGCAGTTCTTTTTCCGGAGCAAAGCGCAGAATCACGCGTGGCAGGTCGTCTTTAGCGGGAATGGACCAGCGGGCATACTCGCGGACTTCTTCCGGAATATAGAGTTCCTGTTCGCGGGGCGTGCGCTTGACCGGTTTTTCCGGAGCGATGTAGGTGCGTCCCTGGATCACGTCGGGATCGCTGGCTGATCCGCGTCCGCTGGAGCGGGCTCCGGCTGCGGCGTCTTCTGCGCCTCCTCCGCCACCGCCTTGAACACTTACGGTGATGACCGGGCCCTGGCGGTAATAGACGTAGAGCTTGTCATCGTAGCCATACGCGATGGGACTTTTCTTGTCGTCAATAGTGGATAGCAGCACGCTGCCGGGGGCTTGCATGGTGCGCGCATCTGCGACTTGCACCATGTCCGTCATGCCGCCGGATACGGGAAGAAACGCGCTGGTTTGGACGGCCACGAGCAAGCCGCCTTCGCGGACGAACTGTTCGAGGTTTTGTAGTCCGCTGTAGCCGAGACCGCCGCGGATGTCGTCACTGGAGTCCAGGCCGGGCGCTACGAAGTTGGGCGTCTCCGGCGTATTTTTCCAGGGCATGGGACCGCCGCGCATGGGCAGTCCGCGCAGAATGCCGGCCAGCCCCGCGGCGCCTCCTCCGCCCATGGGCGGAAGCAGGATCACGTCAAACTGCTGCCGCAGGTTCGCGGTTTCGCGCAGCTTGGTGTCGGCAATGTACGTGTAAGGAATTTTCAATTCTTCGAACGCAATGCGGTACCAGCCGTCGTTCTGCGTGTTCTGCCAGTTGTGGACCATGGCAATGCGCGGCGCGGCCAGCGGGTGCGTGGCTACTTTGATGTCGGCGTCGGTCGCGTGGACTTTGAGGCCCAGCTCTTTCGCCGCCTTTTCCAGCGGACCGCGATCGGCGTTGCGGATGACAAACGTTCCCGCTTTGAATTTCATGCCGTCGGCTTCGAACGGCGCTTCGGCGGCGTCCATGGCCACGTTGGACAGACGGAAACGGAACGTGGCGAGAGTGTTGTCCGTATTGTGGTTGATGAGGTACGTCTTGCCTGGGCCGTCGATGCTGTCCGCCAGTTCGATTCTGCCGACTCTTGTCATGGGCGCGTCCAAGACTGAAACATTCGTCGCGCGGACGGTCTTGATGTTCTTGAGCGCGCCGAGCGTCCAGCCCGTATCGTCGTACGAACGCGGATCGCGCGCGCTGTAGTACTGCGTGTCGAGAAGCATGTCGGCCAGCCGGCTATATGGCTGGTCCATGCGGACAACATAGCTGCCGGCGGGGATTACTGTCTCCTGCGGTTTTTTATCGGCGTCGCTTTTTTCTGATGCGCCTTTCTCAGAAGATGCGGTCCTGTCCCCTCTCGCGGCTGGCCGCTCTGCTTTTTCTTCCGCAGGCAGACGAATCTCTTTTGCCAGACGATGGACTTCCACTCCCTGCAATTCAAAAAGATTCAGCAACGCCGCTTGCTCGGCGGGGCGGGAATCGTCCGATGGGAAGATCCATGCAGCCGGACCTTCACGCCGTGCTTTCTCCGTCGATCGCCTGCTCTTTAAATAAAAGTTGTTCAGAAACTGACGGCCGTTGGTCGCAACATTATTCATACCGAACAGAATCGCGCTTTCCTGCAAATTGATGTTGTTGCGCGCCGACCACTTCACTTTGGCCAGCGGAGGGTTCGGCCGGAACCATTCTCGGCTGGTGCTCGAAGAAGGCAGGGTGCGAACGCGAGTATCGGCGCCGCCGTTGCCGAACGTCTCGTAAAACCGGCCGATGGAGTTGTGATTGTTGGCCATCGAAAGCAGGTAATTCGGCGCCCATCCGTCGTAGAAGCCGTGGGTCCATACGCCGACAACGCCGCGCTTGGTCATCTCTTCAATCTCGTGGTAGGCCATCTCCTGCCATTCGCTGATCACGATTGGGTCGAGCCACGCATTGTACGGTCCCGTCCCGGTCATGATGTAGATGTACGGCACCGACTCATGCAGATCGTGCATCACCGTGGGATGCCACTCCAGAAAAGTCTTCAGCATGTTGCGGCTGAGCGCCAGGGTCTG
>PLJN01000077.1 GCA_003140235.1 Acidobacteriaceae bacterium
TTGCTCGAAACCGTCTTCTTGACGACGCGCACGTGCTCAACAAGAACCGTGCCCTTGTCAGGAAACACGCGGAGCACGCGGCCCGTCTTGCCGCGGTCCGAGCCCGTCAGCACCTTGACCGTATCGTTGCGATGAATATTCAAACTCGGCATTTTCTCTCCAAGCTTTCAGCCATCAGCTTCCAGCTCTCAGCAAATCTCGTTCATCGACCTTAGTCGACTCGGCAGGACCAGCTAAAAGCTGAACGCTAATAGCTGAGAGCTGCCTTTACACAACTTCAGGGGCAAGCGAAACGATCTTCAGAAACTTCTTTTCGCGCAGTTCGCGGGCAACCGGCCCGAAGACGCGCGTTCCAACCGGCTCGTGCGCATCGTCGATCACCACTGCCGCGTTCTCATCGAAGCGGATGTAGGTTCCGTCGCGCCGGCGATGCTCTTTGCGGGTGCGGACGATCACCGCCTTCACAACCTTGCCCTTCTTCACGGTGCCGTCGGGCGAAGCTTCCTTCACCGCGGCCGTGACGATGTCACCCAGGCTGGCATTCAAGCCGGTGTGCCCGCCCAAAGGCAGGATCATCTGCAGACGGCGTGCCCCGCTGTTGTCCGCCACATCGAGAATGCTTCTCATCATCACTGCCATGGTTGATCTCCGTTCCCTTAGCTGACCTTCGGTTCGCTTACTTCGCTTGCGACCAGTTTCGCTTTATGAATAATGGCCTTCAGTTTCCAGCGCTTCAGCCGCGACATGGGCCGCGTCTCTTCAATTTCCACGGTGTCGCCGGGCCGGGCCGCGCCTTCTTCGTCATGCGCATAAAATTTCTTGGCCTTGGCCACGACGCGGCGGTACAGCGGATGGGCCTTCTTCATGATGACCTGGACCACAATGGTCTTGCTCATCTTGCTGGGGAGCACCTGGCCGATCTTGGTGCTGCGGCGGTTTGGCTGCTTTGGAGCTGTTGTCTCTGCCATTTACTTCTTCCCCTTTTTCTTACCAGCGGATGCTTTCGCCGGCTTCTTGGCGGCGGGGCCCTTTTTGGCTTTCACCGGCTTCGCTGCAACCGGCTTGGCGGCAGCGGACTTTTCCGGTTTCGCGGCGGCCGGGGCCTTCGTCGCTTTCGCGGCTTTTACCTCAGGGGCCGCTTTCTTGCCCGCTATGCCCAGTTCCTGCTCGCGGATGATGGTCTTGTAACGGGCCACGTCTTTGCGCAATCCGCGGATCTTTTTGAGGCTCTCGGTCTGTCCCATCTTGAGCTGGAACTTCAACCGGAAAAGCTGGTCATTGAGTTCCGCCTGCTGATGCAGCAGTTCCGGGCCGGTCAGGTTTCTAATTTTCTCTGCGTCCATAGGTCTCTTCTTTTTCGCCGAATGTTTTAGTGTGCGTCATGCCGCGTAATAAACTTGGTGCGGAGCGGAAGTTTGTGCGATGCCAGCCGCATGGCTTCTTGAGCATCGGCGCGGTTCACGCCTTCCATCTCAAACAGAATCTTGCCCGGACGGACGACCGATACCCAATGGTCCGGCGCTCCCTTGCCTTTACCCATACGGGTTTCAGCGGGCTTCTTGGTGACTGGCTTGTCCGGAAACAACCGGATCCAGATCTTGCCGCCGCGTTTGACGAAACGAGTCATCGCCACGCGGCTGGCTTCAATCTGACGATCGGTAATCCAACCCGGCTCCAGCACCTTGAGTCCGAAATCTCCGAAAGCCAGTTCGCAGCCACGCCATGCTTTACCGCACATACGTCCGCGCTGCTGCTTGCGGTACTTAACTTTCTTTGGCATTAACATAATGTCAGTTCCTGAGTACTTAGTATTTAGTACTTGGTACTTAGCAACCGCGTTAGCCTTAGTCTTGCTTCTTCACCGCTTGACTCAGCGATTTGTCCTGGGCGTCAATGCCTCTCGATGCCCAAGCCAAGAACTAAGTACTAACTACTAAGTACTGCTATCTTAAAATGCTCCCGTCGCCACCTGCTGCTCGGCGGTTTTCTTTTTTGCCGGCAGAATGTCGCCACGGTATACCCACGTCTTCACCCCGATGATACCGTAGGTGGTGTGGGCCTCGGAAAATCCATAATCAATGTCTGCGCGCAGGGTATGCAGTGGCAAACGCCCTTGCAGATACCACTCCGAGCGGGCGATTTCATTGCCGTTCAGCCGACCCGAGACGCGGACTTTGATGCCTTTGCAGCCAAAACGTAGCGCCGAATCGACAGCTTTACGCATGGCCCGGCGGAACCCGACGCGCTTTTCCAATTGCAACGCGATCGATTCCGAAACGAGTTGCGCGTCCAGTTCGGGCTTGTGCACTTCCTGGATGTCGATGAACACTTCGCGCGCCGTGCGCTTCTGCAAATCCTGCTTCAGCTTGTCAATCTCCGTGCCTTTGCGCCCGATGATGATGCCCGGACGCGCGGTACGGATGATGATGCGCAGCTTGTTGCCGGGACGCTCAATCTCAACCGAGCTTACGCCCGCCGCCTTGAGCTTTTCCCTGAGCTCGCCTTTGAGCTTCACATCTTCCAGAAGCAGCTTGTCGTAATCGCGCTCCACGAACCAGCGCGACCTCCACGGCTTGGTGTAGCCGAGGCGAAATCCGTATGGATGGACCTTTTGTCCCATAATTTCCTCTTAACCCTCAAACCTCGAACGCAAACTTATTTCTTGGCGGCTGTCTTGTGACTGCCGGTTTTCTTCTTCGCGACTACGGCCTTCTTCGTCTTGGTCTTGCTCTTACTTGCGGGAGCGGCGGCGTCTTCTTCTCCGACTGTGGTCGCCAGCGCTTCTTTCTTGGCCGAACCTTTTTCTTCCAACGCAATCTCCAGATGCGAAATGCGCCGCTGATAGTGATACGCACGTCCCATTGGCGCGGGACGTACCCGCTTCATCCGAGGGCCGTCATTGGCAATGGCCCGCTTGACGAACAGGTTGTCCACGTCCAGGTCGAGCCCTTTTTCGTCACGCAGATACGTCGCGTTGTCCACCGCGGAACGCAGCAACTGAAAAATGGCCGGCGCAATGCGCTTCTTGGTAAACTGAAGCGTGGTCAGCGCGTTCTCTACGCGCTTGCCCTTGATCAGGTCCAGCACCAGTCTCGCTTTTTGCGGCGAGACCCGTGTGAACTGCGCTTTTGCTATAAATTCCATTCTCAATACTCCTTACGACTTCGCTGCGGGAGCGGCCGGAGCTGCTGCTGGCGTAATGGCTCCCGGACCACCCGGAATGCCTGCCGGCCTGGCCGCGGTCTCTGTAGCTGCCCGCACCGAGTGCCCTTTGAACTGACGGGTAAAAGCGAACTCACCCAGCTTGTGTCCCACCATGTTTTCGGTGATGTACACCGGGATAAACTTTTTTCCATTGTGCACGGCCACGGTGTGTCCCACCATTTCCGGCGAGATCGTGGAGCGGCGCGACCATGTGCGGACGACTTTCTTTTCGTTCCGCTGGGTCATTCCTTCCAGCTTCTTGATCAGGTGGCCGTCAATAAACGGCCCTTTCTTAAGTGAGCGCGCCATTATTTCTGTCTCCTGCTGACAATGAATTTGTCTGTGCGCTTGTTGTTGCGCGTCTTGTAACCGCGAGTTGGCTGGCCCCAAGGCGTAACTGGATGACGTCCGCCGGAGGTCTTGCCTTCACCACCACCATGCGGATGGTCGACCGGGTTCATCGCTACGCCGCGGTTGACCGGCTTTTTGCCTAGCCAGATGTTGCGTCCCGCTTTGCCGATGGACACATTCTCGTGGTCGAGATTCCCAATCTGTCCGACCGTCGCCATGCAATCAATCAGCACTTGGCGGGTTTCACCGGAAGGCAGCTTGATGAGGGCGTACTCGCCTTCTTTGGCGACTAACTGCGCCGCTGCTCCCGCGGAACGCACCATCTGCGCGCCTTTACCGGGCTTCAGTTCCACATTGTGGATTGTGGTGCCGGGAGGAATGTTGCGCAACGGAAGCGCGTTGCCGACGAGGATGTCCGCTTCGGCGCCGCTGACAATCTTTCCGCCCACCTGCAGTCCAACCGGGTGAAGGATGTAACGCTTTTCGCCGTCCGCGTAAGCGATCAGCGCGATGCGCGACGAGCGGTTCGGATCGTATTCGATCGAAACCACTGTGCCGGGTACACCGGCCTTGTCGCGCTTGAAATCAATCACGCGCAGCTTGCGCTTGTGTCCGCCGCCGCGATGCCAGATGGTGATGTCGCCCGTGTTGCGGCGTCCACCGGTGCGTTGTTTCACGCGGGTCAGCGGCTTGTGCGGCTTGTCCGCCGTAAGCTCGTCGTTCGTCAGCGTGGTCTTGAACCGCAGTGACGGCGTAATCGGTCTGTATGTCTTAATGCCCATGTAGAACCCAGCCTTTAGTACTTAGCTCTTTTTCCTGATTCCCAATTACAAGTTCTGTGCGTACTCCGGCATTTTTTCGCCGGACTTCAGCCTTACGTAGGCCTTCTTCCAGTCAGGACGGTAGCCGGCGAATTTTCCGCGGCGGCGTTCCTTGCCTACGAAGTTGGCGGTACGCACGGAATCCACTTTCACTTTGAAAATCTTCTGGACTGCTTCCTTGACTTCGGTCTTGGTGGCCTTGGCGTTCACTTCAAACACCAGCGTATTTTCCGTCTCTTTCACGCTGAGACCTTTTTCGGTGATCACCGGTTTACGGAGAATCTGATAAGCCGATTTCATTACGCCACCTCCGCTTTATGACGCTTCGACACGCTAGCCTTCAGCATGTCCTGCAGTTTTTCCAGCGCCGCTTGCGAGAAGATCGCTGCCTCAAAACGCAGCAGATGATAAGGATGCACCTGGTTCCCCGACATCAGCTCGACTCCGGGAATGTTGCGTGCGCTCAGTTCCAGGTTGCGGTTCTCATGGCCCGCGTCCACGAGCAACGCGGTCTTCTCGACGCCCAACGCAATCAGCGACTTGTGGAACGCCTTGGTCTTGGCGGCCGTCAATTCAAAGCTCGAGACCACGGTCAGCTTGCCGTCAGCAAACTTTGCCGCCAGCGCCGCCCGCAGAGCTCCGAGCAGTTTCTTTTTAGGAAACTGGTAGTCGTACGAGCGTGGTTGTGGTCCGTGGACCGTACCGCCGTGACGCCACAGTGGAGACCGTATGGATCCCACGCGGGCGCGGCCCGTGCCTTTTTGCTTCCACAGTTTCTTGCCAGCGCCGGAGACCAGCTTCTTGTTCTTGGTGGCGTGCGTACCCGCGCGGTGCGCGGCGCGGTAATGCCGGACCGCTTCCCAGAGCAGGTCTTCATTCACTGCGCCGAAAACCTCGTCCGCCAGTTCCAGCGTGCCGGTCTTCTTGCCGTTAAGGTCTACTACATCAATCTTTGCCATAAAATCAGCCCTTAGCTCTTTGCCCAGGCACTGCTGCCTGTGCTCCTTAATTATTTCTTCTTGCCGGCGGCCGCTTTCTTGGCTGCCTTCAATGGATCCAGCGTGGTTGAACCGGCGAAGCCACGACGCTCGCGCGGCGGTTTCTTCGCTTTCAGGATCACCACATATCCGTTCCTGAATCCGGGGACCGCGCCTTCGACCAGCAGCAGGTTCTCCTCTGCGTCAATTCCGCGAATCTTCAAATTGCGCACCGTGACCTGGTCCACGCCCATGTGTCCGGACATACGCATTCCGGGAAACACGCGCGACGGAAACGACGATGCGCCGATCGAGCCCTGCACCTGAAACATGTGTCCGTGGGCCGCCGGACCACCGCCGAAGTTGTGCCGCCGGACCACACCGGCAAAGCCGCGTCCCTTGCTGACGCCAACCACATCGACGTATTTCTCGCTGTTGAAGATGTCCACTAGAACTTTGTCGCCGACTTTCATTGCCGTGCTGGTGGCGTGGCCGTCCGCCTCGGGCTCCGCAGCGGCTGCGTCGCCGGCTTCAGCTTCATCTTCTCCCACCGGAACTTCACGCATGAACTTGACTGGCGGCAGATTATGCTTGGCGAAGTGGCCCTGCATGGGCTTGGTGACATTCTTGCCCTTCACAAACTCCACGAGTCCAATCTGTGCGGATTCATAACCGTCTTTGGTGGCCCGCTTGAGCTGCGTAATCACGCAAGGCCCCGCTTGCAACACCGTGACCGGATGCACGTCACCCTTATCGTCATAGATCTGGGTCATGCCGATTTTTTTACCTAAGATTCCGTTGACCATTTGTTCTTTCTCTCCTCATCATCCCCGTTTGAGGGACTGTAGGTTGAACTGCCAGTTCTTAGCATTTAGTACTTTGTATTTAGCGGGCCGATGCTCAAGCAATTAGCTAACTACTAATAACTAAGTACTAACTACTTGTGCTCTTTTCCAAACGCCTTGATCTCCACGTCCACACCCGCGGGCAGATCGAGCTTCATCAGCGCGTCTACCGTGTGCTGCGTGGGCTCGAGAATGTCAATCAGCCGTTTGTGTGTGCGGATCTCAAATGCCTCGCGCGACTTCTTGTCCACGTGGGGAGAGCGCAGCACGCAATATTTGTTCTTCACCGTAGGCAGCGGAATCGGTCCGGCAATCTGCGCCCCGGTGCGTTTGGCTGTTTCTACGATTTCGCCCGTGGACTGGTCCAGTATGCGGTAATCGTAGGCTTTCAGCCGAATTCGAATTCTCTCTTTTCCAATCACTTTTTTATCCTCAAAGATCTCTGCGGTCAGGCCGATGTTGTAAAGAGCTACGGTCACCGCCGCCGTTTTCGATTTGGTAATTGGGTAATTTCGTAATTGGGTAATTGAAAATCCAGTTTCCAAACTTCCCCAAATTACTCAATTACCAAATTACCCACTTACCCAATCCTTCTTACTGAATAATCTCGCTGATCGTGCCCGCGCCTACCGTGCGTCCGCCCTCGCGGATCGCGAACCGCAGGCCCTTTTCCATGGCTACCGGCGTGATCAACTCAATGGTCAACGCCACGTTGTCGCCCGGCATTACCATCTCCGTGCCGGCTGGCAGTTCCGCTACTCCGGTCACGTCCGTGGTCCGGAAGTAAAACTGCGGCCGGTATCCCTTGAAGAACGGCGTATGTCTTCCGCCTTCTTCTTTGGTCAGCACGTAGATTTCCGCCTTGAACTTGGTGTGCGGCGTGATCGATCCGCCTTTGGCCAGCACCATGCCGCGCTCCACGTCTTCTTTTGCCGTACCGCGCAGCAGCAGCCCGGCATTGTCGCCGGCCAGTCCTTCGTCCAACTGCTT
>PLJN01000022.1 GCA_003140235.1 Acidobacteriaceae bacterium
TGCTTCGTGCTGATTACCGTACCGTTGCTCAGCCACTCGACCGATACGATTGATCCGGTTCCCGCCGTGCTCGACGAGGAATCAAAATTCATCAAAACATTTCCGTTCACCGGTACCGTGTAAATCAAGATCGAGCCATTGCTCCCTACCTGCCCATTACCGCTTAGTGACATCACGGCTTGGGGTGATGTGGGACTACTCGTTTGCACAATGATGGTTGCGGTGGCTGTAGCGCTTAATCCCGCACTGTTGGTTACTTTGAGGGTGATCGTGTTTGATGGGGTACCGAACGGAAGACTGAAAGCTTGCTTCGTGCTGATTACCGTACCGTTGCTCAGCCACTCGACCGATACGATTGATCCGGTTCCCGCCGTGCTCGACGAGGAATCAAAATTCATCAAAACATTTCCGTTCACCGGTACCGTGTAAATCAAGATCGAGCCATTGCCCCCTACCTGCCCATTACCGCTTAGTGACATCACGGCTTGGGGTGATGTGGGACTGCTCGTTTGCACAACGATGGTTGCGGTGGCTGTAGCACTTAATCCCGCACTGTTGGTTACTTTGAGCGTAATCGTGTTTGATGGGGTACCGAATGGAAGACTGAAGGCCTGCTTCGTGCTGATTACTGTACCGTTGCTCATCCATTCGACCGATACGATTGATCCGGTTCCCGCCGTGCTCGATGAGGAATCAAAATTCATCAAAACATTTCCGTTCACCGGTACCGTGTAAATCAGGATCGAGCCATTCCCGCCCACCTGTCCATTGCCACTCAGCGACATTATCGGCCTTGGTACAGATTGATTTTGATCGAGGATCGTGACTGACACAGTAAAGTCGCTAGACGGCAGTCCAGGGCTCATCGCGCGTAGGGTAACGTTGAAGGTTCCGGTTGCAGTAAGTGAATTTGTGTTAATCCTGAAGGTGCTTTGCGCGCTGCCACCTGAAGGAACTGTAACGGTCGTTGCTTGATCGCTCGTGCCCGCAGCATATCCAAGGGGTAGCCCTATTGCAGTCCAGGTCACTTGACCACTGAATCCATTTTCTGACGAAAGTTGTAAGGAAAACGTTGCGTTCTCACCCTGGTGCATCACCTGTGCGCTCGGAGAGGCCTTCAACAGAAAAGCAGGGTTCAACGAACCCGGGCTCCCCGGCGTGTCAACGATGTGGATGAAACGATGTGGCCTCTCCGGGTGGAGGTCAAAAGCAAAGGTCTTAAAATTATAGTCGGCGACCATGACGCTTCCATCGCCATTTATTGCGACCACAACTGCAACGTGTCCCCCAGGAACATTCTGGCCGTTTGCAAAATGAATCTCGTCGAAATGCCACTGGGCCACTGCTCCTATCGCAGGAGTCGTGTCGATCTGATAGCCCAATTTCTGGGCATTGGCATCCCAATCCGTTGCAAAACCCCAATGGCCACCGTCCATGTTATTGGTAAAGAACCACGGTTTTGCCCTGTTACCGTGAATAACGTTCATTGCCCATGCGACATAACTGGTGCACTCGCGTGCATCAAAATCCCACCAGTCAACCGAATCAGGAGTGGCGTCGAATAGCGGATAGCCATATGGGTCCGCGGGGTTGCCGCCATTGCCACTTGATTGCTGCACCTGAAAAGGAATCTGGCCCGAGGACAGTGTCCCCTTCTTGAATTCTGCGGACCACAGCCCTGGAGAGAGAAAGGTTCCACTGATCGCGACTTGCGTGTCGTCAAGAGTCTCAAGAGGTTGGTTATCGAATTCCTGCGCCGGAGAACCCACGGGCATGTAACGGAGCGTTGCCGAAGCGCCCGTTAATTCGCCACCTGAAGCTACGATGGTTTGCGGCGTTGGAGAAGAAACAATGGTGGCTGGAGAAATAGCGGTAATGAAAGGAGCGGTTGAGGCTTGAGGGGTGGGCGGAGGAGCACTCGTCGCTGCAGAATTGCCATTCCCGCAAGAGCAGAGGAAACCGATCAAACCTAAAATTACCGCAAAACCCAAGAACCGAGAGTGACACATAATATTCCCCTTTTTGAGCTTTAATTCATTAGGATAATGACATACACTTTTATACTCTGTCAAGAACTATTAAGACATACGACGTTCTTTGTTTACACGGATATCCGTATAAATGATAATTGCCAGTCTTTTCGGTTTTTCCGATCTGGAACAAAAAGGAGTGACACCTTGAGCAAAGGCTCTTATTTGACCGAACTTCGCAAGCGAGCCGGTTTCACCCAACAGGCATTAGCTAAGAAAATAGGGCTGAAGGCCTCCTACGGGCAAAAAAAAATAAGCCAATGGGAAGCGGATCTGGCAGAGCCCAATCGCCAGGAAATTGAAAAGTTAGCTCCGCTCCTTGGAGTTTCTCGCGAGGAGCTTTCTCTCTTCCTCTCGAGCCGCACCTCGCAGTCAGCGCTGGAACTATTTACTCGTCTTGCCAATGCGGATCATCCAACTCTGTTGGCGGTCTGCTACAGCTGTCAACCGCGGACCTTCCTGGATCCGCTCATTCGTAGAAAGTACGAGCACGCACTCCGGAAGAACCTTTATCTCGCGATGTTTGTACCATTCCCAACATATATAGGAGAGCCGGGATCGAGTTCGTCGCTCCTGCTTACGGGTTATTTCAATCGTGTCTGGGGAAGTGTCCTTGCCTTGCGTGAACAGCTGAGAAGAGAGATCGACGATGCCAGTTTTGATCGGCACCTCGCGATCTATGGTCCGGCGAAAGAAGCGAGCATACAGGATGTGTTCGTGCCGCCGTTTGCTAGTCGGTATTCCCTTCTCCTAGAAAAAGAAAAGAGTAGCCACAATTACAAAAAATCACTTTACTTAGCGGTGGAAACTGCCGAACGCAAGGATCTGCAGTTGATAGGCACGACGGACGAAGAATCTGTATACGAGCAAATTCAAAATTGGGAGGCATATTTCGCCGGCGTAGTGGCAGCTTGGAGCAAAAGTAACGCTTTACCAACCGGAGAATGTGGATATTGGCGATATCATGGCAGATAGAGGTCTGATGTTCCGTTTCGGCGAGTATGTCGGAGCCAACTTTGGACGCGATCCCCGGCATTTCTCTTAGCGGCTTTCCCGAAATCCGCGGTCGAATCGCTCAGCCCGTTTACGGCGGCTCACACTGGGATTTCAGCCTGCCGTTTTTTCCTCGCCCCTCTCCAGTAAAGCAATAGCCCGATCCCGATAAACGCCGCCGTCCAGAAAACCAGTTTCCCCTCAAAGACAGCCTTGCTCTTGACTCCGCCGGGCGGTATGGCCGCCAAGGCCACTGCGCCGAGAGTAATCAGGAAGCCCAGTGAACCGGTGATCCAGATACCGACTTTCCCTCCGGGAACCAGGACTGTCCGGGCGTTAGCTATGCGGTCTTTGCGATAGGCGAGTTTGATCGCGGCGGCGTACATATATAAGAACGGAATGAAATAGAGGATCACGGCCATGTCTATGAGGAACTGGTAGGCCTCCACGATGGTGGAGTTGATTTGCGAGAACACCAGGATCACGGCCGAGATTCCGGCCTGGACCAGGATGGAAATGTACGGCGTCTTCCAACGCGGGTGGATCTTGCCGAAGAAGGCGGGCAGGTACTGGTCGATGCCGGCGACGAAGGGCACGCGGGCCACTCCGGCGACTGTGGCGCCGACTCCGCCGGCGTTGCCTACTGTTACCAGCAGAGCGGCGAGGACGCCGAACCAGGCGATGCCCAGCAGGGCGGAGCCGCCGCTGATGCCCTGGAAGACTCCGTTGCGGACGTCCACGCTGTCGGCCGGGAGCATGCCCAGCAGCGCGATTGTGCCTGCGATATAGATCACGGCAATCAGCGCGGCGGACGCGTAAATTGCCCGGGGGAAAGTCTTGCGCGGGTCGCGCACTTCTTCGCTCATGGCGCAAACCAGTTCCATCCCGGTGAAAGCGAACGCAATGCTGGACCAGAAGTTGAGCTTGTCTAAATCTGGCGGCCAGGTGAGCAGCAGGCCTTTCCAGGAAAAGTGCGTGGCGCTGCCGTGGCGCCAGGCCAGGTATCCGCCAATGCCTACCAGCATGAGCAGCGGGACATACGTGGCCACGCCTCCGGCATTTTGCAGCCATTTGCCGATGTTCAGGCCGATCAGATTGAAAAACACCGCTGTGGCCAGCAACGCGAGCGACGCCCACAACAAGTAATGCGGATTGGCGGCCAGCTTTCCCCACTTTGGTCCGCCGATGTAGACGGACATGGCCACGCTTGCGGTCAGCAAGCCGGGAAAATAGAAGAACGTATAAATCCAGTAGGCCCAGCCGGCCACGAAGCCGTGGAAGTCGCCGAAAGCTTCTTTGCTCCAGACGTACAAGCCGCCTTCCGCGGGGAAGCGCGTGGAAAGTTCCACGATGATGAGCGCTGTCGGCAAAAAGAAAAGTAACGCTGCGAAAATCCACAGGCTGATGGACGACGTGCCGTTGTGCGCGGCGGCGGCGATCCAGCGTGGGCCCAGGACGGCGGCGATGTTGAACAGCAGTACGTCCCAAAAGCCCATGGTACGGCGCAGTTGGGATTTTTGCGGCGCGATAGCGGAGGTGGTCATCAGCTTGGTTGAAAAGTGGGTTTTATTCTATATGGCGATTTGGTAATTGGGTAAGTTGGTAATTGGGTAATTG
>PLJN01000088.1:0-6704 GCA_003140235.1 Acidobacteriaceae bacterium
TATTTGCTGGACACTACACTAGAGACAAGATTCGCTTCATTTTGAATGATGGCCTCGAGTGCATTTGAATGCCAAGCCACTTAAAACAAAGAGTTTACCAGTTTACCCGCGAGTTGATGTGCGCTTGACCCTGAAGTTACCCCCAGTGCATTGTCGGCGGCGGACGAATCGGCGATGCTGGCCTTGCCATACAGGAGGCAAACGAATATGAATCTTTTCAATCTCAGAACCACAAATTTCAAAGTCAATTTCAAGTCAGGTTTCAAGGCAGTTCTCTTGCTGAGTTTCGTGGCAGTCCAGTGCGCGCTGGCTGCGGCGCAGACACAAGCCGAGCCCGTCGCCACGCCCTATGCTCCCGAACGGTCCGATAAGCTGAAGCAGGCGAACGACCGGGATACCGTACTCCGCACCTTCAAGACCATGTACGTGGATGCGACCGACGCGCAGTTCTTCGATAGCGAACACATGAAAGCGTCGCTCCTCAGAAACGGCGATTTCGCCAAGCTCCACATACGCATTGTGGACGATCCCAAAGTCGCCGACGTGGTGCTCAAGGTCAGCTATACGTTCGCCTGGGACTATCCGTTTGTGCTGCGCCATCAGAATACGTCCATGGTGCTGCTGGCGGGTAAGGGCGAAGGACCGTTCTCCGGCCCGCTGGGCGCCGCGGATGTTGCGTGGGAGTTTGTGGAGATGGCCAGGCACTATCGAGTTGAGCCGGAGAAAAAGCAGGAGTAACCGCTGATGCACGCAGAGGAACGCTGATCGGAGAGGATCTCAACGTAGAGACGCGGCATTGCCGCGTCTCACTCGTTGGGAGGGATCACCGTTGTCTCTCATTCGAAACGTAGGTCTTTCCGTTTCCTCGGAAATTCTCGTAGACATTGGCTTTGAGACGTGGCAGTGCCACTACGTTGAGATCGTCTACACTTCCAACACATCCGCCAACTCCCGCGGATGATCGATCACCACATCCGGCGTGACCTCGTGCAATGTGTGCGGCGCCAGGCCGTACGTCACACCAATGCTGTAGATACCGGAATTGCTTCCTGTAACGATATCAATGTCTGAGTCGCCGATGATGACTGTCTCCTCCGGACGCGCGCCGGCTTCACTGAGCAGTGCTTGCACGCCCGCAGGGTCGGGCTTTTTCGTATGGAAGCTGTTGCCGCCGTAGACCTGGAAAAAATAATCGCCGAGGCCGAGCGCATCAACAATCGCACGTGAAGGAACCACACCCTTGTTGCTTAAGACAGCCATTTTGAGTGGGTTCGCGCCGTTGCGGCTGTTGCGGATTGCGTCCAGCGATTCCTTGATTCCTTCGTAGACATAAGTGAAGTCGAGCTTGTGTTCGCGATAGTAGTCGAGAAAGAAGAGCAGCGCCTGCTGCAAGAAAGCTTCATCGTCGGGATCGCCGAGCGAGCGGCGGACCAGCATAGGAGCGCCGTCGCCGATGTAGCTGGCAATCACTTCGCAGGGCAACTCCGCTTTGCCAAAGTTTCGCAGCATGGCGTTGATGGAGTTGGCCAGGTCGGTGCGCGAATCGACCAGAGTGCCGTCAAGATCAAAAATCTGCAACTTGATCTGGGCGGCGGGGATGGGGCGGTTTGTTCGAATCATTTCTTTTTCAGTGTGTCTTTTTTAGATTGTCATTTTTCAGTATACCGTGCAGCCGTCGCAGGATTTAGAATACTGGGTACCCCGCAATACCCCAACCGCTTCATGAAGGAGAAACATGGCCGTTACGAAAGCTGAGCCCAAGAAGAATGCGTCCGCGGTGGCAGTGGCGGATGCTCCCGCTAAAACCGAAAAGACTTATGAAGGGCTCACGCGCCAGCAACTGGTCGAGATGTATCGTCTGATGTACCTTTCGCGGCGGTTGGACGACCGCGAGATTCTCCTGAAAAATCAGCAGAAGATCTTCTTCCAGATATCGGGCGCCGGACATGAAGCGCTTACTGTTGCCGCGGGCATGGCGCTCAAACCGGGATACGACTGGTTCCACGCTTATTATCGCGACCGCGCTCTTTGTCTTACTCTGGGAGCCACTCCGTACGAACAGCTTCTGCAATCGGTGGGCGCGGCGGACGATCCAAGTTCCGGCGGACGGCAGATGCCTTCGCACTGGGGATATACCAAACACAACATTGTCACGCGGTCGTCGCCGACCGGTACGCAGTTTCTGCAAGCCGTAGGCTGCGCCGAGGCGGGACGATATTTCAGTCAGCATCCGGAAGCGACGAAGAACCACGATGGCGATTATCGTCAATTCAAGAATGTGATGTTCCATGGCGACGAAGTTGTCTATTGCTCCGCCGGCGACGGCACTACCAGCGAAGGCGAGTTCTGGGAAGCCATGAACACGGCCTGCAATTCGAAACTGCCGGTCCTGTTTTTGATTGAAGACAATGAGTACGCGATCTCCGTGCCGGTGGAAGTACAGACGGCGGGCGGCAGTATTTCCAAGTTGCTTCGCAATTTTCCCAACCTGCTGGTGGAAGAATGCGACGGCACTGATCCGATTGAGAGTTACGCCACGCTGAAGCGCGCGGTTGCCCACTGCCGAGAGCAGAAAGGCCCGGCGCTGGTGCACGGGCATGTGGTGCGTCCGTATTCGCACTCGTTGTCGGATGACGAACGGCTGTATCGCCCGCCGGCGGAGCGCGACCAGGAAGCCAAGAAAGATCCCATCACGCGCATGCAGATGTTCCTGGTCCGCGAAAACATTCTGAATGAAGATGCGATCGACAAGCTGGAGAAGTCCGTAGACGAGGAAGTAATAGCGGCCGCCGAACGCGCGCTGGCTGCTCTGCCTCCGGCGACCGACTCCATCTATAAGCATGTGTATTCCGAAGACCTTGATCCGCGCGGGATGTCGTCCGAGGCCAAGCCGGAAGGCGGCGATAAAACCATGGCCGACCTCATTAACCGGTGCTTGAAAGACGAGATGCGCCGCGACGAGCGCATTGTGATGTTCGGCGAAGACGTAGCCGACTGCAGCCGTGACGAATACTTGAAACAGAAACAGGTCAAAGGCAAAGGCGGAGTCTTTAAGCTAACCGCCGGTTTGCAGATGGAATTTGGCAGCGACCGCGTTTTCAATTCTCCCATCGCCGAGGCCAACATTGTGGGGCGCGCCGTCGGCATGGCCGAGCGCGGGCTGAAGCCGGTGGTCGAGATACAGTTTTTCGATTACATATGGCCTGCCATGCACCAGCTGCGCAGTGAGATGGCGCTGATACGCTGGCGGTCGAACGGAAACTTTTCCTGCCCGGCAGTAGTCCGCGTGGCGATTGGTGGATACCTCACCGGCGGCGCGATTTATCACTCGCAATGCGGCGAAAGTATCTTCACGCACATTCCCGGATTGCGCGTCGTCTTTCCGTCGAATGCGCTGGACGCCAGCGGTTTGCTGCGTACGGCGATCCGTTGTGATGATCCCGTATTGTTCCTCGAACACAAGCGTCTCTATCGCGAAACCTTCGGACGCGCGCCGTATCCAGGGCCGGACCACATGATCCCGTTCGGCAAAGCGAACACCGTCAGGGAGGGGAACGACCTTACCGTCATCACCTACGGTGCGGTTGTTCCGCGCGCCCTGCAAGCCGCGCAGAAGATCGAGCGCGAACTCGGCGTGAGCGTGGAATTGATCGACCTGCGCACGCTCAGTCCGTACGACTGGGAGGCCATCGCGACGTCTGTCCGCAAAACCAGCCGGGTGATTGTGGCCCACGAAGATGTTCTAAGCTGGGGCTACGGCGCGGAAATCGCTGCGCGCATTGCCGATGAACTATTCGAAGACCTGGACGCTCCTGTTCGGCGCGTGGCCGCGACTGATACGTTTGTCGCGTACCAGCCGCTGCTGGAAGATGTGATCTTGCCGCAGTCTGAAGATCTGTATAAGGCGATGGAGAGTTTGTCTAAGTTCTAAGAATCACATCCCGATCCCGCAGAGCGGGAGAGGGAGCCCTATAATCACGACGAACCGGAGCGCGTAAATTCGTGGCCAAGAGGAGTTCCTTCACAGTCGAGATCCCTCGCTCCTCTCGGGATGTTAAAAACTCTTGACCGCTTCCAGAAATTCGTCCGCCCCACCCTCCGACAACTTGCGCCAACGCACTGTGCCGGAAG
Organism: Acidobacteriaceae bacterium; assembly: GCA_003140235.1. Classification (GTDB taxonomy): domain Bacteria; phylum Acidobacteriota; class Terriglobia; order Terriglobales; family Acidobacteriaceae; genus Angelobacter. The sequence goes on from PLJN01000088.1 coordinate 4,132, forward strand.
AATCCAGCAAGAACTCCGCGCTGCCGGAAATATCATGGCCGGCAACGCCACCACCTGCAACCACAAGATCGTAGCTCCGAATTGCTTCCACATTGCCGTCAGAGAGAAGGGTGAATGTGAGGCCGGCAGTTTGGCCGAGGTCGCGCAATTCGCCCGGAGTGTCAATGCTGATCGCTGCAGGACGAATTCCCGAAGCTTCAAGAGAGCCCAGAATTTTCTCAATCCCCCGTAACTCGGAGGTGCAGGCGCCTCACCAATAGCCGCGGTAGAAAACCAGCAGCACTCCTTTCGGCGGCCGCGCCACACCGGATGCATCGGCCATGGGCGTAGAGAGCAATTGCGCCAGGGACACTGAGTTGCCAGCAGCCGTCACCAAAGTAAACTGCGGCGCCCTTTGACCGATCTTGGGAGCGTTGCGCGCAGACGGAAAGTTCGTGGAAACCACGTAACTGATAAAGCCGAAGACCAGAAGAATTCCGATGCTGAGTGTGCCCAGAAGCGGGCCGGCGATTTTGCCGCGATACAACGGCGGTTCACTCGAAGCGCGCTTCAATCCTGAAACGAAGAGTACTCCAGCCAGGATGAACAGCGCCAGGCTGAGCCAGAACACGCTGCGAGTCGTTTGAAAACCGAGGACATAGATCAATAATGCGGAAAGACTCACAGCGAAACCAAGCCACAGGCGCCAATTCCAGAATGTTTTGTTCATACACCCTCTAACAAACTAAAGACTTACCGGATTTCAACAATCCGGTCGCCAGCCTCTATGCAAGATTCGATCATGGGCCAGAAGCGTTCGAAGGCCTCCAGTAGAGCTTTGGTCCGGCAGTTGCCCAAGCGGACCCTAGGAGCCTTATTCTTGTATCCGGCTGGCTGGCCAAATAGAAAAAATCTTCGTCTTTGCTGACAATAATGGACGCTTGGGTCTCAGCATAGCGGCAGATCTCCACGTCCGACGCTTCAGCTAAGCCAATATCAAGAACGTGTTCACAATCAGAGCCGCGCTGTCTGAGATATTGCGCGAGAGCCGCAGGCAGTTGGTTATCAACTAGGAATTTCACGATGTTTGGAGCACAGAATGGTCAGCTTGATGAGCAGCGTAGTCCAATGCAGCTAGGATGTCTTCGCGCTCCAAAAACGTGTAATCCCTCAGAATCTCATCGAAGGAAGCGCCCGCGCCAAGCAACTCTAGAATATCGGTAACCCGCAGGCGCTGGCCGCGAATGCAGGGACGACCTCCGCACTTGCCCACTTCCACGGTGATTCGCTTGAGTCGTTGTGAGTTCATGAATTACTCGATTCCATTTTGCCCGCTGGCATTATCTATTGAAGATACGCCGTCTTTCGTTGATGGGCAAGCGTGAACCGCTCCCTGCGAATGCCGTCCACAAGAGAGCCAATCATGACTTCGTTCGTTCCACTCTGTCCAACACGAAGCGGTCCAGCGCAAAAAGCAGCTCTTCACGATTGGAGTAAGGTCCCGGACGGTAGCCTTTGGAGCTAATGCCTCGTTGTGCCAGGTCGGAAAGTTCCCAGTCCTGCTTATTGGTGATGTCCCAGAACTCGATGGCGTCGTTGGGGTTGAATCCCGGCTTCTTGATTTCGTCCGGATGGAAGTGCCATTCGCAGATGATTTCGGTTTGGTCCACAGCGTGCGGCCACATGGTGAACGTGACCATGTAATCGGGGTGCAGGTTTATGAAGAAATTAGGCAGCAGGCAGTAATAATAAACATGGCGCTGGTCGTCAGCGCTCAGTCCGGGCAGGCTGCAGCGGTTGGTGGTGCCGTCCATGGTGAGAGTCTTCACGCCGTCGCGCAAGTCCATGCGTCCGCCAAGGTATGTGGGCTGTGGCGGCTCGTTGTCCCCACTCATGTAATGCGACTGCTTATTCAGCAGCGGATGAACAATCGGACAATGCAGGCACTCGGAATAGTTCTGGATGATAAGTTTCCAATTGGCGTTCAGGTGATACGCGCGCCGCTCGACCATTTGAAGCTCTTCCATTCGCCACGGGCGGAATTTCTTGTCCAGTCCGGCAAGATGCTCGGCGAAGGGAATAGGTCGCGCGGAGAGATTGATGAAGATGTGTCCGTCCCAAACCGCGGTCGCAACGGCATTCAAGGGATAATCGGCCTCGCAAAAGCCCGCCACTTTTTCCATGTGCGGTGCGTTGGCGAGGGTGCCGTCGAGTTTGTAGGTCCATGCGTGGTATGGGCACTGGATGCGCCCGGAAAACTTGCCGACGTCCTGATTGCAAAGCAGCGTGCCACGATGACGGCAAACATTGTGAAAAGCGCGGATGCCGCCTTGCTCGTCGCGCAGGATGATGACGCTGGCAGTCGCAACCTCACGCACGAAGTAGTCGCCGGGATTGGGAATCTGTTGCGTGCGTCCTGCGCACAGCCATATGTCGAAATGGATGGCTTCCATCTCTCGCTGAAACCACGCGGGGTCGATGTAGTAACGCTGGGGCAGCGTTGTGGCTTCGGAGAGAGCTACTTCGGGCCGCGAATTGGAGTAAGAAGACAGTAATAACTCGTGACCCATATTTTACCGGCGAAGGTGTTTCAA
>PLJN01000088.1:6729-9196 GCA_003140235.1 Acidobacteriaceae bacterium
CGGTAAGTCCGTAGGTATCTTCCAGATCTTTCGGTGTGATGATCTGCTGTCCGACGATGAGTTGCGGCAAGTTGGGCGCGTACTCGCTCAGCGTTTTCACAACCGTGTCACCTAAAGCATCGCGTTGCGTGTCCCAATCCGTGCCTTTCAGATTGAATGGAGCGTACTGAACGTAAACGGACATCACGTGCTGGCCGGTCGGAGCCAATGAGTCATTGGTGAGTGATGGTATGGCAACTTCCAAATATGGATGCGGAGAAAAGTTGCCGTACTTCGATTCATCAAACGCGCGCTCCAGGTAATCAATTTCCGGACCGATATGAATACGCCCGCGGAGAGCGGCGCTGTTCCCGCTGTCTTTATTCTTAAGAGCCGTGAATTGGGGTAGACCGGACAGCGCCAGGTTCACCTTGGCGACCGTCCCGGGCATGCGGTAATGCTGCAGCTTCATAACGAAATCGGGTGTGAGATGTGTGGGATCAACGAGCTTTAGCAGAGTGCGGCGCGGGTCGGCGTTGGAGATGATTGCCTTGCCGCTGATCTCTTCGCCGCTGGCCAGGACCACGCCGGTTGCTGCGCCATCTTTCACGCGGATTTCCTTGATCTCAGCTTGCGTGCGGATTTCCGCGCCGGCTTCTTTGGCCGCCGCTGTCATGGCTTGCGCGATCGCGCCCATTCCACCGGCGGCAAAGCTGGCTGAACCGGCCGGGTGCGAATCGCCTGCCGCGCGAATCAGCAAAACCAGACTGCTGCCCGCGGACCACGGTCCCATGGCAGTACCGAAGATTCCGCGTGCGGCTATGACGGCGCGCAGAAGCTCGGTCTCAAAAAACTCGGCCACCAGATCAGCCACGGCCATCGGGCCCCAGCGCAGCAGGCGGTACATGTCTTTCTTGCCCAGCTTGCGGAGGCCGCGTCCGGTCTGGAGCATCGACCACAGGTCCGCGCGGCTCGGGTCATCAATGTTCGGCGGCGGTAGTTTCAGAACTTCACCGATGACGCTTCTGATCTTTTTGAGCACCGCGTGAAATTCCGGATACTTGGCTGCGTCCTTTTGCGAAAACTTAGCGATCTCCTGTGCGGCAAGCTTCGCATCGTTGTGAAGAACCAGCGCGCGACCATCGGGTGACAAAGCAGTCACTCCGACTTCGGGTGTGATCAGCTTGAGGCCGTGCCGCGCGAGCGCCATGTCGCGGACGATCTCCGGCAGAATCGGGCCGGCTGCGTGGGCCAGCGTGGAGCAGCGGAAGCCAGGGTGAAATTCTTCCGTAATCGCAGCGCCACCGGTTTGTGTGCGGCGCTCGAGCACCAGCGGTTTGAATCCGGCCTTGGCGAGATAGAACGCCGTCACCAGCCCATTGTGGCCGCCGCCGATAATGATGACATTGCGAGTCGTGGCCATACGCTAGCTGCTTCCCGCGTCTTTCAGAATTTCCAGCGCCGCGAGCCGGCCCGGCGCGCCCATAATGCCGCCGCCCGGATGCGTGGCTGATCCGCACATATAAAGGTTCTTGATCGGCGTGCGGAACTGCGCGTATCCCGGCACCGGACGCAGGAAGAAAAGTTGCTCCAGAGAAAGTTCGCCTTGGAAGATGTTGCCTTCGCTCAGTCCGAAGTCGCGCTCCAGGTCCAGCGGCGTGAGCACCTGCTTGTTCAGGATGATGTTCTTGATGTTGGGCGCGTACTCGGCGATGGTGTCGATCACCGTGTTGCCGAAGGCTTCGCGCTGGTCGTCCCAATTCAATCCAGCGCGCAGCTTGTAAGGCGCGTACTGCACAAAGCACGACATCACATGCTTGCCCGGCGGCGCAACCGACGGGTCGGTCAGCGAAGGAATGACCATGTCAATATAAGGATGCCGCGAGAAGTTGCCATACTTGGCGTCGTCATAGGCGCGCTCCATGTATTCGACGCTGGGCGAAATGGAAATCGCGCCGCGCAAGTGAGCGCCCGAACCGGACAGACATTTGAAGTCGGGCAGGGCATCGAGCGCAATGTTTACTTTGCCTGACGATCCGCGGAATTTGTAGCGCTTCACGTCTTCAAGAAACTCGCCGGGAAGATGGCTTTCTTCAATGAACTTGATGAACGTGAGCCGCGGATCAACACTCGATGAAATCACGTCGCCATAAATTTCATCGCCGTTTTGCAGCACCACGCCCTGGGCGCGGTTGTTCTTTACGATGATCCGGGCAATAGGCGACTCCGTGCGGATTTCGGCGCCGGCTTCACGGGCCGCGTCGGCAATCGCGTTGGAGATAGCGCCGGTGCCGCCGCGGGCAAATCCCCAGGAGCGGAACGCGCCGTCGATTTCCCCCATGTAATGGTGCAGCAGCACGTACGCGGTGCCCGGCGAGCGAATGCCGAGAAACGTCCCGATAATGCCCGACGCGGACATGGTGGCCTTGAGCACGTCGGTCTCGAACCACTGATCGAGAAAGTCGATGGCGCTCATGGTCATGAGCTG
>PLJN01000117.1 GCA_003140235.1 Acidobacteriaceae bacterium
GTTCACGGCGGGAATCAAATCAGAATGGCCGTTGAAACCTGCGCGATCCCTCCATTCCGAATCCTAACGAAGCGAGTCTAATTACACTCCGATAATGGTGGTTAAGGGAACACACGCGCCAATCTTTTCATGCTGGAAGCCCGGCTTGTTTACTAGACGAAAGCATATGTTATCGGCTAACAACGGCCTCACTTTGACCGCGTAACGCCCTACTGATAGAAAGTGAAGCCTCCCGGATAGCTCCCGTTTTGTCGGCCATCCGGAAGTTGGCCCGAAATGGGCTTATGGGAAGCGAAACGAGTCGCTGTGCGAATTGTCGGCAACCCTTCCACAATCCTGCTCTGTCCGGATTGCCCGTCATCCAGTGATGAACTATGCAGATTACAACAGTAGCCGAGAGGCGTCTTCCCACAACTGCTGAGAGATGGTGCCTGCCGGTTGATCCCGCGCTAGCTTGGCCGCCTGCCCTGCCCACAACTGCATGCGGTCGGCATCTCCAGCCTTTTGTGCTGCTTCCCGCATCGCGCGAGTTAGCCCGCGCTGAACAGGATATGGTGCTGGACGGGGAGCATTCGGAGCACTTGCTGCCAGGACGTACGCGGTTCCAGCGCTGCGCCCAGGCCGTCCACTAAATGCACGTGTAAGCATAGTTTCGTTCGCCTCGGTACGCGCAAGTGTGTCGGCATAAGCAGGATGCATCTTCGCTTCCGGAGATCGCAGGAACCCGGTTCCTATCTGTACCGCGCTCGCGCCCAGTATCAGCGCCGCTGCAATTCCACGTGCATCCGCGATCCCGCCCGTAGCGACGACGGGCACGGTGACCGCATCAACAACCTGCGGCAAGAGGGCCATCAGGCCCACCATTTGTCGTTCCGCTTCGTCTGCATGGAAGGCCCCTCGGTGTCCCCCAGCCTCCATGCCCTGCGCGACGATAACGTCGGCGCCTGCTTCTTCAGCAGCTTTCGCCTCAGCAACCGTCGTAGCGTTCGCAAACCACAAGATTCCGCGTGCTTTCAGTTCCGATACGAAGGCCGGGGCATAGAGTCCCATAATCGAAGAGATCACTTTCGGAGCTAGCGTCAGCATGGCGTGACATTGCGCCTCGAAGTCCGGCAGCACCGCATCGCCCGCTTCCGGTGGAACAGGAGGCCCCCACATCGCAAGGAATTCCCGCTGCCGCTTTTCCAACTCGAAGTCTCGCACCGGCGGTGCCTCTGGAATCCAAAGATTGATCTGAAATTCTCCCTGGCTACCTTTGCGAAATTCGGCGCTCCAGGCCGCGATTTCATCCGGCTTCATCATCAGAGCTCCGCACGCCCCAAGCCCGCCTGCATTGGCTACGGCAATCGACAGTGACGGAGGACAGGCTCCTGCCATGGGTGCCAGCAGGATCGGCAGGCGAATGCCCAGACGGTTAGCGAAACCATCGGCGCGCGTGCGAGGGGATGAATACGTTTTGTCGAACATGCTGAAACCTCCGGCGACAACGTTAGCGATCGAGTGCGTCCATGATAAAGGCCCAGACGACAGTAACCTAACCAGTGGACATCGAACCGATCAACTCCCCGATAGTCGCCCACCCGGAAGCTATCCAGAAACAGCTTTTCTTATTCCTCCGGCGAATCAAGATAATCGCCCATGCTGTAGAGTTGCTGAATTTCAAGCAAAAGGAAGCAAAAGAAGCAAAAGGGGAAAGCCTGAACTGCGTGATCTTATTCTCGTGCGAATTCAGAACAATTTGAATTGGGACAAAGCCTCCGAGCCTCGTCTATCGCAAAGGTCTCAAGCCGATCCACTCCGCGTTGTGTGATGGAGCAGGCTTATCCCGGGCAGGACACATCGGTTCCGTCGCGACATCCGAAAATCTTCGCGGAAAATAATCGCGCAGTTCAGGCTGTCCCCTTTTCCCGTGAATTTACTTTTTGTCGGCTGCTTTCCAAGAAGATAGACCGTACATTCCAAGTTCATCGGGTGCCCCGCCTTCAGTTGGAACCAAAGCGATGTTTTCCGCTTTGTTGTATGTGATCGTCCAATCCTGTACCCACTTCAGCGTGATGTAGTCTTTCGCGCCGGGCATTTTCCATTTCGTGTTGCTGTTGAAAACGTAATAGTCTTTGGCAGGAGCGGGCGTCAAACAGTTGCTTGCCTTTGTGTTGCAGAAGAGAGTGTATTCCCCCTTATCGTTTCCAACGATCACGGTCTTCACATCTCCTCTTTCGATGTGGACTTGCCTTGCATGAACAATTTCCGGCATTGGCAGATCGTAGCCATTTTCGTCTTTAGGAAGTGCTGGTTTGGCAGGAGCAGGCTTTGTCGCGGTAATCGGAGTGGGTGATTGTGACTTGCATGACAGCATCGCCATCATGAGTACAGCAATGGCGATTTGTCCTGCTACCTTCGCTCCAGTCACGTTTCCTCCTCTGCCTCTGCCAACTGCAGTTTTTGTGAACGCTAAAGGATTCCGGTCAGGTTCTTCTTGCGGATCAATTGTTCGATAGCCTTTGTGCCCGGAGGCAGTATGCGCACCTTGTGGGTTTTCTCCGTGAACTCGATCAGCCGTTTCTTATGCAAGGCGCGGATCGTGCGCATGACGTACTTGTCATCCCCGTATTCGATCCATTCGATAAGCTGCTCTGATGTCACATCCGGCATGCTGACCGCAGCGAGGAGCAGAATCTCTTCATGTAGCTTGAGACTTGTTTCCAGCACGCGCTTCACTCCGTCGTCGCCCGTCCACACTGCCGGAAGCCGTACCTCAACGAGTGCATCCACCAATTGCTGAGCTTGTGCAGTGGTGAGGTTGTGATACACCCGAACAAGCTCACCCATGATCCAGTTCGACATCGACAGCACAGCTACCGCGTCCATGTGATTCGGATCGACATCACCGCCAACATGCCCCACGTTCCTGTTGTTGCGCACATCGTACAGCGCCGGAAGCATTCTTGGGATGAGAATCTGGAAGCTGTGCGGTACATGTGGGAGTTTGTTCTTCTCCAGTGCTCGACACGCAGCCACGAAGTCGGCTGGCTTAGATGGTGCAGCGGCGTAGGACTTCTTGGCTTGCCCGTCGAGGATGGTATAGACGATCTCGCTGAATCGTCCGCCGTGCAATTCGGAGGGGAGCCAACGCTGCTCAAGAAAGTTCTGCACGATGGTGCCATATTCCTTGAGCAGCGGGTCACGTAAACCGGAAGGTATAGCGGACAGAGCCGCAGAAGCCGCGATCATTTAGAGTCCGAGCGATGTGCGACCGGGTTCGGTCACAAAGAATCCGCTATCTCCGTCCTTCTCGGCGTGTCCTTTGCCGACGTTCTGGTTCAGAGCGTCTGAAGGATTGGTGAGCTTGTTCTGACTGGCGTTCTTCAGCGCTTTCGTCACGTCGCCCGTGGTGATTCGGTCTTTCCCAGTTGTGTCATGCAGCCACACCGCTGTGGCAAGGAACTTCTTCACCTGATTGGTTGTGGCGTTCTTATCTTTCAGGAAGTTCGGCAAACTGCCCAGCTTTCCAGTTTTCTTTGCCGCCGCTGCGGCCGCACCTGCCCCTGCCCCCGCATCCTCGCCGCCGCCATCTTCTGGCAGTGCAATCTCAACGAGTTCAGGAAGTTTGGTAAGCAGTTTGTCCAGTTCGCCAGACAGCCACTTCTCCGTGCCCTCGCCAGTGAACGAGAACGCTCCAACTTTTATCTCAATTTTCGCTTCAGCCATACTCCACTCCAAGGCGCAAAAATCCGCCTTTAACAGCGGTAAAACTTGACTGTGGGGAAACCACCAAAAGGTTAGCAGAAATCTAACCCGGAAACCACCAGCGAAAGAGTTCCCCGACTACGACCCTCCTAATTAGGAGGGTCTTTTATATGGACATCTTGAACCCAAGCAATGTCGCCACGCCCAGCACGTTCGGGCCCGACTTCGACATGCAGCAGGACGGCAACAGACCTGAGGGGACAGAAAGGACGTTTTCTGTTATTTTGTCTGCCGTGGTCCGTTGGCTCGCGTGATCCACGGCCAGGCGGGACGGTCGATGCACCGCTCCCAGGCAGAAGACTTGGGAACATCCTGAAGAACAGCAATTGGCAGTCCACGGCACGCCGGGACAGGTTGGCAACTGGCAGTTAGCCAAACCCAAAAACACAGGCAAAGCCTTACTGCTGGAAACCCCGGGAACCTGGGCAGAAGTCCATTCTGCACTTAGCGCTCGTTTTTGCTTCCAGAAGAGGTTCTCGTTTTTGCCCGTATCTTCGATTTCCTCAAGCGTCGAAACTGGTTGATCTCAACTGCTCCCTCCGCGAATACAGCCTCGATTCTGAGCCGGCCACCCATCGCCTTCACCATGGACTGAAGTGTGCTCAGGTACATATCCGTGCGACGTTCCATCTTTGAAATGGCCGCTTGTTTTGTCCCGAGAAGCCTGGCCAAGTGCTCCTGCGTCATCTGGCGTGCTGCGCGCAATTCGTCCAGAGGCATTTCTTTGGTGTATTTCTGAGCGAGGACGCGGGCCTTTTTCCGGGCCTCGGGGGGCATTCTCTTGCGAAGTTCATGAAAATTCTTAGCCACGTTTCTTTTCCTCTCGTTTCTTTTCCTCTCGTTCAATCTGCTTAAGGTGATCGTCAAACAATTGATCGGCGACTGGCACATATTCCTCGTACCACTTGGGATTGCCCGTCTTGTCTCCGCCGATGAGCAAAATCGCATTGCGACGCGAATCGAAAGCGTATAAGACTCGCAGCTCAGCGCGATGGTGCGGAAAGATAACCCTTCCCCTCAACTCTTTCATATTGGAATGTTTGGATGTAACGACCACATCTGAATGCGGCCTCGGGAGGACCGGACCGTGTTGTTCCAATAGATGCACCTTGGCATCGAGTTCGACCTGTTCCTCTTCGGTGAGGCCGTTCCACCATGCCTCGAATTCATCGGTGTATTGGACCTCCCACGCCATACAATAAATATAACATCTATGGAATATGGCGTCGATGGAATACTACAGGAACCTGAGGAGACAGAAAGGACGTTTTCTGTTATTTTGTCTGCCGTGGTCCGTTGGTTCGCGTGATCCACGGCCAGCTCCACGGCACAGGACTTCTAACGCGGGGTAAACTATGCACCCTTTCTACTCGTCCCGTTGGCCCCGATTCTTGCAGGTTTCTCGTCCGGTGCTGGCGGTTTCTATGATGCTCGCAATATCTCAACTGCCGGGCCACGCCCAGGGAAAGGAACGTCCCGTGAAACACCCGACTTTTTATCGCACGATTCATGTAGATGGACTCTCCATCTTTTACAGAGAGGCCGGGCCGAAAGACGCACCGACGCTTCTCCTGCTGCACGGACTCCCGTCTTCATCGCGGATGTTCGAGCCTCTCTTCACCCGGCTTTCCGATCACTATCACCTTATCGCGCCCGATTACCCCGGCTTCGGACACAGTGACTGGCCAGACCCGAAAAAATTCGCGTACACGTTCGATCACATCGCCGAAACCATGAATCACTTCACCGAAGCTCTTGGGCTCTCGCGCTACACGCTTTACATGCAGGATTACGGCGGCCCCGTGGGTTTTCGCATGGCCTTGGCCCATCCGGACCGAATCGAGGGTCTCATCGTCCAGGATGCTGTGGCGCACAACGAGGGCCTGGGCGCGATCTGGAAAACACGTCGGGCCTTTTGGGCCGACCGCGCCGCCAACGAGAGCGCGCTTCGTACCAATCTGCTGTCGCTGCAGACGACGCGGACGCGCCATGTCGGAAGCGATCCCAACGTGGAACGCTATGACCCCGATCTGTGGACGGATGAATTTGCTTTTCTCAATCAGCCCGGCCAGATCGAGATTCAGAGCGACCTCTTCTACGACTACCGCACTAACGTCGAAAACTATCCCAGGTGGCAAGCATGGATGCGTGAGAAGCAGCCGCGCCTGCTGGTGATTTGGGGCAAGTATGAGTCATCGTTTGACTCCTCGGAGCCGGAATCCTACCGACGAGATGTGCCCCATGCTGATGTCCACATTGTCGATGGAGGTCATTTCGCGCTGGATACGGCAGCGAATGAAATTGCGGCGCTTATCGGTCAGTTCATGAAGAAGCAGAAATAAGTACTACCATTTGCGAAGCATTGGCCGGTTCGAGGTGGTCAAGGGGCCAAGATTCTATGGGCAAAAGACTCGCACTACTGGCAATTTGGCTGTTCGTGTCCGTGAACCTTCTGTATGCCGCCATCTTTCTCAAGTTTGCGGGGGTGCCAGATTCGGTGACCCTGTTCACACAGATGTCGCAAGCAACCTGAGGGGACAGGCGGGACGTTTTCTGTTATTTTGTCTGCCGTGGTCCGTTGGCTCGCGTGATCCACGGCTAGCCCCACGGCACGCCGGGGCAGGCGGGACAGGTCGCGGTCGATGCGCCACTCCCACGCAGAAGACTTGGGAAACATCCTGAAGAACAGCAATTGGCAGTTGGCAACTGGCAGTTAGCCAAACCCAAAAACACAGGCAAAGCCTTACTGCTGGAAACCCCGGGAACCTGGGCACAAGTCCAACCGCAAAACCAGATCAAGGAGAAAAACATGGGCACGATCACAGTGAAAGATGGCACGCAGATCTACTACAAGGACTGGGGCGCCGGCCAGCCTCTGTGCTTCCACCATGGCTGGCCGCTCTCGGCGGACGACTGGGACGGGCAGATGATGTTCTTTCTCGAGCGAGGATACCGCGTGATCGCTCATGACCGCCGCGGACATGGACGCTCTACACAAACCGTTACCGGCAACGAGATGGACACCTACGCCGCTGACGTGAACGAGCTGGTTGAAAAGCTGGACCTGCGCGATGCCATTCACATTGGCCATTCCACCGGCGGCGGAGAAGTTGCGCGCTATGTGGCCCGGTACGGCAAAGGCAGGGTGGCGAAAGCCGTGTTGATCAGCGCCGTTCCGCCCATCATGGTGAAGTCCGAGAAGAATCCGGGCGGATTGCCGATCGCGGTCTTCGACCAGATTCGCGAGGACACGGCCAACCATCGAGCACAGTTCTATCAGGACATCACGCTTCCGTTCTACGGTTACAACCGGCCGGGAGCGGCCATTTCTCAGGGCGTGAGGGACAACTGGTGGCGGCAGGGCATGATGGGCGGAATCAAGGCCCAGTATGACTGCATCAAGGCATTCTCGGAAACCGACTTCACCGAAGATCTCAAGAAGATCGACGTGCCCACGCTGGTGATGCATGGAGAGGACGATCAGATTGTACCGTTCGCAGATGCCGGTCCGCTGTCCGCAAAGCTACTGAAAAATGCCGCGACCAAGTTCTATCCCGGGTTCCCACACGGCATGCCGACTACGAATGCAGATCAAATTAATCGTGACCTGCTTGCGTTCATCAAGGGATGAGAGGCGGGTGGCCGGTAAAAGCAGCAGTTGGCAACTGGCAATTGGCAAATGGCCGGAGAGTAGCACAGCGCGGCAAGCCGCAAAA
>PLJN01000164.1 GCA_003140235.1 Acidobacteriaceae bacterium
TCATGCGGCTGGCGACGCCGCAGTCCGCCATTCTGTCGGCTGTGATTTTCAACGCGCTGGTCATCATTGCGTTGATCCCACTGGCGTTACGCGGCGTGCAGTACAAAGCCATGAACGCGGATGCTCTGTTGCGCCGCAACCTGTGGATCTACNNTCGGTGGCGTGATCGTGCCGTTCGCCGGTATCAAGCTCATCGATCTCATTGTGAGGGCCATGCACCTGGCGTAAATGCTCCGTCGCCAGAGAGTTGAAAGGAAGCGAAATGAAAAGGAATTTAATTACTGCAATCCTGATGACGGTTGTGACCACCGTACTACTGGGCGTGATTTATCCGCTGGTAGTTACCGGGTTGGCGCAGATATGGCGCGACAAAGCCAATGGGCAGCTCCTGAGCAAGAATGGCGTGGTAATAGGTTCGCGTATCATAGCCCAACCGTTCACCGGCGATATCTATTTCCATCCGCGGCCGTCCGCTGCCGGCAACGGGTATGACGCCGCCAATTCGGGTGGGACCAATCTTGGTCCGACCAACAAAACGTTGATCGATCGAGTGAACACCCAGGCCGCCGTATTGCAAAAAGAAAACCCTGGCACGCCTGTACCAATAGACTTGGTTACAACTTCCGGTTCCGGGCTTGATCCTCACATCACACCTGCGGGAGCGGGTTTCCAGATACCGCGCATTGCCCAGGCGCGCGGAATTACGGTTGGCGACCTGCCCAAACTTCAGCAACTGGTCCGTGAGCATACCGAAAACCGCCAATTCGGGATCCTGGGCGAACCGCGGGTCAACGTCCTGGAATTGAACATCGCGCTGGATGAAATGTTCCCCATNNGAAAACGGGTGCGTGGCAGTAGCGGGCATCTCTTTGCTAAAATCCTGCAACTAAATAATTAGTTACCTTTCCCATTTTCGTGCGTCTAAAGGTTCTAAGCAGTGTTTGCAGTACCGAGGAAAACGACTCGTGCCGCCCAGAAAATCGCCGACACTCACGGAAGCTGAGTTGCGCCTGATGGAAGTGCTCTGGCACAAAGGACCTTCTACCGTCCATCAGCTCCTGACTCTGCTGCCTGCGAAGCCGTCGCTCGCTTACAACTCCGTCCTTACTACGATTCGCATTCTTGAAAGAAAGGGCTACGTCCAGCACATTAAAGACGGACGGGCGCACGTGTTCATGCCCCTGGTGGGAAAAACTGAGGCGACGAGGTTCGAAGTCCGCAACTTGGTGAGCCGCCTGTTCAAGAATTCACACGAATTGCTGCTCCTCAACATTCTTGAAGATAAAAGCATTGACGCCGATGAACTGAAGCGACTGAAGCAATTAATACGGGAGGCCAAGAAGGCATGACGGCCCCTCTTAACTTCCTCATACCGGCTGCGATCCAGGCGATGTTCTATTGTCTGGCTGAAGGCACAGTGCTGGCCGGGCTCGTCTGGCTATTGCTGCGGCTGGTTCCGCGAAGAAACTCTGGCACTCGCTTTGCCATATGGTTTTCCACCCTGGTCGCCATGATCCTGCTGCTTTTTCTCGGAGCATTTCCTCGGAACGCCGCTGCGGCTCAGGCGACGCATGTCATCACCGTTTCCAATGCTGTCGCGTATGGACTTTTCTACGGATGGCTGGCGATTGCCGGACTCGGGCTGGCTCGTGTCGCCATAGGATTGTGGCAGCTTCGCCGTTTACGCAAGAGCTGTGTTGAGATTGATCCGTTGGCGCTGAGCGCCGAATCACAGAAAGTCGTGGAGCAGTTTCGCTCAGGCTCCGTGGCCATTTGCAGTTCATCTCGTCTGGAAGTGCCAACCGCAATTGGTCTCTTTAAACCTGCAATCGTGGTGCCTTCATGGCTTATTTCCGAGGCAACTCCGGCGGAGCTGGAACATATCCTGTTGCACGAACTGGCACATTTGCGCCGCCGCGATGATTGGACAAATCTGGCGCAGAAGATCGTCAAGGCAGTCTTATTTTTCCATCCTCTGGTGTGGTGGATCGAGCGTCGGCTTACCCTGGACCGCGAAATTGCCTGTGATGACGCTGTCCTGGCCCAGACTGCCAGCCCGGATCTTTACGCGAAGTGTCTTACACACATTGCCGAAAAGAGTTTTGTCAGACGGCAGATTGCGTTGGCGCAAGCAGCGGTAAGTCGCGTGCGTCAGCTTTCGCTGCGTGTGGAGCAGATATTGCAGCCCAGCCGTCCGGCAACCACGCGGCTTTGGAAACCGGCTATTCCTTTGGTCACCATGATTGCCGTCGCCTGCATGTTCGCGGCCTCGCGCACGCCACGCTTGTTGAGTTTTGCCGGAGACGCGGTGCCGCCAGCGCCTGTGGCTATGGCGAATCTCGGGAATGTTCCGGCGCCGCAATCTCTTGCGGCGCCGCAGGTAGCGGCAAGAGAAACCAAATTGGTTTCGAAACGGGACACGCTCCACAGCAGCACGGTCGCGCAGACGTTGCGGACACCGGCGCATACTCCGCGTGACAATGAATCTGCTCATGACCAACCCACAATTGCTTGGTCTCGTGAGACAAACAGGGCCGAAGCCCTGGCAGCGGCCTTACGCATACCTGAAGGTGCAGCTTATTTCGCCAGCTATCAGGAAACCATCGTTACGTCCGATGGCAAGCAGCCCAGCGCGCAAAACGTCAGTTACCAGCTTCGCGTTTTGCAAGTGCGCATCGTAATACCGGCCGACCAGCCGGAGAAGAGGACAACCAAGAAAATCTAAACAGGGAAACAGCCCTCCACAGGGCAAAGAATTTTTAACGGCAAGTATAACTAATTAATTAGTTTTATATCTTCAGTTTTATATCTTCAAAATGAGGTGAAGCATGAAAACGTCGATCGACCAATACTGGAAGCGAATCACCACCCGCATGGCAATACCGGCATTGGTACTGGCCATGATCATTTCTCTTGGTAGTTATGCCATGCTCAAACCGGCCGGGGCGAGTGCATCCAATGTTGCTCCCGCTACCGCGCCGCTGGATGATGACAGCGTTGGCGCGATCCTTGCCCTGGACCGCGCGACCGAAACACTCGCCGCGCGCGTTACGCCCGCGGTGGTCAATGTGACCGTAACTTCGCGGGTGAAGGCTGCAGAAGCCCCCTCCGCGGAAATCCAGAAATTCTTCGGCCCGTTCTTCGGCGATCAAATGCGCACGCAGCCCCAGGTTGAACACGGGCTGGGCAGCGGCTTTGTAATTTCGCCGAGCGGCTACATTGTCACCAATAACCACGTCATCAAAGACGCAACGGACATTCACGTCACCTTCAGCGACCGCCGGGTCCTGCCGGCAAAGTTGATTGGCGCTGATCCGCTGACCGATCTCGCTGTCATCAAAGTAGAAGGCTCCAACATGCCTACCCTGCCCTGGGGCGATTCCAATCAGCTTCATCCCGGACAAACAGTGCTGGCGTTCGGCAACCCATTCACTTTCCGCTTCACGGTGACTCGCGGAATCGTGAGCGGACTCAACCGCGCGAATCCTTTTTCCGATGACGCGCGCAAACCCGGCCAGTTCATTCAGACCGATGCGGCCATTAATCAAGGCAACTCCGGTGGTCCGCTCGTGAACGCGCACGGCGAGATCATTGGCATCAACACTTTCCTCATCTCTCCCTCCGGAGCATTTTCCGGAATGGGTTTCGCCATTCCCGCGCAGATTGCGCGGCCAACCGTGGAAACACTGATTAAGGACGGCAAAATCAACCACGCTTACATCGGCGTTGGCATCAGCGATGTCACGCCGGAGAACGCGAAGTTCTTCCACATGAATGAAACCGCCGGCGCGGTTGTCACCCAGGTTGAACCCGATGCGCCCGGCGCCAAGGCCGGCATCAAAGTCGGTGACGTAATCACCCAGGTCAACGGCCAGAAGATAAGCGATGCCGGAGACCTGCAAGCCACCATCAGCGGCAAGCGGCCGGGCGCGAAAGTCACGCTCGAAGTCATGCGCGACGGCAGCCGCCTCAGCCTTCCGGTAACCCTGCAAGAGTTTGCCGGAAACAAGGAGCACGCGGAATCCGGCACCAGCGGACAGCAAGGCAAGGTCCGCTGGGGTCTGGGATTGATGGACATCAGTCCGGAACTGCGCGAGCAGCTGCAGGCGCCGGCTGACGTGCATGGAGCGATTGTCAGCAACGTCCAGCCGGGTAGTTCCGCGGACAACGCGGGCATCACGCGTGGCGACGTGATTCTGGAGGTTAACCGTCACGCTGTCCAAAGCACTGCTGACGTTCGCCACGCGCTGGAAAGCGTTCCCGCGGGCCAGGACACGATGCTGCTGATCTGGTCGAAAGGCGGCAGCACGTTCCGTGTGCTGCACGCTACGCAAGAAGGGTCGTAAACCATAGCGGAGTAACTGTCTATTCCATTTGGCACGGCGCTGCTGAAAGGCAGCGCCGTATTTTGTTCGGCGTGGTGCAGCTTCCGAAACGCCGACGATCGGGGACTTACATCTTTCATTCCCGATTAATGCGGCGCATAAAACCTCTATACTCCAATACATCCGCGTTATTTCCAGGATACCCATGAGAACGTTTATTTTTGGTGCCGGTGCGTCCGTCCACGCAGGATATCCGCTTGCGGTTAAGCTGTGGCATGCAATGGAGGGTTGGACACTAGCAACCTTTCCAGAAGGCCATGATTTTCGGAGCGCGGTGGATACGATGAATGCGGAGTTCGACCTGTCTAAGTCCTTTGAGCTAGTGCTCACGGATTTGGATGACCGGATCGAGCCATTCCTGAGGGAAAGACCAACGACGCCAGAAGGCATACAGGAGAAGGTAATGCTTGTATACCTTCGAGTTGCTGTGAAGACCATGATCCCACTTTATTTCAATTCATTGCGTTCCCAACCCGCAGAACTTTATAGGGTCTTTGCTGATCATGTGTTGGCACCGGGGGATGCTGTGATCACGTTCAACTATGACTTGGCCCTTGATCGTGAAATGAAGCGAGCCCGCAAATGGAGCATCGGTAACGGGTACGGCTTTGAAATCGACACTGTTGGGGATTCTCCCTGCAAGCTTTTAAAACTGCACGGCAGCACGAACTGGCGCGGCGAACTATTCCAAGGCTCGGAGGGTTTTGGTCAAACGAGCTGGGAAGATTTGTCCTTGGGGCAGCGCCCGATTATTGACCCTTCTGAATTTCAATTTTTGGAGTACGGTAACGCGTCGGATCCGCAGTGCCATAATGGTCGAGCAAGGATTGAAAGCATCATCATGCCCACAGCAAAAAAGAAATTTTTCAACGAGACATCTCTTGGCCGAGAATGGGAAGGTTTCTGGGATTCCCTTTGGCTCCAAGCTGGGGAAGCGCTTAACAGCTCAAACGAGGTTTATCTGATCGGATACAGTGTCCCCGAGTATGACGCTCGTGCCAGGGATCTGCTTGCAAGGAGGTCTAACAAGACTGCCGCGGTAAAAGTCTGCTGTCGCAAGGGCACGGCCGATGTAATCGAATCGCTAAAGAAGCTAATACATTTAGGGAATACTGACATCCAGGCCGCCCACGCCACCACCTTCGAAGGCTGGGTTTCAAGCATGAACCGGGTGTGAGGTGGGCACCCGCGAGACGTGGCGTCACCCGGTGCTCAAGGCTTTGGCTTCATTCCGTGTGTTGCGTTATGCTCCTTGATCGCCAGATACATATCGCATCCATACCCAGCCCCGGACTGAAAGAAAATCTGGCGAGACTGGGAGAAGCTATTCTCCCCTTTGTTTACCGCCAGAACAGACCAAGCGGTAGGGTGAACCAGCTTCGAGCATACCCGGTTCATGCAGATGTAGTCTTCCTTCATCCCTACAATATCTGCAAGAGCACCAGTGGCCAGAAATTTCTTGGCCGTGACGCCTTCAGCAACCATTTGGGCTTGCATCCTCGCGAGCGCATCATCGAGCAATTTAGTGTCAGATTGTGGGTCGATGTGAAGCTCTAGAACTCTTAGGGATGTGATGATGTCACATCCGTCAATGAGTCTATCCTCAGCGAACCGGCGTGCATTAGCCTCAGACATCAGAACGTATTTCGTAAAGATCGCAAGCTCGAGCAAATTGCGACACGCCCAGGCCAACAATGGGTTGTTGTCCTCGGTGTAACCAATCCTGAGCTGGTGATAATTGGACAGAGTCGCATCCATCAATTCGAAAACAACCTGAAAAAACCAGCCGTTTTTTTCATCAACTGGCTTGAGGCTGCCCCCAAGTCCTCTGAATTGAGTGAATACAGCTTCAACCGATTCCATATTTATGATCGGCTTGGTCATGGCTCATTGGAAGTTATTGTTACATAGATCACTAGTGGCTTTCCATGCGGATGGCCCCCGGATAAAAACGGAGCGCTAATTCCTCCCGGAGTACAGCCGATTCGGATACCGCACCCTTCTTTATGTTCGATGAACTGACGCAAACGACCGAGGACTAGGCAAATGGCCTTTCTGGACGAGCACTGTGTGCCACAATGTGTCTATGAAAGAAGCCTCCATTCGCGATCTTCGCTACGGCTTTAAAAGAATTGAGCGCTTTCTTCGTCAAGGAGAGGAGATACAGGTCACAAAGCACGGTCGGGTCATTGCTCGTCTTGTGCCAGAAGGCCCAGTGAAAATACCAGATTTCATGGGTCGGTTGCGTGCACTATACGATAAAGTCCTGAGAGTCAGCGGCGCAAGCCTGTTGAGGAGAGACCGCTCTCGTTGAGAGCGATTACATTTCCAGTCTGTAGCGCGTGGAAGCAAGGCCATACAATCTTCGCCAGACAAGCCGGTTGATCGTTACCACCACTCCAGCCATAAAGATCGTGGCAGCCAGCAGGACAGCGAAATTCCCGCTATCCGTGGCCTTGCTGATGACTGCGCCCAGGCCTACGGTGGAAACAATCTTTCCGTTTAAGTGAAAATATTCGGCAATAATGCTGGCGTTCCATGCTCCGCCGGAAGCAGTGACCAGTCCGGTAACCAGGTAAGGGAATATCGCGGGCAAGATAAGTTTTCGCCAGCGTTCCAACCGCGTCATGCGGCAGACATTGCAGACTTCCTTCAACTCCGTGGGAATAGCCGTGGCGCCCGCAATCACATTAAAGAGGATGTACCACTGCGTACCCAGCAAAAGCAGCACGATCGATCCGATGGCCAGTCCTCCGTGTATGCGGACCAGCGCCAGTAACACCACGGGGAACAGCGCCGTTGCCGGGACGGAAGCGGCAATCTGGGCGAGTGGTTGGGCAAAGCGCGCCAGCTTCGGGTGCGTGCCGATGGCCACTCCTACAGGGACTGTCCATAGCGCGCCGAGAAATAATGTAACGGCGACACGCGCGAATGTGGCCAGCCCGCCAATGCCGATCATTTTGAATTCACCGGAGTTCAGCCCGGCCAGCAGTACCACACTGCGGAAGATGGCGTAGACCACTCCCGCGGCTACGGCAATTCCCAGCACAATCATCAGCCAGTTGCGGCTACGCGGTTCATTGGCTTTGGTGAGGCGTTCAACTTTTCCTTTGGCGAAGTGTTGGGCCAACGCTTCACGCATGGGTGCGAACGATCTTCGGGAAAGAAAAGCCAGCGTTCCGGAGCGCCGGATGAAATTCAGCACCGGCGAACGTGGCACGTCGGCGGACTCTACGTTCTCGAATTTGAATTTCTCCGCCCAGGCAATTGCCGGACGCCACACCAGTTGGTCGGTCAGCACGATCACCGCCAGCATCACACCCAGTCCCCATAGGATGGAACGGGTATCGCCGGCACTGGCGGCGGTTTGCAGATACGATCCCAGTCCCGGCAGCCGGAAGTCGCGGTTGCCGAGCACGAACATTTCGCAGGCCATCAGGAAAAACCAGCCGCCNNATTTGCGTGAACCGCTGCCACCAGCTGAAACGATAAAGCTCGGCGGCCTCACGCATTTCGTTGGGAATGCTTTTCAGCGAAGTGTAAAAACTAAAAGCCATGTTCCACACTTGGCCGGTAAAGATCAGCAGAATAGCGCCGAGTTCAACGCCAAGCTGGCGGTGCGGGAACAGCGATACCATCGCCAACATCACGCCGGGAAGGAAACTGAGCACCGGAATGGACTGAAGAATATCGAGCAGGGGGACCATGAAACGTTCGGCGCGCCGGTTGTAAGCGGCGATATAGCCGTAGACCAGAGTAAAGGCCAGGCTCAGTACGTAGGCGATGCTGATCCGCAACACGGAGAACAGCGCATACATCGGCAACGCGTGAGGGCGCAGATTGATTTCAACCTGGGGCGTAAGCGGTCCGCTCCAATAGCGGGCCAGCACCATCACGCTGTAAAACAGCGCCAGACCAAAAGCGAAGATGGGGATATCGGTGAGCAGCGACCGGTCGGGACGCGGAAGCGTCAGCCAGGACAGACCAAACGGCCGTGACACTTTTTCCGTAGCGCTGCTCACGGCGCCTCGCCCAGTGGCGCGGCCACGACAGCAGCATGGTCTTCGGGCAGTGCCATGAACAGCTTTTCGGTTTCGGAGTCATAGCTGAACATTTCGCAATAACGTCCCCAGTGGAGCGCGGTTTCGAGCTGGCGTTGCACTTCGTTGTCGGCGTAGTGTTCGTCGAGCACGTCGCGAAAGAGTTCGATGGTGATGCTGTGATCGGATTTCGTTTTGAGAATGCTGACGATTTGCTGGAACAGCAGAATGCGCGCCAGCGCGGCCTCGCGAAACATGGCTTTGCGCGTGGCGATGTCCGCTTCCGCAAACGCCTTCCCTTCCGGCGTAAGCTTAACGTCGCCTTGCGCAAGAGTTGCAAAACCCAGAAGCACGGCGGCGTCGATGATCGGGAGCAGGTCGTCCACGTCCATGAGCAGCCGCTCTGCGAGATGATACAAATCCTCTTCGCCGTTGCTGTCGAGCAATACTTCCATCAATCCCGCGATTCCTCCGGGGCGTGCNNGGAAGCAGTTGATAAGTGGGCTTCGCCGAAATTCCCTTCAGCACCGGAGACGTAAATTCAGCGTCGGGCCGGGTCATCACTTTGTAGATGAAGTCCACGTACAACAAAAACTGCGGTGACTTGCGGTCTCGCGGCTGCGGGAGAGCGATATGAAAATCCGACCGGATGCGCGCCGGATTTCTTCCCAGCACAATCACGCGGTCGGCCAGCAGCACGGCTTCCTCGATATTATGGGTCACGATGAAAATGGCTTTGGTGTTGATCTTCTTTGTCTGCCACAGCTCCAGCAATTCGCCGCGAAGGTTCTCGGCGGTCAGCACGTCGAGCGCGGAGAACGGTTCGTCCATGAACAGGACTTCCGGCTGCACGACCAGAGCGCGGGCAAATCCCACACGCTGTTTCATACCGCCGGAAAGTTCCTTGGGATAAGCCGTCTCAAAACCTTTCAATCCCACGGTATTGATGGCCTTCAGCGCGGCGCTATGACGATCAGGCGCATTTACGCCGCGGGCCAGTAGTGGGGCTTCTACGTTCTCTTCGACCGTAAGCCAGGGAAACAATGCGAAGCTCTGAAACACAATGGCGACGTTCGGAACGACTTCCGAAAGAGGACGCCCGTGCCAGCGAACATCTCCCGAAGTTGGCTGTGCCAATCCGGAGAGGATTCTTAGCAACGTTGACTTACCGCATCCGGACGCGCCCAGCAACGCGACCACCGTTCCCGGGTACACCGACAAATCCAGCGGCGCAATGACTTGCACGCGCTGGCCGTCGGGCTGCACAAAAACTTTTTCTACGCCACGCGCCTCAATGATGGGATCACCGCTGGCGGCTTCTGCCGGCGTTTCCGTCACGCCTTCTGTCACAACTTTGGGGACGACTACGCTCTCGGGTGCGGTCGCGCCAGACACGGCGGGAAGAGTTGTGACCGTTGCGGGTTCCTCGCGGGTCGAACCATCGTAGCCACCCAATTCGTCCATCAGACGCAGCCATGCTTCTTCCGGCAGTTCGTCGAAGAACCGCATGCGGTCGCCGGGGAGCATGGCGTCGATGATCTGGCGCATTTCGTCCGCCGGGCGTGTGTGCAGAAGGATGTACTGATGGAAATACGGAAAATGCCCCAGAACGCCAGCGGCCAGCTTTACCGGCAGCAGCCGAAAAAGAGTTTGTTGCTGCTCGTCTGGCAGAGCGGCAATCAAGTCAGCCGCAACGCCGGCGGAAAGGCCTTTGAGCGCCGCTACGGCTTCCGGCCAGCGCGCTTTTGCCAGCAGATCACGGAATTGTTTTGTTTCCAAAGGACCCACTCCGGGTTTCCGAGAATTCGTTATCGCTCGCCTGACTCGCTTTGGTTGCCGAGCCGCAAAGATTGAATGCTTTGAAAAAAGAAACTTTCGGACGAATGTCGCCGCTTACTGCGGCGGAATTCCCCAGCGTGGCGGTTCTTTCGCGGGAGGCGGCGGCGTGGCGGTGCCTTCTCTCATTTTCTCTTTGACTTTCTTGGCCAGCTTTTCCACTTCGTCAGCTTTCTTCACCACATCCAGCGAAAGCATATTTTCGTTCGTCTTCTCCACGGCATCTTTCAGTTCTGTCGCGAGCTGGAACAGCTTCTGGGTGTCCGTCCGGATTTCTTCCTGACGCTGCTTGTTGGCTTCCCTCGCCCGGCGCTCCGCCGCCTCACGTTCCAGCGGGCTCGGGTTGAGCGGTGGCTGGTTCATTCGGGATTGCGGCGCAAAAAAGCGGAAACAGCCGGCAATTTCAGCCCGGCAACGAGCAGCAGGACGGCAAGAAACAGGATTGGTTTTCTGAACACAGGGACCTCTCGGGAGCAAGACGCTGCATGGATTATAAACGCTGTTGCGCTTAGCTATAATCCGGGGACGGATCTTCTTCAGGAGAATATCAATGGATCTTGGACTCAAAGGCCGCGGAGTAATTGTTGCTGCTTCCAGCCAGGGAATCGGTCTGGCGACAGCCGAGGCTTTCGCTCGCGAAGGCGCGCAAGTGGCAATGTGCGCGCGCACGAAAAAAACTTTGATCGAGGCCGCGGATAAAGTCCGTCAAGATACCGGCGCTGAAATCTTTGCTCAAACGCTGGACGTAACCAATGCTGAAGCCGTAAGCCGCTTTGTCGAGCAAGTTGCCAAGCAATTTGGACGCATCGACGTATGCGTCGCCAACGCGGGCGGCCCTCCGGCCAAGAATTTTCTGTCCATCACTTCGGACGAATGGCGCAAAGCCGTCGACACGAATTTCATGAGCGTGGTCCATCTTGCCAAGGTGGTCATCCCCTACATGCAGCGCCATCGCTGGGGAAGGATCATCACCATCACGTCAGTCTCCGTGAAGCAGCCGGTTACTGATCTGGTGATGTCCAACTCGGTGCGCGCCGGTGTTGTTGGGTTGGTCAAGAGCTTGTCCAACGAATTTGGCAAAGACGGAATTCTGGTGAACAACGTGGCGCCGGGCTACACAACAACCGAGCGCCTTAAAGAACTGGCTGGGGTCGTGGCTCTGGCTGCGGCAGCCACGCCGCAAGCAATCTACGAGCGCTGGGCGGCGGAGACGCCAGTTAAGCGACTGGGCGAACCTCGAGAGATCGCTGACGTGATCGTGTGGCTCGCCTCGGAGCGCGCATCCTATATCACCGGACAAACCGTACTGGCCGACGGTGGAATTTATCACGGGCTATAACACGACCGGCCTCGCCGCTTTGCTCATTAATCCTGAAGCCCCGAGAACTCTTCAGGCACTCCTCCGCCAAATTACACAACTATTACAAACGCCCCTATTCCCTGCTGTTAACTTAGTCGTATACCCAAACAGCAAGCAAATTCTCAGTAAGCATGCAGAGGAGCCAACGTGAGCACTGTGACGCACGACCGAACGTTTAGAGAACCCATTAGTTGGACCACCGTTTTAATTATGGCGGCATTTCATGTAGGCGCCATCGCATCACTGTTCATGTTCAGTTGGAAGGTATTTGCTGTCTCCATGGTCTTGTGGTGGGTTTCGGGAAGTCTGGGCGTCGGCATGGGTTACCACCGGCTGCTCACGCATCGCGGTTACAAGACGCCGAAGTGGGTGGAATATTTCCTCACCGTTTGCGCAACTCTGGCGCTCGAAGGCGGACCATTTTTCTGGGTCGCCGTGCATCGGGTTCATCACCAGAACACTGATGTGGAAGGCGATCCGCACTCCCCCCGCGACGGCGGTTTGTGGGCTCACATGGGCTGGATCATGACCGGAGGCGTCATGCACAACAACAACCAATCAGCGCTGCTTCCCTACATTCCCGACCTTCGCAAAGACAAGTTTCACACGTGGATCAGCAAATGGCACTGGATTCCCATCACTACGTTGGGCATTCTGCTGCTGCTCGTTGGCGGATGGAAAGTAATGTTCTGGGGCATTTTCTTCCGGACGGTCATTGGCTTGCACGCAACCTGGCTGGTAAATTCCGCGACCCACATGTGGGGATCACGTCGCTTCCTGACGAGTGACACTTCCAAGAACAGCTTCTGGGTGGCCATTCTGACATTCGGCGAAGGCTGGCACAACAATCATCACGCGCATCCTCAGGCGGCCAAACACGGCCTGACCTGGTGGGAAGTTGACTTGAACTGGTACGGCATTTACATTCTCAAACTTCTTGGCCTGGCCTGGGACATCAAGATCCAGAAACTCAAGCACGCTGCTGAAGAAAAGCCCGTACCCTCAATCGTAGTAGGCGTGGAAAAACTGGCGCCTTCGGCCGCTTCCGGCGACGACTAAGACTTCGCGGTCTTTCAAGCAGCCCAGGCCTTTCGGCTTGGGCTGCACTTTTTGGGGCCGAGAGTTTTTCAAGCAGCCCCAAATTCAGCGTTATCAGTGGTAGGGTTTTAGTTAGCCTCTGAAGTGAGTTTCCTTGCCGCTTGCCCCCATCCACTACAATTTGCCTATGGTCATGCGCATTACCAGCCGCGGCAAGGCAATCGCATTTTTCATCACACTGGGCGCGCTCCTGGTGGGACTGGCGATTGCGGTCAGCGTCAGCTACATCGTTATTAGCTGGCGCCAGGTTGTGCCGCTGGTGCTGGGCATTATTTTTTTGGGCTGCATTATCGCCGGGATGGTCCTGAACACAATCTTTCTGGTGCGCGAGGTCCGGCGCAACGAACAGCAGGATAGTTTTCTCAACGCCGTCACGCATGAACTCAAAACGCCGATCACTTCCATTCGCCTCTATCTGGAAACGCTGGAACGCCGCCGCGTGGACGACGCTCACCGCCACGACTTCTACCGCCTGATGCTCGAAGACACCGACCGTCTTCTGGGCACAGTGGAGCAAGTCCTGAAAGCCGGCGAAGTGCGCCACCGCAACGCGCGCAAGAACTGGCAGGAAGTGAACTTCACCGACCTGGTTCGAGAAGCCCTCGACCTTTCGCGGCTGCGACACAACCTGCCCACGCAAGCTGTGCATTTCGGGAGCGAGCCTCCCCGTCACATCACGCTGATGGGCAATCGCGAGGAGTTGCGCACCGCCGTGGCCAACCTTCTGGAAAATGCGGTCAAATATTCGGGGCCGAATCGCGAGATCACAGTGGATGTCCTGACTCCCGACCTCGATAGCGTGGTGCTGCGTGTTCACGACAACGGAGTTGGTTTTCAGCGCGCCGAGGTCAAGCGCATTTTTAAACGCTTCTATCGGGTCCACACGCGCGCCACTGCACAGGTGAAGGGTACGGGTTTAGGCTTGTTCATTGTGCGGGCCATTGTCCGGCGCCACGGCGGCGACGTTACCGCGGAAAGTGACGGCGAGGGCCGGGGCAGCACGTTCAGTATCCGCCTGCCCAGGGTGTACCGCGTATGAGCCGTATCCTGGTCGTCGAAGATGAGTCGCATATCGCTAAGGGCCTTCGCTTCAACCTGGAAGCCGAAGGCCATTCGGTAGAGATCGTGGAAAATGGTGAAGACGCACTAACACGCCTGCTAACGGACCACGAAATCTTCGATGCCATGGTGCTCGACGTCATGCTGCCGGATAAAGACGGCTTTGCCGTAGCCAGCGAATTGCGAGCGGCGCAAAACTTTATTCCTTTACTCATGCTCACCGCCCGCGGCCGGCCGGAAGACGTCTTACAAGGATTCGAAGCCGGCGCAGATGACTATCTGCCCAAGCCGTTTAACCTCGACATCCTGATTGCGCGAATCGGAAGCTTGCTGCGGCGCAGGAACTGGGGAACCAGCCAGAACGGTACGACCCAGGAGGATTCACCAGACATCTTCAAATTTAGTGGAAAAACCGCAGATTTCCAGCGGCTGCAATTGCGCAGCGGCGATCAGATGTTTCAGCTAACGCTCATGGAATCCGAACTGCTGCGCTACCTGGTCCGCCACAACGGACGCCCAGTCTCCCGCAAAGAAATATTGGAGCAGGTTTGGGGCTTGCATGAAGACACCGACACGCGAGCCATTGACCGCTTTATCGTCCGCCTGCGCCGCTACATTGAGAAGGAGCCGGCGAAGCCCCGCCATTTGCTTACCGTCAGAGGACTGGGATATGAGTTTGTCGCGGAGCCGAAGGGTTAGGCACAAACTTGTGAGTGAGCAAAGATTGTGTGGCACAGGCACTCTTGCCTGTGCTCGCAGCCTTCTGAGGGAAACAGCACAGGCAAGAGTGCCTGTGCCACACGAGCCTTCCGCTATAGTCTTATTTTTCAAACCCTAAGCAGGTTTCTCCAACTCTTTGCACAAGTAGATGATCTGCCCCCAATGGTGCGAAAGGTGGGCAGCGCAATTGAGGAAGGCATAGAACCTGGTGTCGGCGTGCTCCATGCCTTTGGCGATGTAGGCAAGGGACAAGTCGTCTCCCTTCTGCTGGGCGAGTGATGCGCGGACCATTGCAATTGCCTGATAAAAATTTTTCAGCACAACTTCCTTGGGCTGGCGGCTGGGATCAGCAAACTCCAACGGCCGGTCGCGGACATAGCCCGTGTGCGCAATCTCGGTCCCGACGTAATAGTTCAGGTTTCCTGTGAGATGCAACAGCAGATGGCCGATGCTGTTGCCGTAAGAATAAGGACGCGTCCAGAATTGGTCGTCGGTGAGAGGCGCGACCAGTGCGGTGATCTTATCGGCAAGCTCCTGGTAATAGCGACTGAGTTCGTTGGCGACGGTGGCGGAAATATCAGACATGGAAAGGAATTCTAATCCTTCTTCAACCCCGCACGCTCTTCGATCAGCGTGATCGTCGCGGCGTAGTCCAGGTCACCCATGCCGCGGCGTTTGGCTTCTTCGTAGATTTCGTCAATCTTGGTTAGGCCCGGAAGGTCGACGCCGTTTTCTTTGGCGGCGTCCAGCATAAGATGAATGTCTTTGTGCATGAGCCGGAGCGGAAAGTTAGGCGAGTAGTCGCGATTGAGAATGAATGGCTGCTTATACTCGGCTACTCCCGAGCGGATCATGGAAGCGCTGATCAGCTCGAACATTTTTTCCGGCGCCACGCCCAGTTTTTTGGCGAGAGTAAGGCTTTCGCACAGGCCTTCATAGATGAAGACGATGTTCATGTTCTGGGCCAGCTTGGCGGAGAGTCCTTTACCGTTGTCGCCCATGTGGATCACATGCTTGGCCATATTCTTCAGCAGCGGTTGCACTCGCTCGATGGTCGCAGCATTGCCCCCGATCATGAAGATCAGCGTGCCGGCTTCCGCCGCGACTTTGGAGCCGGTGACCGGAGCATCAAGATAATCGCAGCCTTGCTCGCGCAGCTTCTTCGCAAACGCGACGCTGGAGGACGGAGAGATGGTGCTGGAGTCAACGACGACAGTTCCCTTCTCCAGCGCTGACGCGGCGCCTTGCGGTCCGAATAGTACTTGCTCCACGGACTTGGTGTCGGAAACACAAATCCATACCGCTTCTTTGCCCTTTACTGCTTCGGCGGCAGTAGCGGCGGTTGTGGCGCCGGGAACATCTTTGCCCGAGGTGCGGTTCCAAACGGTGACTTCGTGTCCGGCTTTGGCCAGGTTCATGGCCATGGGCCGTCCCATAATTCCTAATCCTAAGAAAGCAACGCGCATGTTGGAATTAGAAATTCCGTTTGCGGTTTGCGTCAAGTCGCAGGTGTTACAATTTTTGGTTGACCCCGACTCCCGGAAGGATCGTGACATGCCCGCAATTTCTGAACAGATTGCCGCTCTGCCTCAACCTTTACTCGCGCTCACTGAAGACGAGATTCTATTTCGTGACAACGTGCGCCAGTTCGCCGATCAAGCCATCCGTCCTAAAGTGAGGGAGATGGACGAGAAAGGCGTCTTCGAGCATGAGTTGATCACGCAATTCTTTCAGCTTGGATTGATGGGCATTGAAGTCCCGGAGCAATACGGCGGCGCCGGAGGCAAGTTCTTCGACTCCATTCTTGCAGTGGAAGAAATCTCGCGCGTTGATCCCTCAGCCGGCGTGATTGTCGATGTGCAGAACACGCTCGTGAACAACGCACTGCTGCGCTGGACCACCGACGATCAGAAGAAACGCTATCTGCCCAAAATGGCCGCGGACACTGTTGGCGCTTACGCTTTGAGCGAAGCCGCCTCAGGATCAGACGCTTTTGCCTTACAGACGCGCGCCGAGCTCAAGGGCTCTGAATATGTGATCAACGGGCGCAAGCTTTGGATCACCAACGCCAAAGAAGCAGGCGTCTTTATTCTTCTCGCGACCGTAGACCCGTCTGCGGGATACAAAGGCATTACCGCGTTCATCGTGGAGAAGACTTTTCCCGGCTTTAACGTCGGCAAGAAAGAAGACAAGCTCGGTATCCGCGCTTCCAGCACTTGTGAGCTGATTCTCGAAGATTGTCGTGTGCCCAAAGAAAACGTGCTGGGCGAAGTGGGCAAGGGCTACAAGATTGCCATTGAGACCCTGAACGAAGGCCGCATCGGTATTGGCGCGCAAATGCTCGGGCTGGCGCGTGGCGCGTGGGAATACGCCGCCAAATATTCCCAGGAGCGCAAGCAGTTCGGCAAAAGTATTTCCGAGTTCCAGGGTGTCCAATTCCAGCTCGCGCAGATGGCCACGGAGATTGAGGCCGTGCGCATGATGGTCTACAACGCCGCGCGCATGAAAGATGCGGGAATGAATTTCGTCAAAGAAGCGGCCATGACGAAACTGTTTGCCTCGCAGGTAGCGGAGCGCGTGGCTTCACTCTGTGTAGAGATTTACGGTGGTTACGGCTTCACCAAGGANNATCTACGAAGGCACTTCCAACATGCAGCTCCAGACCATCGCCAAGATGGTTTTAGGCGGCAAGTAGGGCTAAAGTTTTCCATTTGGCTGCCGATACAACGTTTAGAGGTGTATTGACCAGAATACGTCTTCAAGGTTGTGTTGATTGCCGAGACTGAAAATACTGATTGCGGAAGATGAACCCGTGTCGCTACGGTTGATGGAGGCTTCTCTGACCATTTGGGGCTATGACGCAGTGTCCGCCAAAGACGGCAAGGAAGCGCAGGCACTGCTCCTGGCCGGGGGCATTCACATCTGCATTGTTGATTGGGAAATGCCAAACATGAACGGCATCGAGCTGTGCGAGTGGATCCGCACGAATTGCTTTGCGTCGGAGCCTTACATCATGATGCTGACCAGCCGTAAGGAGCCTGAGCACATTCAGGCGGGTTACGCAGCCGGCGCCGATAGTTACGTCTCCAAGCCATTTGACCGCGCCGTGCTGCGTAGCCGCATTGCCAGTGTAGCTACCCGACATTCCGTGGAAATCGCCCCCCTGTCCGTTTCCAGTTCCATGCCTGCCGTGGAGCGTAACCCGAACTAGCAGAACCGGCCTGCCAAATTCGGACGAACGCGTTCGCGCGGGTATACAATTCCAGCCCGTGGACACCACGCTTCCAACGACCCACACAATGATGGATTATCCGCTGACGCTCTCCGCGATTCTGGAGCGCGCGGGCAAATATTTTGGCGATATGGAGATTGTGTCCCGCCGTCCAGACCGTTCACTCTACCGCTACACGTTTCGCGATTTTTATCAGCGTGCACGACGTCTGGCGGAGTGCCTCACCGCGGCCGGGCTGAAGCGCGGAGACCGCGTCGCCACTTTGATGTGGAACCACAGCGCCCACTTTGAGGCCTATTTCGGAATTACCGCCGCGGGTGGAGTTCTCCATCCGCTGAACCTTCGTTTGCATCCGGACGAAATCGCTTACATCGTCAACCACGCTCAGGACCGCTTCCTCATCGTCGACGAAGTCCTGCTGCCGGTGCTGGAAAAAATAGAGTCACAAATCAAGCTGGAGCGGATCTTCGTTGTCCGTCACGGCCAGCCGGCGCAACCTGGTCCCTACGAGGATTATGAGCAGTGGCTCCAGCAGGCCAGCGGACATTTTGAGCCGCCTCGCTTGAGCGAGCACGATGGTGCATCGATGTGCTTCACCTCCGGCACAACCGGCAATCCTAAAGGCGTGTTGTATTCGCACCGCGCGCTGGTGCTGCACAGTTTTATGCAGGCTTCCGCGGACGCCTGCGCGCTTTCGCAACGGGACGTCCTGTTGATCGGCTCGTCAATGTTTCACGTGAACGCGTGGGGATTTCCCTACACCGCGGCCATGGTCGGGGCGAAACTGGTCTTTCCCGGATCACAACTGGACGCAGCAAGCCTTCTGGAATTGATGGAACAGGAACACGTCACCATTACATGCGCCGTTCCCACGGTGTGGCTGACAATGCTGGCGCTTCTCGATGAGCGCGGAACTCACTGGAAGCTCCCGCAGGATGTTCGCATTCTCTGCGGCGGAACAGCGCCGCCTGAGTCGTTAATTCGTGGACTCGATCGCCACGGCTTCCACATCATCCATTCCTGGGGCATGACGGAAACGTCTCCCATGGCCACGGTGAGCCGGCTGCGACCTTCGATGTCTACCTGGCAGGAAGAAAAACAGTACGAAGTGCGCACCAAGCAAGGATGGCCACTTCCGTTTGTTGACGTTCGTATCACCACGCCGGACGGCGAAGCGCCATGCGATGGCACGACACCCGGCGAGATCGAAGTGCGCGGCCCATGGGTGGCGGCGGGTTACTACAACGCTCCAGCATCGAAAGACCGCTGGACGTCTGACGGCTGGTTTCGCACCGGCGATGTCGCCACCATGGACGCCGAAGGTTGCATCAAGATCGTAGACCGCAGCAAAGACCTCATCAAATCCGGCGGCGAATGGATCAGCTCGGCTGATTTGGAAAATGCGCTCATGAGCCATCCGTCCGTGCGCGAAGCCGCGGTGATAGCAGCGCCGCATGTGAAATGGCAAGAGCGGCCTCTAGCGGTGGTGCAACTGAAGAGCGGCGCCAGCGCAACCCCGGATGAACTGCGAGCTTTCCTTGGCGCGAAATTCGCCAAATGGCAACTGCCGGATGATTTCGTTTTCGTGAGTGAGTTGCCGCATACGTCCACGGGAAAGTTGCTCAAGATGGAATTGCGCAAGGAATACGCGAATTGGCAGTGGAGCGGGTCGGACAAATAATTCCGGCGGTAATTACATCTGTTCTCAGTGCAAACCAAACCGTAATCGCGTTTGTGGTCAAGCCAGCACAGAGCGCCGTAGGCGCAACGAGAGGATAGCACGGTGGCGCCGCTCCTGGCGGCGTAACCGTGGGAAATGTTCCACCCAGGATTCCGAGCGCCGTAGGCGCGGCACTCTGCCCGATACAATCAGGAAAAACACCCACAAAAAATGAGCTTCGATGACGAGTCGTTGACGCTGCAGAACAAACTCGGAATGCCTTTGCCCTAAGATATGTATTCGGATGAATTCTCTGTATCGCGCCTACGGCGCTCTGAATTTTTTCTATTCCATCCCACGGTTACGCCGCTAAGCGCGGCTCCACCGTGGGCTACCCTATGGTCGCGCCGATGGCGCTCGGTGCATGGGTGATGCGTACTCTGTCTCGATCTTCATTTCGTCCGACGCTTTTCACTTTCATGTCGCACGCCGGCGTTTCACCAGATCCCGCGCGGCGCTCGACCAATCGGAAAACATAAACTCAAAGCCAGCGCCATGCAATCGTCCCGGCACCACGCGGCGGCTTTTCAGAATCAACTCTGTTTCGGTCCGCAGAAAAAATGCTCCCAATTCCAACATCCACTTCGAGGCCGGTAGGCCAATCTTTGTTCCATATGCCTGGCGCAGTTCCCGCATAAAGTCGCAATTCGTCAGCGGATGAGGAGCCGCAATGTTGACACAACCATCCATATCCTCATGCGCCATAAGAAACTCGATCGCCCGAACAAAATCCGCGTCATGAATCCACGAAACGAACTGTTTTCCCGACGCTGCTTTTCCTCCTAGGCCCGCGCGCACCAGAGTCAGGAGAAGATCGAACGGTCCGCCCCGGCTTGGACTCATGATGACAGCGCTGCGCAGAGCGATCTTTCGTGTGTGGGGAGTAGCGGCTGCAAAGAATGCCTGCTCCCAGCTTTTCGCCACGTCAATGCTGAAATTCCAGGTGTCCGGCGCGCCGGGTTCGTTGCCGCCGAGTTCCCCGGTCGCTTCGTCCATCGGGCGGTCCAGGGCATGGCGGTAAATCGTTGCCGTGCTAGCGTTCATCCAAAGCTTCGGCGGGTGCACGGACTGGGCAATGGCCTGGCCGATCACTCGCGTGGACAGTACTCTGGAATCTTTGATCTCTCGGCGATTGGCCGGGTTGTAGCGGCAATTCACGCTGCGGCCCGCGAGATTGATGACCACATCGGCATACTCGATTGCTTCCGTCCAGTTCCCTAATTCCCGGCCGTTCCAAACAACCACCCGCCACGGCGCCGCCGACATCTTGCGGGCCAGCACCGTAACTTCATGTCCCTGGCCGTGGAAGTGCCGGGCGAGGATTTGTCCAACTTGACCGCTGCCTCCGGGAATCACGATATGAAGCCGGGCTGGGTTCTTGCGAATATTGAACATGTTCAATATTGTGCTATACCGGACAGCCAGAAGTCAACTCTTGAGTGCATCATCAGAATCCAACTTTCGGGTCCAAACCTCATCTAAACCCGAGATCAGGCATCTAAGAGGACAGTGGAGGATTTATGAGAACCCGCAATATTTCGTGTTTACTGGCATTCGCACTCGCGTTGGGGACCGGATGGGCGCAGCAGGCAGCCTCGGGAACCGTCCCCGTGAGTGTTGTGGTGTCTGTGGAAGCCAGGCACGGCAAAGATGTTCCCACGGTTTACAAAGAGGATGTCAAAGTTCTTCAGGGTAAAGACCGCCTGCAGGTCACGGAGTGGGTCCCATTCCAGGGCAACGACGCCGGGCTGGAATTGTTCCTGCTCATTGACGAGGCCACCGATCCAGGATCGCAGTTGGATGATCTCCGCAAATTCATCAACGAGTTGCCTGCAACCACCGCCGTTGGCGTAGGCTACATGCACAACGGTACGGTCGATGTCCGTCAAGACCCCACCACCGACCATGCCCAGGCCGCAAAAGCGCTGCGAATTCCCTCGGGTTTGACCGGAAGCAGTCCTTATTTGTCGGTTACGGACCTGATCAAGCGCTGGCCGCAGACGAAGAGCCGGCACGAAATCCTGATGATCACTTCCGGCATTGATGAATTGCAGGAAGGCCCGGACAACAGTTATCTGAATGAAGCCATCGAGCACGCACAACGCGCCGGCGTGCAGGTCTATTCGATTTATGCCACACACCTTGGCCACTTCGGTCATACTTTTTGGCGCTTCAACCTGGGCCAGTCGAACCTGTCGCAGCTTGCCGACGCAACCGGCGCAGAATCCTATACCCAGGGTTCCCAAACGCCGATCTCTTTCCGGCCGTTTCTCGATGAGTTCGCAGACCGGCTGCGGCACCAGTTCAAGCTCACCTTCCTGATCAGAGCCGGCGACAAAGCGGAATACCGGCACATCAAACTGGAAACCGAAGTACACAACGCGGAATTAGCAACCCAGGACAGAGTTTACGTTCCCGCAGGCAGGTAGTTGCTTGCAACGTGGGTGAGTGCCATGCTCACCCACTTCCCTGCCCACAAATCTTTCGTCCGCAACCCGCACGGCCACCTGCTTTACTCAAGGGACTTTGATATAAAATACTCCTATGGACATCAACAGCATCTTGAACAATCTCAGAGCACAGCGCGACAGGATTAGTAATGCGATAACTGCCCTCGAAGGATCTGTAGGCGATGGAAGACGGGGCAGGCGGCCGGGACCAACACGTCAGACCACCACCACAGGAAGAAAACCGAGACGCAGACTCTCGGCAGCAGCCCGGAAGAGAATGTCGAATGCTGCAAAGGAGAGATGGGCTGCGGCTAAGAAGTCTGGCAAAACCTCATTGTGAACACGGCTGCTCTATCCTCTCGCGTCTTTAAAACAACAATCGGCAAGACAACCAATCGGCGACACCTCAAATCGTAGGTTCGGCCAGAGTCCAAGCGCCAGAGGCGCGCCACAGGTTAGCGCCGTAGTCGCGACACGTTGCCTGTGGGATAAGCAAAAATATGATGCTCACATCCTCGAATCCAGCCCTTCGCAAAAACCGCGAAGGACAGGGCACCCTCAATGTCGTGAGGCGCCGAAAAATCAAACCAAAGCTTAGACATCCGGCGGAAACTCTGGGCCACCCGCCGCGCTCACCCATGTTCCTTCCCGCGCCGCATGACTCGAGGCCGGTGTGGTTCGCTGTCCTTCACTCTTTCATTCACTGCATCTCGCCGGTTTTGCCGACGTACGGTCACCCGCCGGGATCGTTGTGCGTAATACACGCGTCCAGCATAGGTAGCCGACCTCTGGGATACGGGCGAAGAACTGTTATGCCCGCCCTCGATACCGCTTTAAATGGTCCGGACACAGCCAGAGCAAGCGGCCATCATCGATGATGTAAGGGTGTAATCCACCGTTCTTGGGTGTGATGGCCGCGCGTTGCGAATCAAGATGGTCGATAAGTTGTTCCAGTAAGTAGCGGGTTTCAATGTCGATGAATTCGGGCTGAGCCTTCTGTCCGAGTGCCTCGGAGAATGTGTCTAGGGACGGGCGCGAGACCTCGGGCAATTTTTCTATGCCCAGGCGTGCAACCTCTAGCCAAGGTACTCCGCTTGCTATACCAACGGTCTTGGCTAGCGGACCGACATGTTTACTAACGCTCACCAGCTTGTTCCAGCCTTTCTTGACCAAGTCGAACCATTTCTGATCCGGCGTGAAACGATAGAGGCTGTGCTGGGTGGGGTGCCAGCCGGAATCATGCTCGCAGTAAAGGGCAAGCTCAAGTTCTTCTGCCTTGGTAACGGACTCGATCCACGTCTCTAACTGCTTGAAGTCTTGGCTGGGAACGAGGGTAAATACGGATGGACAGGTCTTTTCCATACCTTCCCGCCGAGCGCGGAGCTGTTCCGTGGCAATGCGGCGCATGTCTGATTGCAGCGCATGAATGCCCTCTGCAGTATCTGGCCGCCTGGCACCACTAAGCAGCGTTTCAACCGCCACATCGTCGCCTGACTTCTCGCAGCTTACATACGGCCAGCTATGCTGCCTTCGCTTGACAACGATTTCATAAGGATAACTAATAGGGCATCCCGGCTTGCAGGGACACGGGAGTCTCCGCTCGGGCTCTGCTCCGGGATAACGCTTGAAGGTATCCAGCAGAATCGCCTGTAGCTGGCCAAAGAAAAATGGCGGATAGTCAGAGGCAACTCGTAGTCGAACCTCTTTTGCGGTATCAGACGAGAGAATCAGGGCTTCGCTCTTGGTATCGCCGTCTGCAAAGGCCGCGGCGTCACGCCACGGTGTGCATTTTGAGAAGCGATGCGCGCGGGCGATTCCCCACGTGGGTATCCCTGGGGGCAAATGGCGCTGGATGGAGGGAAACCGGAAGATCATCTCCATTTGGGGACGCCCTGCCGCAAGTTCGATCTGCTTCAGGCTATCCGGGCTAGAGTAGGGCAGCGCCTCCACCACAATGCCCATGTCGGTTCGCTGGCCAGTGGAGCACGTCAGATCGAACCAGTCCATCAGGTGTATGAGGTGCTCTCGAATCTTCGGCGTCAGCTTGGCGTTCTTCCATAGTTCTTTGAGGTCTTCTTTGCGCAGGATCCCGTTATGTTTTCTTACCTCTTTGCTGCGAAGCACTAAGGCAATGAGCTCCGTCACCCATTCTGGGTTCAAGATGACCAAGCTGGAAAGTTCATCGCGTTCCTGGAAGTAGAGTATCTCACCGAGATAGTGAAGTTGACCGGCAAGGTCCGTCTGCTCCTCTGGCGATGTTACGCCGTTCTTTTTCATCAGTATTCTGAAGGCCGCTGGGGTCATGTGAGGTTGCCCTTGGCGAACCTTGCGGATTGCGTCGCGAACGACAAGCCACTCTGACGGCCATCCGGCCCGCAAAGATGGCGAGGCCGCGGCGAGTTCCAAAATCTTTGTCTCCAGGGAACTTACCCCTTTGAGGCTGCTCAACTCGATTGGAAAGTGACCCTGGTACCCATTGTATGATCGTTCAATCTCGGAGAGATTCAGGTCCGGAGGAGTGAGCTCGGTGTGGGTAGCCACTAGAAGAAACTTCGGGTCGCGCACGCGCATTTTCAGCAACTCCAGCCAATACCAGAGGTCGCGTTTACCGGCCTCGGTTCCTTGGCGGGCGTTCCACAGGATGAGATAGATGGCGTTTTCCGTGAGAAAGAACTGGTGCGTTGCGTGCTCTATGTGCTGGCCGGCGAAGTCCCAAGCGGAAAGATACATCGGTTGTTTATCTGCCGGGTGCGACTTCTCGATGTTGACTACGTTCACCCCGATGGTTTCTAAACGTGATTCGTCGCACGGCTGCGCATTGCCATTAAGCGCCTCAACAAGGGTGGTCTTGCCGGACTTGGGTTCGCCCAAGAGAACCAGCTTGACCGTTCGGGGATAAACCTTACGGACTGCCGTGGATGCCAGATACCGGAAAAAACTTGGGACTCCACCCTTTAGGGCAGCAAAGAGTTCTTCGGGCAGGGGATTGCCGTCAAGCTTAAGGTCTTTCAGATTTGTGAGTTGGATGAGAGAATCAGGGACGACTCTGATCTGATTGTTACTGACGTCGAGGTGCTGCAGGTTGGCGAGTTTGGCGAGGGAGTCCGGGATAGCAGTGATCTTGTTTTTCTTAAGGTCGAGTCCCTTCAGGTCCGCAAGCCGCGTGATGGAGTCCGGGAAATCGGTCATCTGATTGCCATGAAGGTCGAGGTTCGACAGCTTGGCAAGTTGAGCGAGGGAACCCGGGACGGAAGTGATCTGGTTATTACTGAGGTCGAGATTCTCCAGCTTGGTAAGCTGGCCTACCAACTCGGGGATCTCGGTGATCTGGTTGTCTCCAATGTCCAGGTGCTCGAGATTCTTGAGTCCGGTGATGAAGTCTGGGAAAACGGCGATCTGGTTACGGGGTAAGTAAAGCATCCGTAGGTTGGTGAGTTTGGCGATGGAGTCAGGGATGACGGTGATCAGATTACCAGCAAGAAGCATTAAGGCGAGAGTTGCAGAGTCGGCGAGAGAGTCTGGAATCGCTGTGATCTTGTTTCTATTGAGGGCGAGCAGAACCAAACCGGGGTGTTGACCCAAGAAGTCCGGGATGTCCTTGATTTCGTTACCGGAGATATCTAGAAGGTGCAGATTCTCGCAACGCCCAAGCGAGGCCGGAATAGTGGCAATTTCGTTTTCCTGGAGGTCGAGGCGATTCACATTAGTTAACCGGCCGACGAAATCGGGGATCACGGTGATCTTGTTCTGCCTGAGGTCGAGAATCTCAAGCAATACGAGTTGCGCTATGAATTCCGGTATGATGGTGAGTTGGTTGTTGCGGAGACTCAGGACTTTTAGTTTCTCTATCTGAGCGAGGGAGTCCGGGATAGCGGTGAGGTTGAGGCTGGCGAGGTCGAGCGAAGTGGCGTTGGACTCTTTGGCCTCCTCAATTCGCCGGACTGCTTCTTGCCAGCCTTGGGTAACTTCTTGTTCGGACATAAGTACAACACCAGAGTAATGCGTCCGATGCGTGCGCAGCAAGAGAATACCGGGACGACCCCGGACGAACATCTTCTATTTGCAGCATGCGACCGCCGGAGGAGACCAGTAAAGGAAATGAACGCGCTCAAAGAGGCCCTAAACCTAGACCGGCAACGGCCCCTACTAGGTTCCGCCGGGCGAAGCGTCAAGCGGCGTCCCAAAAGGGCGCAAAAAGCGCCCCACGTAATCCATTGAAAACATGGACAATTTAGGCATTGACGTTTTGACGTTCTCCATGATCTCGCGGTACCATCCGCGTTCCTTTAAATCGAAAACCGGCCCGCCCAGGTGGACTGCCAGAAGGTCTTTTAAAATCAAGCAGTTAGGAGAAAAGAAGCCCTTGGCCATTAGCAGTTGGCCATTGGCCAGACAGAGGCAAACCCGTAAGTCCTTTAGACATTGGGATCTGGAAGGAATTACCCCCAAAATGATCGAGCTGAAATCGCAGGGAGGCTCATTTTTATTGGGCTTTTTGCGGGCAGATCGCTCAAGTCCATTAAACATTGGGATCATTGGGATCAAGGGGGAGGGGGGTAGGGGATCGCCGACATCGCCGTGATCGGGGGACGGGGGAAGATTGTTGTCGTGGTTGGGCTTCTCCCCGCCTGCCAATTTTGGCAATTACCCGATTTTGGCAATTCCGGCGATCTTGTCTTTTCCGATGACGGCGATGACGCGCGATGACGGCGATCCCCCTAGCGATCTCCCTATGGTCTAATCCTGACGCTTGCTTTAAGATTTTCCCGCATTCTTGTTCACTGTTGCGGCTGGAGAGAGTAGTCCATGAAGAAGAAAATTCAAGTCACTGTAAATGGCACTGCACACCAAAGCGAGGTCGAGTCGCGCCTGTTGCTGGTCCATTATCTGCGCGATGCGCTTAACCTGACCGGCACCCACATTGGTTGCGAGACTTCCCTGTGCGGCGCTTGCACCGTGATGGTGGATGGCCTGGCGGTCAAGTCGTGCACCATACTCGCCGTGCAGGCGGACGGCGCCAAGGTCACAACCATTGAAGGTCTGGCGCAAAACGGCGAGCTCCATCCGGTCCAGCAGGGTTTCTGGGACAAACACGGATTGCAGTGCGGATATTGCACGCCGGGCATGATCGTAGCGGCGGCCCAGTTGCTCGAACGCAATCCTGATCCCACGGAAGCAGAGATCCGGCACGGACTCGAAGGCAATCTCTGCCGCTGCAC
>PLJN01000001.1 GCA_003140235.1 Acidobacteriaceae bacterium
CGAGGGGACGAAAGGGATGGTGACCGCGAGAATATGGATGATGCTGGCAGGTTCAGCCCTGCCAAGACATCGAGTTAACCATGGCGGCACCTCTCTTTTGACCGAACCCTATCATGCGGCCGGCCCAATCAACCTACAGGGCCGATCAGACCGCGAAGAGACCCATGTCTCCCTTGCGAAGATTAATAAAACCATAGCACCGGCCAAGGCCGCGTGCATATCAAGAAAAGCCCATCCTTAAAAAATGGACACGCCCTCCTTTGCCCTGAATCTTTATGCTGCAGCTCACAACTGTCTGTTTTTACTCAAGAAATTAAAACGCAAAAATGCACTTGCAAAATCCGCGGCTAGAGACCCATATTAACGGCGAATCATGTTATAATGTGTTACATAAACGGGAAGCTTCCCACTGCTGAGACCGATGTTAACTGTTCCTCAATCGGTCGATGATATTATGGTAATGAAAGAGCCGCAGCACGCGATAGCGTGCTTTGCAAGCCATGTGCGGTGTAACCCCACAGCTTGGCAAGGGGGCACCTTCGCCCCCCGTTGCATCCCCCAGAGCAGGGGTATTTCCAATCCCCCTGCACCCCCCGCGCGACGGGAGAGTACGAGTCGCGCGGCGGAGGCCTTGCCTCTGCGACACCACCAGGCCGTTCCGCCTGGACCTGACCAGGGGCTTTCGCGCCCCCTGGACCCACGACCGGGAGTATCCCTCCCGGACCTGGACCAGCCCTCTGGCTGGACCGATCAGGGGCACGTGCCGCCCCTGAACCGGGCAGGAAATCGAGGCGCATGCCAACGTGAAAGGACGCGTCATGGCAGGCAGCGACAAACGGCGGCGCATCCGCCAATCCCTCGTCCGATGGACCGAGGAAGAGTTCAACGCCATCTCCGCCAAGGCCGATAAGGCCGGCCTTGCCGTCGCCGCCTTCATGCGCGCCGCCGCCCTTGGCGATGCCGGACCCCGCGCCCAACGCCGCCCGCCCGCCGACCATGTTGCACTGCAGCAGGGTCTTGGTCAGCTTGGGCGGGCCGGCAACAACCTCAACCAGATCGCCCGCGCCTTCAATGTCGGCAAGTTACCATGCCCGCCGGAGCTGAAGGACGCCCTCGTGGCTTGCAGACAAGCATGTTCCCGCATCTGTGAGGCGCTCGGGAAGAAGCCGGGAGCCGAACCATGATCGTCAAGGGAGCAGCCCGCGCCGGTCCCACGCAACTCGGCAACTACCTCATGCGGCTTTACGCCTCCGCCGACAAAAACGAATACACGGAATTGCTGGAGCTGCAATCCCCTTGGGCCACCCCTGAAACCCCCGGCCGGGAACGCGCCGCCGCCCAGCTCGTCCGGACATTCCGCGACTGGCAGATCCTCGCGGAAGGGACGAAGCAGGGCCGGGACGGCCTGTACCACGCCCAGATCAGCCCCGCCGCCACCTACGCCATGACGCCCGAGCAATGGATACGCGCCGCCGACATCCTCGGCGAGGAGCTAGGGCTTAAGGACCAGCAGCGCGCCGTCGTCCTCCACGGCGGCGAGGACCGGCCCCACCTCCATGTCGTCTGGCCCCGCACCGACATCGACACCATGAAGCTCCACTCCGACAGCTACAACTACCTCGCTCACGAGGAGGCGAGCAAGCGCATGGAGCTGGAATTCGGGCATGAATTCGTGCCGGGCAAGCACGCCAAGCGCGACCGGGACAAGCAGCCGGAATTCCCGCGCGCCGAGATGACCCAGGACGAATGCCAGCAGGCCGAGCGCACCGGGATCGATCCCGCCCGGCGCAAGGAGGAGATCACCGCCCTGAAACAAGCCTCCGACAGCGCCCGAGCCTTCAAGGCCGGACTCGAGGAGCAGGGCTACATCCTCGCCAAGGGCGACAAGCGTGGCTTCGTGCTCGTCGACGAAGCCGGAGAAATTTACAGCCTCAGCCGCCAGATTCGCGGCAACAAGCCCGCCGAGCTGCGCGAATTCATGACGGGCATCGACCCGCAGACGCTCCCGACCGTCGAGCAGGCCAGGGAACTCCAACACCAAAACCACGACGAAAAAAAGCAAGCAGCAGAGAAACAGACCGAACCTGCTCCGCCCGAGCCGTCACAACCCCCCGAAAAAGCGAAGGGTCTCTCACCGGCTGAGATTCAGGCAATTCAAAAGGTGGTTGCCGAACGCCAAGTCCGCGAGGCGGCGGAGATGCGCCAGCGCCACGACGCCGAATTCCAGCACACCCGCGACATTCTCAACAGGGACATGGCAGAAAGAATGGGCCATCGCGACGCCGTGCAGGAGGCCGAGCGCGCCCGCTTCGCGCGGGAGAACGGGTCACGCGAAGGCCTCGACCGCGTTATCGACACGATCCAGCGGTGGTGGAATCCAAAGCTCGCCCAGGAACGCGACACGGAGCGCGAGCGTCGCCAAAACGAGATTGAGGAGCGGCAAAAAACAGAGCGTGACAAATATAAGGGGATGCTGGAACAGACGCGGGACATTGACCTCGATAATCTTACCGAACGGCACGAACAACAACTCCGCGACCACGCGCAGAGGACCAAAGAGGACCTCGACCGCTACGTCCGCGAGCAGGAAACTGCCCGCAAGCTCCAGGCTGAACTCGAAGAACGCGAGCGGCAGCTTGAAGAGGAACGCACCAGAGACGGCCCGGAACGGCCGCCCCCACGCACACTCTGAGCGGCTCTCGCTTCCTGCGACCAAAGCTGAGCCGCTTCTTCAATCAGGTTGCACAGGCGCACCCCCGGATTTCGCGCATCGTGAAGGGCACGGCGGCGCTCATGCCGCCGATGCCGGACATCTTCTCCTCGATGTTTTTCTCAAAACTCCGAAAGCCACGCGCGGAAGCGATCACCACACCACCCACGTCCGTCCGCTCTCTCTTCCTGTCACCGAAAATGCTGAGCCGCTTCTTCAACAAAGCCGCACAGACACCTCCAAGGACTTCGGGCGCCATGAAGGGCAATGCTGCGCTCATACCGCCGATGCCGGATTTCTTCTCGTCGATGTTCTTCTCAAAACCGCCAACGCCGCCAAAACCTCCCCTGCGCCTCCACCCCCATTGGCCGCGCGGAAAACCCCGAGGCCCCGGCCGCTGACGCCGACCATTGTGATGTGGACCTGGCGCATTGTCCGGCAAAGGTCTTGACAGTTTTCCGTGCTCGTGCAGAATCCGGCGATGGCCAGACCACCGCCCGTCATTCCTCCCGAACGTATTGCCAGCCGCATTTTTCTGATTCGCGGCGAACAGAAAAAACCGCTCGTATTCGGGCTGTACAAAAATGCGGCGCGATTTCGCATGAGATGGTTCTTGCATATCTAAAAAACAAAAGATTCCGTAGTCTGGGCTTGGGTTACTATTAACCACTGCTCAATCCTAAAGGAGCCTTACGTGAAAAGATGTTCACTGCTACTCGTTGTGATGGTCGTTTCCCTATCTGGTTGCGCCCTGCGGAGGGCAGTTAACAGTAAGTTCCCTCCGATTAACGAGAATCAGCAGCGACAAATCGCTGTCGATTCGACGGCGAAGGCCCTTTCTGCGATCAAGACGCCCACGATCCTAGCTCAGGTTAATCTCTCAGACACCGCACAGGTCCTCCTCAATGAGGAACTCCACAAAGTTGGCGTCACCAAATTGAGCTTAGTGGGTACGCAGCAACTGCTGAAGATCAGCCTGGAATTCCACCATAAATTTTCAGAGAGTGACGCCGGTGCGGATGCCAACGTGCGGAAATTTATAGCCACATGGAGGCCAGAGGCCTCGGGTTCCATTGTTGTTTTCGCAGGGTTCAAAAACCCAGACGTCAACGCAATCAATCTGGCAGATACTCCTGCAATGGACCTGCAGTTGTTACCGGCGCTTTCGACGGTCGAAGTGAATAACCTAAAGGTTTTCGGCCATTACAAAGCTACGTTGCTCGTTCAGCCTTTAGTGGCGCTGCTAAACGCGTTTAAGGATAACGTCTCAGGTATCCTGTCCCGGAGCAAGTTAGCCAGCATTTCGATTCCGGAGCTTGCCAAAAAGCCATTTAACCTTGACAAGTCTTTCTCCTTCCAAATCGATCATCAAAAAGTAAACGCAACAATCAGTGCAAACCCGATTCCCGT
Organism: Acidobacteriaceae bacterium; assembly: GCA_003140235.1. GTDB lineage: Bacteria > Acidobacteriota > Terriglobia > Terriglobales > Acidobacteriaceae > Angelobacter. The sequence goes on from PLJN01000001.1 coordinate 4,121, forward strand.
CCCCGACAAGCTGACCGGCGTTGCGTGGAGAATTGCCGACGATAAACTAACCGTCCTGCTGCAGGTACTGCCGAAATCTGCCGTCGACTTGCCCGCAAGCCCGTTGCAGCAGGCGACGTTCAAGGAGATCGATGACCGCTTTAATGATTTGTTGAAAACACAATTTGACCTATCGAGCCTTGGTGATTCTGAGCTGGTAGCAGTAAACGAGGATCTGATAGCCAGCACCTTAGCTGGCGTTGTGGAGCAGGCGGCGCCATGCGCTGCAATCTCAGCTCCGGCTATCAACGTACCGCCATTGGACAAGATGATTTCTATTGCCCCGGACAGCGCTAACTGCAGGCAGGATCCGACAAATTGCGAAATTCACTGCCAACATAATCATGCGGACGACCATTGCGGCAAGTTTAACTTTCCTTGCAAGGGTGTGGAAGCAGCTAAGAATGTCGCGTTTGATGCTGAATTCGCAGCATGCATAGGAGCTCGCGATGCAAAGATAGCGGTATGCAGAACGGGGCAGGCAACCACGCAAGCCGGTTGCGAGGCGGCTAAGACCGCTTTTAATGCAGCGATTGCAGGAGAGGTTGGAGACGTTACTGCTCAAGTATCTATCAACGCCAGCGCGCAAATATGCCTTTCACGTTTGGCACTCTCTCACCACTTAGCGAGTGTCAACCTTGATCTGGATGCATCCGGTAAAGCCAATGGCAATCTCGCGCTTGGGTTTTCGCCTCGCAGGGGTCTGGGCCGTGCGATATGTTTCTTGGATCTTAACCTCAATAATGGCTTTACGGCAGGCATTAGCGCGCCCCGTTGGAGCGTCTCTTCACCGGTGACCGTGGAGCAGGTTGGAGAGGATGCTTATATCTCTTATGACCTGCAGGCAGGGAAGGTCACTGCCAGCTACTCTCCAAGCTTGTCCAGCCTGTTATCGCATGATCTTCCGAGGATTGCCTTGAAATGTCCGCTTGTTGGAGCAGCGGGTTCCGTTGTGGACGTTAGTGGAATTCTTGCTGGCATACCCAATCAGTTCCCCTTGCAGATTCCGCCTATCAAAGGCATGCAGGTCATTCCGTTGCCCAAATTGAGCATCGGGGAGGAGAAAGTTAAAGTGACTTTGCGCCCGTTTACTGCCAAGGCGATCATTGTCGAGGGGCGGCTGGAAAAGTAGCACTGCTTCAACCGGGTGGCCCACTCTGATTGAGCCAGACATGGGGGGTCAGCGGCGTGCAGCCCAAAGTTCTTGTGCGCGACGAAAAGGGTTTCGCCTTTAGACCAAGTGCTCATAACCATCGATGAGATGCTGGCAACTAAGAAAATTCCCGCACTCAGCGGCGAGGAGATCGAAACCTTATGCAGTCATCTATTCGCCCTTCGGGACCGCGACCAGCGTATTGCCTA
>PLJN01000134.1 GCA_003140235.1 Acidobacteriaceae bacterium
GGCAGCGCGGCATTTTTTGCGCCGCCAATGCGAACGGTACCAACGAGAGGATTGCCGCCACGAATTACAAATTTATCCATAAATGCGCGTTTGGTCCAAGGGTTATTCATGGCCACGACTTTTGCGCTCGCGCCGGGCCATTGCCTGGATGGTTGCATTGTAAATTACTCCTTCTGCATTGCCTTGCGGACGTTGCCCTTGACCCGCTTTAACTTCTGTTGCGCCCGGAACGGACCGAGGCCGCTCCTGATCATGATCAAGGCCACCCCAACCTGATTACCAGATGCCTTCAGGGCTTGTACTGCCGTCTGGTGGTCGACGCCGGTGATCTGTTCCAGGATCCCCAGCCCGCGTTCCACCAGCTTTTCGTTCCTGGTGTGGACGTTGACCATCAGGTTGCCGTAAACGTATCCCAGGCGTGCCATCGCCCCTGTAGTAAGCATGTTGAGTACCATCTTCTGGGCGGTGCCGGCTTTCATGCGGGTGGATCCGGAAAGTACTTCCGGGCCAACGTCGATCACGATCTCGATTTCCGCCGTCCGTCCGAGTTCGGAGTTGGGATTGCAGACGACGGCCACGGTCTTGGAACCTCTCTTTCTCGCATATTCGACGGCGGCGATCGTGTACGGGGTGCGTCCGCTGGCGGCTACCCCGACTACTACGTCTTTTTTCCCGGGTCTGCGTTTCGTAATGTCACGCTCGCCCATAGGCCGCGAGTCTTCGCTGGATTCGGTCGCGGCGGCGAGGGCGGTGGCGCCTCCGGCAATCACGTATTGCACGGTGTTGGGATCGGTATTAAAGGTGGGCGGACATTCTGATGCATCGAGTGCGGCCAGACGTCCACTGGTTCCAGCGCCAACGTAGATGAGGCGTCCGCCATTGCGGATAGCCAGCGCAATAGCGTCAATGGCGCGCGCAATCTGCGGCAGGGCCTTCTCTACTGCGTCCGCGACCTTGTGGTCTTCCGCATTGATGATGCGCGCGATTTCCAGAGCGGACTTGGTGTCCAATTCAGCGGATGCGAGATTCTGCTGCTCGGTGCCGAGCTTTCGTGTGCTCACTTCAATGCCTCGATGACTGCGTTGTGGAATGCAGGCCGGATTTCCTTGATCCGCTGCGACTGGCGGTCGGGCCATGTGCGGTTCGTAAGCAGCGTAACAGAGAGTTGGCGTTCGGGATCAATCCAAAGTGACGTGCCGGTGTAGCCCAGATGGCCGTAGGAAGAACCCGAGAAGTAATGGCCGGATTGTGACGGCTGAGACGGTGTGTCCCAACCTAAGGCGCGGGAAGTTCCTGCGGGTGTTGGCTGTCGGCGGGTGAAGAGTTGTATGGTTTCCGGTTGGACCAAAGGCGCTCCACCGGACAACATGCAGTGTGTAAAGGCTGACACATCTCGTGCCGGAGCGAACACGCCCGCATGGCCCGAGACGCCGCCCATCACCCAGGCGTTTTCATCATGGACTTCGCCCTGAATGACTCGGTGGCGAAAGGTTTGGTCGTCTACCGTGGGTGGGATGTAAACTTTCCACGGTTTTTGTGATGGGTTGAAGAAAGTGCGTCCCATTTCAAGGCGATCAAATATCTCGCGCTTGCAAAATACGTCGAGCCGTTCCCGCGTCAGCCTTTCCAGCGCAACTCCCAGCAGAATAAATCCGATATCGCTGTATTCGGCATGGTCTCCTGGATCAGCCACGAGCGGAACATTCGCTGCATGGTGCACTAATTCATCATTATTGTGGGCGCTTTCAAAAAGTCTTAGATAAGCGGGCAGCCCGGAAGAATGCGCCAGTAACATCTGAAACGTAACACCTTCGCGGCGGCTGTCATCTGCTGTTGCAAACTCGGGTAGAGTTTCCGCAATTTGTTGCTCCAGATGGAGAATCCCGCGCTCATACAGAGTCATACAAGCCGTCGTCGTCGCCACAACTTTGGTGACCGACGCCAAATCATAGATGGTTTGCGGCGTGACCCTGGAAGAGTCGCGGTCATATGTAAATCGCCCCAGTCCATGTAAAGCCACGAGGCGCCCGCGGTGCGTGATCGCGACGGACGCTCCCGGGAATGCCCGCTGCTCAATTCCAGACTGCAAAACGTCAAAAGCGCGTTGGAACTGCCCGTGCTGTCCGTCGAACGCGTCTTGGAGTGGGCTGAAAATATTGTTTGGTCCGAACCAAGCTGATAGTTGCTTTTGTTTTCGGTTTATAACACACTCAGGTGCGAGATGAAATTCGTGCGTAATTTTTCGGCTCTTGTGCTTTGCCTTGTCATCTGGGCCTTGGCTCCCTTAGCAACCACGCAGGCGCCGGCCAGACCTGCACCGTCCAAGCCGGTGCCGTCCGAAATTGCTCTCCCTGGCGTGGACGCCCTCGTGCAACAAGAGATCAATCGACAACAAATCACCGGGGCTGTGCTGCTCATTGGCCACAACGGCCGGATCGTGCATCAGAAAGCATTTGGATTTGAGGCGCTAAGTCCGAGGCGCGAGCCTACGACGCTCGATACGGTATTCGATCTCGCGTCTCTCACCAAAGCCGTGGCCACCGCGCCAAGCGTGATGCATATGGTGCAGACAGGGCAGGTGCGTCTCAACGATCCCGTTGCGCACTACATACCTGAGTTCGGCGCGAATGGAAAAGACCAGATCACGATCCGCGATCTGATGACCCATTATTCCGGACTGCGGCCGGACCTCGACCTGAAAGTCGCCTGGGAAGGGCGCGAAGAGGGCTTCCGCCGCGCCCATGCGGAGAAGCCGGTGGACCCGGCGGGAGCGCGATTCGTCTATAGCGATATTAATTTTCTTGTGCTGGGCGAGATGGTCGAGCGGCTGTCTGGCATGTCGCTGGCCAAGTATGCCGACACGTATGTTTTTCAGCCGCTGGGCATGACGCACACGCGGTTCCAGCCTCCGTTGACGTGGCGGCCGAAGATTGCGGAAACACTTTCCATCGGTGATCGCGAGATACTGCGCGGGACCGTACAGGACCCCACGTCGCAGCGCATGGGCGGAATGGCCGGGCATGCCGGCTTGTTTTCGACAGCCGGCGATCTTGCGCTCTATGCGCAGGCGTTGATCGATCGCAAGGGCATTCTGTCGGCAGACATCATCGAAAAAATGACCACGCCGCAGCAACCGCCGAATGCGGTGGTCCAGCGCGGCCTGGGCTGGGACATTGATTCTCCGTTTTCCACGAACCGCGGATCGCTGCTGCCGGTTGGCTCTTTCGGACACACCGGATACACCGGCACTTCCATATGGATTGATCCCTACACCAACTCGTACATCATTCTTCTCACCAACACAGTCCGTCCGCGCAACGGCGGAGTGACCGCGTTGCGCGCTCGCGTGGCAACCGCTGTGGCTGCGGCATTGAATCTGGACGTGACCGGTCCGGGCCGCAGCAAACTGGCCACCATCACCGGCTACAACGAAGTCGAGGCCAGCGCGCGGCACCTGGCGTCGCGCAACGGACACGTACTCACCGGAATCGATGTGCTCGAGTCCGACGGATTCGCGTCCTTGAAGCAAGGCAAGCAGCAGATGACCATCGGCCTGCTCACCAACCAGACTGGTTTGGACGCGCAAGGCAAACGCACGATTGACGTGCTGGCATCTGCGCCGGGAATCAAGCTGGCGGCGATCTTCAGTCCGGAGCACGGCATTCAAGGTGCGGTGGACACCACGAACATCGGCAATAGCGTGGACGCGGCCACCGGCGTTCCCGTCTACAGTCTGTACGGCAATACTGACGAAAAACGGCGGCCTCCGATTGATGTACTCAAGAATCTGGATGCTGTGTTGGTCGATGTCCAGGATGCCGGCGCCCGCTTCTACACGTACGAAACCACGCTCGGCTACTTGCTGGAAGCAGCGGCGGGCAGCAATACAGAAGTTGTGGTGCTCGACCGTCCTGATCCCATCACCGGGTCTCTGGTGCAAGGGCCGATTTCTCAGCGCGACCGCGCGAGCTTCACCAACTACCATCCGCTTCCTGTCCGCCATGGCATGACGCTGGGAGAGCTGGCGCAACTTTTCAACGTGGAAAGAAAAATAGGCGCCCGGCTGCGAGTTATCGCGATGCAAGGCTGGATGCGTGGCGACTGGTTCGACTCCACTGGCATTACCTGGACCAACCCTTCACCGAATCTGCGTTCTGTGACGGAAGCCGCGCTCTATCCGGGTGTGGCGCTGGTGGAAGGCACCAACGTTTCTGTCGGACGCGGAACGGATTCACCTTTTGAGGTTGTGGGGGCTCCGTGGGTTGATGGCCGCACGTTCGCCACCGCGTTGAATGCCCGCTTGATCTCGGGTGTGCGCTTTATGCCTGTGAATTTCACGCCGGTGAGCGGCCCGTATGCGAACCAGCGCTGCGGCGGCGTGAACATCACCGTAACCGACCGTAACTTGCTGGACGCGCCCGAGCTGGGCATGGAACTGGCGTCCGCGTTGCAGAAGCTTTATCCGAACGACTGGAAGATTGCGAACATGCTCACGGCGTTGTCGAACCGCCAGGTGTATGACGCGCTGGTCGCCGGTCAGGACCCGCGCCATATCGCACAGGATTGGCAGGACGATCTGCAGCAATTCCGGGAGCTGCGAGTCAAATACCTGCTTTACAAGTGAGAAGATGTGCAGGCTGCATTCATGGGCAGCGTCCCTAAACGTTTGTCGTAGGCTTGCTGAAAATTCTGCGTGTTTCCCTACAGGATAGCAATGCCAGCATCCCGGCATTCCTCAAATGGCTATGGTTTCGGACAGCGCTGCATTTTGTGGTCCTCCTCATAACGTCCCATCTTTTCTTTGAACTATTGAACTTGACATTCAAGCTCGACATTTTGTATAGTTAAACTGATGACGCAAGAAGATTTTAGAGAAACGCTATCCAGGGCCCGCGATGAGCTGGCGCAGAAATTGCGCGAGCGAGATGAAGCAGAGATTCGTATAGCGCAATTGAAACGCATCATCGCTGGCGTGGCTGATTATGTGGATGAGATATGGGAAAACTCTGAGGAAGGGGAGGGAGCCTTGGGAATAAAGGAAACGAGTCTGAAGGGAGCGATCCGCACGGCCCTTCGCGCAATTGGTAAACCCGCCACCGTTACGGACGTCAGGGAGATGTTGAAGGAACTTCGTTTCAACATCGAGGGTCACAAGAACCCCGCTGGCTCTATTCAGAATGTACTCACCCGCCTGATTGACGATGGCGAGGTGTCTTATGGCACGCCACGAGATGGCAGGAGAACCTACGTGTGGGTATTGCCTACGTATGGCAGCCCCAGTAGTCTTGCGAATCACATGGCCGATGTAGAACGGGATAAGAGAAAGCGTAGCAGCGCGGGTAGCGGGAAAATGGCTCCTCGAACTCGTTTCCCGAAGAAATGATTTTGGAAGCAAATACGGAGGGAACCATGCAACCGGATCCTTACTACCTTTTCTATTGCAAGAACGAAGCTTGCGGGCAGACCATTCTGCTTCCAGTTTCCATGATTGAATCATCAGCCATAATCCAAGGGTTCCGGCCCACGTATTTTTCTGCTGCAGCTGTCTCATGTCCGAAGTGCAAGCACGTAAATATCCATCAACTTCCCCAGGACGGTCCCGCTGATGACAGCCAATCGGACAGGAGGGTATTGTTACGCCGAGACGTGGATTATGGGTTCTTGGCGCCTCTGTCATGCGGGAAGGAATTTTGCCAAACTGCTCTAGAAGTATTCGCGCCAAGGAATCGTCGTATGACCGCCGAAGAGAAGATAGCCGATAATGCCATCTGGATTTGGGAAGAATTGCGTTGCCCCAGCGGACATGTGATCCCGAAATCTCAAAAGAGATAGGCCAATCCATTTTGCTGTGCGGATACTTGATATGATTTCCTGACATGATTGCCTCGCGATTGCCGCCATCTCGCTTCCTTGGCTCAGTGGCTACTTCCATTCACACCCCTTCGTTTAATTGCTTTGTTAGTACGGTTCGTGGCATTTTGTTTAGCCGCTGGCAGACTTTGATCGTCAGCGGCGATCCCGACGTTGATAAAGACTGCAAAGCGTTTGCGCGCTTTTTCTATCGGCGCGGATTAGGCGAAACAGACGTGCGGAAGATTCACGATGCCTTGGCAGCCGCCTTAAATGACGTGGGCGAGTCGGGCATGACGCTTGAGAATGCAACCGACTCCTTGCTCGTCGACGCACCTTTTTCCGAATTTTTCAGGCTAGGAATTATCGAGCCGCCGATCCGCCAGAAGTGAGCAACACACTTTGTTCGGACACCACCCGCTCGTGATCACCGTTGACCGGAACCCTTACTGGATTTAGGCTTACAAGCAGCAGATTTCATCGGAGGAAGAAATGCGCAAAAAGCTCGCCATCCTGAGCTTGTTGGTGCTCGCGCTCGCCGTCCCACGGGCGGGTCAGCAGCTATGGGCCCAGGACAAGAAAGAAGCTCCACCCCTGCCGTCTCTGAAGGTGGGAGACGAAGCGCCGGATTTCACGTTGCGTGACACCGGCATGAAACAGGTTTCACTCCACGATTTTCGCGGCAAGAAGAATGTTGCGCTTGCCTTTTATATTTTTGCCTTCACCGGTGGTTGAACGCTGCAAATGCAGAACTTCCAGAAGAACCTGCAAAAACTGGAAGCTGCAGATACCCAGGTACTGGGTGTAAGTATGGACAGCCCGTTCAGCAACAAGGCGTGGGCAGAGCAAATTAAAGTAACTTTCCCTTTGCTGAGCGACTGGGGTGGCGACGTGACCCGCAAGTACGGCCTCTACGACGATAAACGCAAGATCGGCCGCCGCATCAATCTCCTCATCGATAAGGAAGGCAAGATCATCGAAATGCAACTCGACAATGACGCGGTTGACCCAACCAAGGTCGTTGACGTTTGCGAACGCAGGAAGCTTAAGAGCTAGTGCAAGCATCAGCAGAAACTGAGACTCGCCGGGGACCATCTTCCCGGCGAGTCCTTTTTTTGCTTTCGATCGCTGAACTGTTGGCGATGTCGCTGTGGTTTACCGGCACAGCAGTGCTGCCGCAGGTGACGAAACTCTGGCACTCGGATGGTCTTGCGCTCGCTTCATGGCTCACCGTGGCGGTGCAGATCGGGTTTGCTCTTGGCGCGATTACGTTCGCACTCTTCAATATTCCGGACGTCTTCAGTCCCATCACCGTGCTGGTTGTTTCATCCATCGCGGCNNTCGGCGAATGCCGCGTTCGCTTACTCCGCTGCTGATCCGCTGACTGCAATCCTGCTGCGCGGAGCGACGGGTTTTTTTCTCGCCGGTGTTTATCCCACAGGAATGAAAATCATTGCCGGATGGTTCCAAAAGGGAAGAGGACTGGCGCTGGGAATCATGATCGGCGCGCTGACTCTCGGCTCGGCGTTGCCGCACGGAGTGAATTCCATCGGTGGCATTCCCTGGAAAAGCGTGGTCCTGGCGGGAAGCGTGTTTGCTTTGCTGGCGGCGGTAATTGTGGCGCTGGCGGTGCGCGAAGGTCCTTATGCCATGCCGCAATCGCGATTCGATCTTTCGCAAGTCTGGGAGATCGCGCGGAACAAACGACTGCGGCTCGCCAACCTCGGCTATCTCGGACACATGTGGGAACTCTATGCCATGTGGGGATGGATCGCCGTAATCCTCGGCGCGTCCTCCGGCTGGCCGCTGTTGAAGTATGAAGCCTGGACGGCGGCGGCCATCGGCATTGGCTTGATCGGATGCGTATGGGCAGGAGCTGCGAGTGACCGTCTACAGCACAGCGCGGACTCAGTTCGCATCGCACAGCGCGCACGCGTGACGATCGTCGCCATGATGGTCAGCGCAACATGCTGCGTGGCTGCGGCGCTGGTATTTCACCGTCCTGTATTGCTGGTGACGGTGGCAATGGTGTGGGGAATCGCAGTGATTGCCGATTCGGCGCAGTTTTCCGCCATTATCAGCGAAGTCGCGGAGAAGAGCTATATCGGCACAGCGCTCACGCTCCAGACCGCGCTCGGATTTCTGCTTACCGCGGGTGCTATTCGGTACATTGCTGCGATTGCTACTCGCTTCGGATGGCAGTGGGCGCTGGCTTCGATGGCCGTTGGGCCGTTGCTGGGGGTGTGGGCGATGAGCGGGCTTCTGTCTAAGAATCCCCGCGTTTAAATCCAGAATCCCGCGTTCTTTGCGGATGAGGGAGCCCTATAGCCGGTAAGATCCTTGGCCGCGAACAGCCGGCGATGAACACGAAAATTCGCGGCTATGATAATCTCGTCATTCCAAGTGCATCGTGCGGGTAGGGATCCCTCACCCCGCAAANNCACTCCACATAGGCACATCAGGCTGGTCGTATCCCACATGGAAGCCGGCATTCTTCCCCGAGAAGCTGCCGCAGAAACGCTTTCTTGAGTTCTATTCCACGCAGCTCAACGCAGTCGAGTTGAATGCCACGTTCCGGCGGATGCCCACGGCAAACGCGATCGCAGGCTGGGTAAACAGCACGACTCCTGATTTTCGTTTTGCCGCCAAGGTCCACCAGTCCATTACTCACTTCAAGCGGCTGAAGGACGCTGCTGATCCATTGCGCTTTTTTCTGCAAAGCATGGAACCCATGCGGCAATCGGGCAAGCTGGGTCCAATTCTGGTGCAGACGCCGCCGAATCTTCAGGCCGATACCGGGTTGCTGAGCGAGTTCGTCCAACTGCTGCCCCAGGCGTATCAATTCGCGTTTGAATTTCGTCACACCAGCTGGTTCAGCGATCCGGTGTATGAAATTCTCAAACAGAAGAATGCCGCCTTGTGCTGGGCGGAAAGTGAAAAGATTTCCACGCCAAGGGTTGCCACCGCCAATTTCCTCTATTTTCGCTTTCGCGTGCCGGAGTACACGAAAGCCCAATTGGAAAAAGTTGCTGACGAATTGAAAGAGTTACAGCGTGACAAAGAAGTATTCGCGTTCTTCAAGCATGAAGATGAACCCGAAGGTGCCATGAGCGCGGTGACCATAGCCCGCAGAAATGGCATTGAAGCCAAGCCGTTTGTCATGCCACCTGTGAAATCGCGAGCGAAGCCCCTCTGAAATCCCGAATCCCGCGTTCTT
>PLJN01000162.1 GCA_003140235.1 Acidobacteriaceae bacterium
CCGCTCTCGCCCACGGCGATCACCGATACGCAGCGCCGCTTCTATGACCTGGGAGTGTTCGCCAGGGTGGACGCGGCGGTGGCGGAGGACCTCGCGGACGCTAACAGAAAACGTCCGCCAGAGCTTTATTCCGCAGCCAGCTCACCTTGCGGTGCGCTTCCTTTCATCTTCATTTTTATTTTTGCGGACATGGGCAGCAAGCCCCGGACCACGACGTAAAGTACGGGAATAATAAAGAGGTTGAGGAGAGTTGAGATAATCATCCCTCCGAACACCGTGGTTCCCACCGAATGCCTTCCCGCCGAACCCGCGCCGGTGGCAAATACCAGCGGCAATACACCCAGAATGAACGCAATGGACGTCATCAAAATCGGACGCAGCCGGAGTCTTGCGCCTTCCACTGCTGATTCCACCAGTCCCATTCCCTTGTGCTGCAATTGCTCTGCGAATTCCACGATCAAGATGGCATTCTTACTGGCCAGCCCAATCAGCATGACCAGTCCGATCTGGCAATAGACATCATTTTCCAGGCCGCGTATGGACTGCGCCGCCAAAGCGCCGAGCACGGCCATGGGCACAGCCAGCAGAATAATGAACGGCAGCACGAAGCTTTCATACTGTGCGGAAAGCGTCAGGTAAACCACCAGCAGGCCCAGGCCGAACAGCAGGAGTGACTTTCCGCCGGACTGAATCTCTTCGAGCGAGAGCCCGGTCCAGGAATGCGCGTAGCCCTGCGGCAGGAATTTTTTCGACAAGTCTTCCATGGCCGCAATGGCCTGTCCTGAGCTGTAGCCCGGCGCCGGACTGCCGGTGATTTCCACATTGCGAAACATGTCGTAGTGCGTGATGATGCTGGCGTTGGTTGACTCTTTGACCGTGACCACGTTGTCGAGCGCGATCATGTGCCCATCGTCGGAGCGCACGTAGTACTGCTTTAAATCGTGGGCCTGCGAACGGAACTTCTGGTCCGCCTGCACGTAGACGCGGTAGGAGCGGTTGTTGTAATCAAAATCGTTCACATACTCCGAGCCCATGTAAATCTGCAACGCGGAAGCAATCTGCGTGAAGGAGACGCCCATGCTCTTGGCCTTTTCCCGGTTGATCTCCACCACGTACTGCGGATCGCGCGCCGTAAATGTACTCAACAGTCCGCTTAGTTCCGGTTTTTTCGCTGCGCCTTGCTCAAACTGGCGGAGGACGTTCTCCAGGTCGTCCAGACTGCCGCCGCCGGTTTGCTGCAACTCATATTGGAATCCGCCATAGGTACCCAGGCCCTGAATGGGCGGGGGAAGCAGCGGAATGGCGAAAGCTTCCGAGATGCCCATGAGCCGGCCCCGAAGCGAATTCACGATCGCTTCGGCCGTGTGGTCTTTTCCGCGGCGCTCCTTGATGTCTTTGAGTTTCGCAAACATCAGGCCCTGGCTGGGTACGGAGGCGCTTCCGCCGGTAAAGCCCGGCAAGGAGAACACACCATCTACATCAGGATGTTTTCCAGCAATCGCAGCGGCCTTGTCTAACGCCTTGGTGGTGTAGTCCAGCGAAGCGCCCGGCGGTCCTTGAACAAAGACCAGGAAATATCCCTGGTCTTCCGACGGCAAAAAGCTGGTCGGCACGCGACGGTACACCCAATAGGTTGCGCCCAGGCCGGCGAAGAAAAGCACAATAATCGCCAGCTTCCAATTTGTGAGATGGCGCAGAAGTCCGACGTAACCGGTTGTGGTCTTGTGGATCAGCTTGTTGATGCCGCCAAAAACTACGTTCTGGCGTCCAATGCGCGGGCGCAGCAGCAGCGCCGCCAGGGCGGGCGAGAGAGTCAGCGCGTTGAATGCGGAAAGAGCAATGGAAAAGGCGATGGTCAGCGCAAACTGCTGATACAGCTTTCCGGTGGTGCCCGGAAAAAACGACACCGGTACGAACACCGCAATCAGCACCAGGGAAGTGGCGATCACGGCGCCGGTGACTTCCTTCATGCCCACGCGGGTCGCCTGTGCGGGGTCGGCAATGCCTTCTTCCAAATGGCGCTCAACGTTTTCAATCACCACAATGGCATCGTCGACAACCAGTCCTGTTGCCAGCGTTATGCCGAACAGGGTGAGCGTGTTGATGGAGAATCCGAAGAGCTTGGCGAAAATAAATGTGCCGATCAATGAGACAGGGATCGTAATCGCGGGAATGATGGTGCTGCGCCAGCCCTGCAAAAACAGAAAGATCACGATGATCACAATTACTACAGCTTCCAGCAGCGTGATGAGCACTTCGCGGACGGAGTCAGCAACGGCAGTGGTGGTGTCCACCGCAATCTGATACTTCATTCCCTGAGGAAACCGTTGCGACAGGCGCGTAAGTTCCGCTCGCACGTCTCGGTCCACATCCAGGGCGTTGGCGTTGGAGAGTTGCAGCACACCCATGCCGATTACATTGATTCCGTTATAACGGAGCTCGCCGCCGTAACTCTCGGCGCCCAGTTCCGCGCGGCCTACATCGCGCAGTTGAATCAGCTGGCCATCCGGCATGCGCTTCAAAATCAGGCGATCAAACTCTTTGGGATCGGACATGCGTCCCACCGCGCGCACGCTGATCTGGTAGGCTTGCCCCGGCAGGGCGGGAGTCTGTCCGACCTGGCCGGCAGCCACCTGGACGTTTTGCTCGGTCAACGCGCTGACCACGTCAGAAGGCACCAGGCCCCGGGCGGCGAGGCGTGTTGGATCCAGCCACAAACGCATCGAGTACTTGCGCTCGCCGAAGATGATGACCTGGCCCACGCCCTTCACGCGCTTGAGGGCATCGCGCACATACACATCGAGGTAGTTGCTGATAAACAGATCGTCATACTGCGCGTTTTCCGAATAGAACCCCGCAAACAGCACGAACGAAGAAGAGTTCTTGTTGATGCCGATACCCGTGGTCTGCACCTCCACCGGCAGGCGGCCCAGGGCGGTCGAGGCGCGGTTCTGTACGTCCACGGCTGCGATGTCCAGATTGCGGTCCAGATCAAAAGTAGCCACCACGGAACTGGATCCATCATTACCGCTGGTGGAACTCATATACCGCATGCCCTCAGCGCCGTTGACGGCCTGTTCCAGAAGCGTAGTCACGCTGCCTTCCACGGCCTGGGAGTTTGCGCCGTTGTAGAACGCACTCACCGTAACTACCGGCGGCGCCAGAACAGGGAACTGGGCGATAGGCAGCGTCGGGATGGAGATAGCTCCGCCCAGAATGATCAACAAGGAACATACTGTGGCGAAGACCGGCCGCCGAATGAAAAAATTTACCATAAAGTCATTTCCAGATGACGCTGCAGAAAGCTAAAACTCAGGGTTGCGGGGCCACCGGCATGCCGTCCACCAGGATTTGCACTCCACTCACAATAATGCGGTCGCCCGGCTGAATGCCATCGAGTACCACGTAGTCGTTGCCGATAAGATCACCGACGGTGATGATCCGCTGCCGCGCCACCGTCTGCTGTCCCTGACCGTCCACGACAAAGGCAAACATTTTTCCACTCAGCCGCGAAACTGCCGTTACCGGAATCAGCGGCGCCTGGTGCTCCGACCAGATCACGCGGGCATGCACCTGCTGGTCGTTGAGAAACCTGTTCCCGAGATTCGGCGTCGGCGCCTTGACCAGCAGGGTCTGGGTGGCCGTGTCCATATGAGGAGAGACAAACGATACCTGTGTTCGCAGAAGCGTCTTGCCGGTCTCGTCCACAATTTCTACCTGAACTCCGGACTTGATTTGGGCTGATTTTTCCGCGGGCAAATTGATGTAAGCTTCCAGCGGCCCGCCGCGGTCCAGCGTGGTCAGCGTGGTTAGGTTGGTAACGTGATCGCCCACGTGGACCGGAATGTCTCCAATCACGCCGGGAGTCGAGGCCTTCACCGTGTAGTAACGCAGCTGTTCTCTCTGCTCGCGGATGGCGGCATCCAGCGCCTCAGCGTCCGCTTTGGAAGTGTCATATGCCGTCTGCGATGTGTCCAGGTCGGCCTTGGGGATGACCCCGGCGGCGTAGAGCTTTTTCTTGCGCTCCAGGTCCACGAGATTCATCGCCACCGTGGCCAGCTTGGACTTATGCGTTGCCACCTGGTTGCTTACGATGGCTTCCTGTTTGCGGGGATCGATTTGCAATACCGGCGTTCCGGTTTGCACCTGGGCGCCGGCGCGCACAAAGATAGCCGTGATGTCGCCTTCAACCTGGGAGCGCAGCTCAGCGGAATTACGGGACTTTAATGTTGCCAGATAGTCGGTGGAGTTCGGGACGAGTTGGGTCTTGGCAATCTGGATCTTTACGGGAAACGGGGCTGGTGGCGGGGCGGCACTTTGCTTCCCGCATCCATTCAGGAGCAACAAGAGGGCAGCCGGCGCGAGGGTTCCACTAATAATTCTGGGCAAATTCATGAGTGATCCATACTATCCGACGTAGGTACAGACGACAATGCTCGCCGCTCGGACGCAAAATGTTTCAAGAGAAGCGCGGTTTTCGTGGTCGCGACATCAAATGGAGCATTGTTCCAGGAAGGTATTTAAAGACAGAACCGGATCGCAAGGAAACAGGCGCTTTGACTGGCACCATTGGGATTCTCCAAGGAAATGAGCTGGCGGCTAAGGATGTGGCGGTGAGTACATTTTCCCCTTTTAAAATATATAGTGCTTTATGGGTCTGGATGATAATCTGATGTTCGTGTATGCTTCTTTCTATCAAAAAAGCGGTACAGGGTCTGTAAAAGTAAAAAATAAACTCCAAACGTGCTAGGGAATCAGGACAATCCATGGATCCCGTCTTAAAAAGTGAGAAGCTTTTGGACCAGATTGGCTGGAAGCTGCTCCATGAATTGCAGCTCAACGGACGCCTCTCGTACGCCGAACTCGGCCGGAGAGTGGGTCTCACAACGCCGGCTGTGGTGGAGCGCGTGAAGCGCATGGAAGAAGCCGGCATCATCACCAAGTACCACGCGGAGGTCAATCCCATAAAAGTGGGAATGCCGATCACTGCGTTTATCCGCATGGCCGTGGTGGGAGACGTCTTCACCCGGATCATCGCTGTGGTGAAAACTTCGCCGGAAGTGACGGAGTGTCACCGGGGCACGGGCGCCGATTCCTTCATCATGAAGGTGCATGTACGCTCCGTGGAACACCTGGAGGCTCTGATTGACCGGTTGACGCCCTTTGGGACCACGTCGACATCTATTGTTTTGTCGTCGCCCGTGGAAAAGCGCGAGATCGAGAAACCCGAGCCTGTTGCCGCAGGGATTGCACAACGCCGCAAGGGTTGATCCATGGCGGCCGTGGGCCTGGCCCGCGTAGAATAGGCTTCAACAGGTTCATGTACCCGGCACTCGCAGGCCGAGGTTGATTTATGCCAGAACAGCTTCCACCCAAGGGCAAGGAATACAAAGACGCGTGGGGCACCGGAACACGGGAAGGGTATGACGACCGCCCGGGGCACCGACCACGCCAGACGCCTCCCAAGCGACAAGGCAGCGCATTTCTGCGCTCACTCGGGTCGTTGCTGATCATCGGCGGCATTTGCTGGGGTGTCTGGTTGTTTACAGNNGGATCGTCGGCGGCATTTGCTGGGGCGTGTACGTCTTTGCAGCCGGCGGCCTCAACGTGGACGTACTGCGGCAAAACCATGGTCCCGCCTGGGTCTGTGGCGCGGGCGTTTTTGTATCTCTGCTGGGAAAGTATCTTCGCTTCTAGCACCTATCATTGTTTCCTTGACACCGCTTCGCTAGCAGCCTATCTTAACATTGAACGCGTTCAATAAACTGCTTGCAATGAGACTGCCATGAAAACCCGTCCTACAGCCCGTGCGGAAGAAACCCGCCGCCGGATCTATGAATCTGCTCTGGAATTGTTTCGCGAAGAGGGCTTCGAACCCGCTACCATGCGCGACATTGCCAGGAAAGCTGAAGTCGCGCTCGGCGCCGCGTACTATTACTTTTCTTCCAAAGAGGCCATTGTGCTGGCTTTCTATGAGGAGATGCAGGAGAGCAGCCACGATGCCATCTTGCAGGCCATGGAAGGCCGCAAGAAACTCAAGGACCGGCTGCGCTGCGTGCTGGAAATGCGTCTGCAACTGCTGGGGCCGAATCGCAAGTTCTGCAATGCGCTGTTTCGCCACGCGCCTGATGCGCAAGACCCGCTGTCACCTTTTAGCGAGCAGACGCGGTCGATCCGCGAGCGCGCCATCGAGCAGTTGCAAATTGCCGTGGATGGAGGAGACACGAAGGTCCCTTCCGACCTCAAGCCGCGGCTGCCGTATCTTCTGTGGCTGTATCAAATGGGAATCATCTTGTTTTGGTTATATGATCAATCGCCGCGTCAGCAGCGCACCGGCCAACTGATCGAGAAGAGCCTGGGCCTGATCATCGGTCTGCTGCGGCTCTCGTCGCTGCCGCTGATGAAGCCGCTACGCAAGAGTATGCTGGAGCTGGTGGAAACAGTCGCCACATAAGCGAGATAAAGAAAGGCAGGCACAGTGCGAGTGAGTTTGCGGCTATGGGCCAATTTACTGGCGGGGGCGTTCGTGGTCGGGGGTGCGCTCGTTTACCGCTTTTCCCCCACGGAGCACTCGTTCTATCCCCGCTGCCTGTTCCATGCGCTCACCGGTTTGCAGTGTCCGGGATGTGGCGCCACCCGCGCGTTTTACCAGATACTACATCTGCATTTCCGGGAAGCACTGCACTATAACGCGCTGTTCACTGTTCTTGCGCCCCTGACGCTGCTGTGGTTTGTTTTCTGGTATTACTCGGTGATGAGATTTGAGCGCTCACCGGAAATCAGAATGCCTGGTGTGGCCGTAGCGTGCTGCGGGGTGGTCACGCTCGTATTTACTGTAGTGAGGAACATAAACTTCAGCTTATAGAGCGCTTTCAGAAATCGAAATACGTCACAGCCGGTTTGCTTCCTTAAGCATGGACGCCAGTTGATCAGCATCTTCGCCGGTGGCATCGGTCACAAGATAAAAGCGTAAACCACCCTCAGTCCAATGCTCCACAGTGAATGAAGAGCCGCGGTCCTGGACCACCTTAGTGCTGCCTGCCTGTCCACGGAAAATGAAGACTGAAATCCTGTGCTTGCGGATTCCATACAGCAGTTCGGCGCCCGGCTCCTGGCGCTGGTACACGGTCTTGCCGCCGATCAGGCTGAACGGCGAATTCCCCAGTTCCGGCAAATTGAAAGTGAAAGGCAGCTTTCCCTGAAACCAGGGTTTGACATTGTGGCTATCACTGGAAATAACGTCTACAGGGTGGTCGCTGGCCAGCGCAATAACATGCTGGTCCACGAGACTGGCGATGACGGTGTCCTGCCTCTGCTCCCGCGAGTAGGCCATGAAGCCAAGCGTAGCGACCAGCAAACAACACGCGGCAGCCAAGCCCCACTGCCAGAAAGCAACCGGAGTTTTACGCACGCGCAATTTGTCTTGTACCGCGCGACGCAACTCCAGTGGCGCGCTGAACCGGTTGCCGGCCAGACGCACGGATTTCTTCATCTCCAGCAGTTCCAGCAGCGCGGCAGAACACTCCGGGCATGACCCCAGGTGGCTGGAGACAGCCTGTTGCTCAGCCGACGCCAACTCACCGTCCGCGAACAATGCGATTTTCTGCCGGTATTCACAATGCATGATTTCTTCCCGTCTTTGTTTCTAATTCCTATTTCTTGCCCAGCCCATTCACAATGTGCTCGCGTATCTGCTTACGGGCGCGGGCCAGGCGCGACATGACCGTGCCTATCGGTATAGCCAGCGTGTCCGCTACCTCCTGGTATTTCATCTCTTCGATATCGGCCAGCAGGAGCACTTCCTGAAAAACCGGCGAAAGCTGGGCGATTGCGGCGCGCACCAACTCGGTGTCTGCCTGACGCATGAGCGCCAGTTCTGGTGTGTCATGGCTGACGACCGCGTCATCATAACCTTCTTCGTCCTGTTGCGACGTGTTGCGCCGTTCTAATCCTGTGCGGCTGGTCAGGAACGTGTTGCGCAGGATTCGATACATCCAGGCGCGAAAATTTGTGCCGATGCGGAATGACGGGAAAGCCCTGAGAGCCTTCACGAAAGTCTCCTGCACCAGGTCATTGGCCTCGTCCGGATCGCCACTGAGCCAACAGGCAAAGTTATACAGCGGATCCAGCAACGGCAAAGCCAGTTGCTCAAACTCCTTGTTGAAACGTTCGTCCACGTCTTATCGAATATAACTGGAATGTTGCTTTCTTATTCCAATGAAATCATGACTTTCTGAAGATATGAGCACAAGAGAACAGACAAACTTAGCGCCGAAAGAGGAATCTTAAGTGGATGACGGCGATTTGTTCGAATATTTAGAATGCAAAGATTTGTTAAGCCGCGGGCGATCATGAGTAGGAAAGACTAGAATTTCCGCTAGTTCGTCTTCATTTGTAAAGTTACGGGTATAGGGTCAGGGCGGGGTCGCAATTCGCGAGTTGGTTTCGGTTCGAAAGAAGCTTAGCTTGCCAAAAAAGCCTTAGTTAGAAATAAGGGTCAAGCGCCTGGAAGAGCCAGCTCCAGGCGATAGCCGGTGGTATCGTCTGGGATATCAGAGCTGATTTATCTGGCAGGAGACAGCATTTGGATCACATGACTCGCAAACCGGTTTTTCTGCTCGTTCTGGTGGTCCTGGTTTCAGGCCTCGGTCGCTCCTTCGGGCAAGCCCCGGGAGTGGAAAATCTGATAGACCAGAGCTTCCGCGACATGTACAACCTGCGATTTGAGGGAGCCTTAAAGAAGGCGGAAGCGGCCAAAGCCATCAGCAAAGACGATCCGCTACCCTGGGTGGCGCAATCTTGCGCGCTGCTATTTCGCGAATTCGACCGTCTCCACATCCTGCGCAGTGAAATGTTCTCTACGGATGAGGGCTTTGCCGCCCGGGCCACCGAAAAATGGGATCCGGTTACCAAGAAGCAATTCGATGACGCCACGAATGGCGCCGAAAAAATTGCCCAAGGTAGACTGAGCCGTAATAAAGATGACATTCAGGCGCTGTTTGCGCTGACCATTATCAACGGCCTGCGCGCCGACGACGATGCTTTGATTACGAAAAAGAACCTGTCGGCACTGGGCTATACCAAAGCAGCGACTGCGTATGCGGAGCGCTTGCTCGCCCTGGCGCCCAACCAATATGACGCGTATCTGGCCACCGGCATGGGGAAATACATTGTCGGCGGTAAAGCCGCGCCTGTGCGCTGGCTGCTGCGGCTGGGCGGACTCAAGGGAGATCAGGTGCAGGGCATCAAGGAACTCCAGATGACGGCCGACCACGGGCACTATCTGGCCCCGTTTGCCCGCATCATGCTGGCGTTTGATGATCTTCGCCACAAGGACCGTGCTGAAGCCCGCAAGCAACTGGTGTGGCTGCACGACCAGTTTCCCAACAATCCGCTGTTTGTCCAGGAAATCAGCAAACTGGAACTTAACTCAGCGCCCAACGGGCAGTGAAGCTGCTCCTGCTATGCGTCCGCTCGAAGGCTCCTGGACGAAGACCACGTAACGCAAATCCTTCGGCTTCCATTCTTTAGCTGTCGCCAGCGGCGCCTCACCCTGAAAGGTTCCCTGAGCGAGTTTGCCCAAAGTCCGGAAGTCGCGGACC
Organism: Acidobacteriaceae bacterium; assembly: GCA_003140235.1. Classification (GTDB taxonomy): domain Bacteria; phylum Acidobacteriota; class Terriglobia; order Terriglobales; family Acidobacteriaceae; genus Angelobacter. The sequence goes on from PLJN01000162.1 coordinate 9,603, forward strand.
ACGGCGGTGTGATGCAGCACGTGTCCGTTGTTCTCTCCAGCAGCTACGTTGGTCATGAGATTGTCTTCGGTGATAGCCAGTATTACGTCTCCAGCCACGTTGTTGCCGGAAGAGATGACGTTCACCACCAGCTTGTCCGGCGATGGCAAGGTAAGCTGCACGTCCGCCGTCTGGGCCAGGGCTGCTTCCTGCGCGATTGCCGAACGGGCGCGCGATGAATCGTTGCCCGTAAATTCCCGGCTGCCGTCCACGACCATCTGCGGAGTGTACGGGCCATCCAGCGCGAACTGGTGTGCGTACTGCTCCTGGCGATGGGTGTATGCCGCGGACGAAAAGCGGTCTCGCCATCCAAGATCGTTCCAATAATCCACGTGAAAGCCCAGCGGAATGATTTCTGTGCCGTCCTGCTGTGCTTGCTGGCGCAATTGAAGCAGGAGCGCGTCGGCAGGCGGGCAACTGGAGCAGCCTTCTGAAGTGAACAACTCGACCACGACCGCCTTGCGCTTCGTCTCGGAAGTTGCCGTTGGCTTGGTGTGAAAAGCGCCCGACGCCAGCGCCACCCCAAACAACGCAACGCCAAGCCCAAACCCCATTAGCCGCAGAAACGGTCTTGGCCTCGCTGCGTTAGCAATTGTTTCCAACTGGAGGTTATTTTCCATAAACACCGATTTCCTGTTTCCCGACCCGAAATATTAGATCAAACGGACGTAAGAAGGGTGCAGAGATTCTCGGGTTCGAATTCTTGAAACACGCTCCAGGTAGTAAAATAGCAGTTCGGATTCCACCCCTGCTCGTCTTCATCGCGAGAGCAAAAAAGGACACCATCATGGCAACAGTTGAGACTTCCCGGCCTCCATTACGCATTTCCCACGGACCGTTTCGCAACGAGCCGGCAACCGACTTTACCCAGGCGGACAATGCGCGTCACATGCGCGAAGCGCTGGCCCGCGTGGGCGCGGAACTGGGACGGGAATATGACATGGTCATCGGCGACAAGCTGATCAAGACCCAGGGCAAGATCAAGTCGCTGAATCCGGCGCATCCTTCGCAGGTCGTGGGTGTTTTTCAGCATGCCGGGGCCGAGCATGTTGGGCCGGCCGTGCAGGCGGCCGTGGCTGCCTTTGCTAGTTGGAGACGCACTTCTGTGGAAGAGCGCGCTACGCTGCTGCATAACGTGGCGGCAATCCTGCGCCAGCGCAAATTCGAGTTTTGCGCATGGATGGTCTATGAAGTCGGAAAGAACTGGGCGGAAGCCGACGCCGACTTGGCCGAGACGATTGACTTCGCCGAGTTATATGCCCGCGAGGCCATCCGCTTGTCGAAGGCGGAAACGCCAGTGCAATTGCCGGGCGAGCGCGACACGCTGACGTACATTCCGCTGGGCGTTGCTGCCGTGATTCCGCCGTGGAATTTTCCTTGCGCCATCATGGCCGGGATGACCATGGCAGCGATCGTCTGCGGCAACACCGTGGTGCTCAAACCCTCCAGCGATTCGCCGGCCATCGCGGCAAAATTCTTTGAAGCGCTGCAAGAGGCCGGTATGCCGGATGGCGTAGTGAATTTCTGCCCGGGATCAGGCAGCAGTTTCGGCGGCGGACTGGTGGAACATCCCCAGGTCCGTTTTATCGCGTTTACGGGATCGAAGGAAGTCGGGCTCAACATCAATCAGCGTGCCGCGGTCCCTCGTCCCGGCGAGAAATGGATTAAGCGTACGATTCTGGAAATGGGCGGCAAGGATTCCATCATTGTGGACGCCGACGCCAATCTGGACGCAGCCGTCGAAGGAACGGCCCAGGCCGCTTTCGGATTTCAAGGCCAGAAATGCTCCGCCTGCTCCCGCGTGATTGTGGACGAAAAGATTTATGACGTTTTTCTGGAACGCCTGAAAGCCCGCGTCAACAGTATTGTGATTGGCGATCCGGCGGAGAACAAGCCGATGGGCCCGGTGGTGAATGAACGGGCGATGAAGACCATTCTCAACTACATCGAGATCGGGAAAAAAGAAGGCCGCCTGATTGCCGGCGGCGCTGCTGCAATCGGTGCGGGCGAAGGCTACTACATCCAGCCCACGGTGTTTGCGGACATTGCTCCAACGGCCCAACTGGCCCAGGAAGAGATTTTCGGACCTGTGCTGGCGGTCATCAAATCCCGCAACTTTGAGGACGCGCTGCAGATCGCCAACAATACTGAATTTGGACTCACCGGCGCCGTCTATTCCACGTCTCGGGACAAGCTGGAACTAGCGCGGCAGGAGTTCCACGTGGGCAACTTGTACTTCAACCGCAAATGCACCGGCGCCATGGTGGGCGCGCACCCGTTTGGCGGTTTCAATATGTCCGGTACAGACTCCAAGGCGGGCGGGCCGGATTACTTGTTGCTATTCAGCCAGGCCAAGTCAGTTGCCGAGAAGCTCGGCGATGCGCCCCCGCAGAATTAGGGGCGTTCTGTGGTTATCGCGGATTGGTTGAAGCAACTGAAGTCGCGGCGGCTTCGGCCAGAATACGATGGTGGATCGTGAATAACGCCAGTTCCAGCCGGTCGGAAACGCCGATTTTATCGTAAACGTTGCGCAGATAATTCTTGATGACNNTTGTTCTTGTAGCCTTGCACGATTAGCGCAACAATTTTGAGTTCCTTTGCCGTGAGCCGGTCGCGGACGCGGGCGCCCACTAAGTCGTTTTCCGCAGTCTCTTTGCTCTCCACGGTGTCCTGTATCCAAGTCTCGCCTTTGCTCACTTTGCGGATGCACTGCACCAGTGCTTCGCCGCTGACGTTACGGTAGATTACGCCGTTCACGCCGTTGGTCAGGTAGTGCCGGGAATCCTGTCCCGTTTCCGCCACGGCCACCAGTTTGGTCTTGTTCTTTCTCGCGGCTTCCACGATGGCCGGCTNNTTTGCGGCCCCGGTGCGGAAGATTGCCTGATGATCGGCTAAAATGATCTTCAGCATTGTTATCGTTTTCCTTTTCCCTTGGCTTTTCCTTTTGCTTTGCCTTTGGGTTGGCTCTTGGCTTTGGTCTTGGTCTTACTCTTTTTCCTGGGTTTCGCTGTGCTCTTCTTGCGCAGGAATTTGTATTGGTCAATCACGCAAGCCACGCCGTGCCGCATTTTTCCTTTACCGGCGCTGGCGCCAGCTTCCTTGCGCACCACCCGGCCGATGCAGTGGACTTCAACATCTTCGCGCGTGCCCAGCACACCGGCAGGCAGAGTAATGTCAAACTCGATCGGCGAACCGACGGCCAGGTCGGTTTCCGCCATGATGTAAACGCCGGCGGCGCTGATGTCGGCCGTGGTTGCATTGTCCACGCCCTGGCCGTGTATGGCCAGCGCGAGTGGAAACCGCTTTCCTGTTCTAGACTCAGACATTTTTGTTCCTCAAAGCAAATCTGCCCAGTTGGGCGCACTCTTAAAGTAATACAAGGAAGACGCTCAGGTTTATACCATGAAACCGGGGTGCAACACAGGTGACTCATTGGTTTCTGGGCATTTCCCCTCATTTCGTTATTCCCAACTCCAGCGGCCTGCACGCAAGCGGAACAGGCCTAAAATGCGCCGCCGCCGCCGCCGCCGNNCAATACACGGGCTTGTCGCCACGAGGCTGGAACGGCACTTCGGCCGGGCCGCCGCAGCTCGAGCACGTGGTGCGGAACATTTCGCGTTGCGCACCGCCGCCGCCGCCGCCACCGCCGCCGAAGCCGCCGCCGGAAAAGCCGCCGCTGCTGAAGCCTCCTCCACTCCAGCCGGAGGAGCCGGAACTGGCGCGAGGAGCAGCCACAAAAGCTGAAGTCGCCTGCTGCGACATGTAGCTGATGCTGTTGATGAAATAAAACGTACTAAACGTGCTGAACCCGTCTGAGGACTGATACCAACTGGGCTGGGTCTGGGTTATCCCTGCGAAAGCCTTGGCCCAGCGATGCTCCACACCGAGCGCCATGGCGTAGGGCAGGAATTTCTCAAAAGTGTCCGGCGGCATGCGCTTCAGACGGTCAGCGTCCACACGGTTCATGAAGTCCTGAAAACCGAGTACCTGGACCCGCGTCCGCGCGCCCTTCAAGCTGGTGGCAGTCAACTGGCGGCCAAAAAGGAAGATAATTACGGCCGCAATCAATCCGCTCACAATGGCCGGTACGATGGAATTTGCCAGATCAAGCCAACCGGCCCAGGCCGCAAGTCCGTAAGGAGCAATCACCAGAATTGCGCCAAATACCCAGTAGCCCATCGCGGACTCGGGGTCCACTGTATACATGCCTTTTTGTTTCAGTGCGCCTATGATTTGGGACTTCACCGTGGGCAGCACGGTGTAAAAGTGATTGCGCAGATCAGAAAGCAGAACCGTGCTGCCGCTGCTGAAGATTTGCTCGAGCATGGCCCGTTCATAGTCCGTAAGATCGGTCCAACCCGAGCGGTCTTCTTTCAGCAAGTGCAACTCAAAATCCTTGGACGTGGAAAGCAGGCCCTTGTGGCTGACTTCAACGATCTTCATGTAACCGCGCACGGCCATGTCCACCAGAATTGCGGTGATGTCGTGCGGCGCCACGGTTTCATCCACCAGCGTGCCCGCTTCGGCGGGACCAATACCATCCGGCGGCGCATACATGGGCGCCACTGACATTCCAGGATCAGGATCGCGACCCTTCACCCACCAGAGCACGAACATCACCGCGAACGCCCAGAACGGAAGAGAAAGAACGGGATTCCCGCGGAGAAACAACCAAATCCGTGCCAGCGCACCGGGCTTATGCAGGATGCCCTGAGGAATGTAAACATTAATGGTCAATCCCCCGCGCATATCCAGGGGCCTGATCGTTTCAAAGGTGGCCACCGCGCCTTGTACGGAAGCGCCTGCCTTGTCGGCTGAACCGTAGACACCAGAAAAGGCTTGCACCTTCAGTGTGCCCGCGGCCTCATCGGGGAAAAACACCGTAGCGGACGCGTAAGAAATGGGCACCGGCCAATCATTCCCGGTGACGTTCCAGTAGAACTCGTCGTGGTCGTCGAGAAACTTGGTGGCATTGGCGACTGTGTAGTCGATTTTCACCATCCGGGTCGAATCCGTTGCGTTCGGGACGAAGATTTTCAGTTTGAGGTAGCCGTTGCTAGTGCTTTTCTGGTACTTCAGAGAAGTGCCATCTTCGTCCGTGACGCTAATCACTCTGAGTGAAAGGGAATAGTTCGATCCGTCAGGTCCGGGATAGTCCACCGGAATGTTGCGATAAACGCCCTGATATGCGCCCGAAAACACGAACGTGATTTCTTCCGAGACGAGAGCGGACCCGTCCTTGTCCACGTGGATGTTCGCGTTGAACTTGGAAACGTGGTAGGTCCGTGCCCATGCGGGAACGCTGAACAGGAAGAGAAAGAGAACGGCCCACATGGACCACCGAGTTGGCCGGGAAGCGGCCTTTGTGTTTGCGAAAAAATTCATTGGCGTCGCCCCGCTGTGCAGACTTGTTTCAGAACTTGACCGCAACGTTTTCGCGGTCGGCCGCGTTTTCCATCTCAAAGAACTGGCGCACCGAAAAGCCAAACATCCCAGCCAGAATATTGGTGGGGAATGACTGGACCTTGGTGTTGAAGTCGCGCACCACCGCGTTGTAATA
>PLJN01000034.1 GCA_003140235.1 Acidobacteriaceae bacterium
CGCCACCACCGTGTGGATCGCCAGGCGATCTTTGGGTGGCGTCTCGATCACGCTCATATCGCGAATCCCCAGCAGCGACATGTGCAGCGTGCGAGGGATGGGCGTGGCGCTCATGCTCAACACGTGGACTTTCGTCGTCATCTGCTTCAGCCGCTCTTTGTGGCGGACGCCGAAACGCTGTTCTTCGTCCACAACTAAAAGCCCGAGGTCCTGAAACTTGATGTCTTTCGACAGCAGGCGGTGTGTGCCGACGAGGATATCCACTTTGCCCTGCTCCACTTTTTCCGCGATTTCCTTTTGCTGTTTGGCGGAACGGAAGCGGCTCATCATTTCAATGGTGATGGGAAACGCGGCAAAGCGGCGCTTGAAACTTTCATAATGCTGGAACGCCAGGACCGTGGTCGGCGCGAGTACGGCGACCTGCTTGTTGTCTTGCACGGCTTTGAATGACGCGCGCATGGCGACTTCGGTTTTACCGTACCCTACGTCGCCGCAGAGCAACCGGTCCATGGGTAGTCCGGACTCCATGTCTTTCTTAATGTCGGCCGTCGCGGTGAGCTGGTCGTCGGTTTCGTTGAACTCGAATGAGTCTTCAAACTCTTTTTGCCATTGCGTGTCCGGCGGAAACACGTGGCCTTGAGCGGCCTTGCGCTCGGAATAGAGTTTGAGCAACTCGTCGGCCATGTCTTTCATCGCCCGCTTCACGCGCGCTTTGGTCTTGGCCCACGCCAGGCCGCCCAGGCGGCTGAGCGCAGGCTTTACGCCTTCACTCGACCGGTATTTCTGAATCAGATCCAGCCGCGTCAGAGGCACGTAGAGCTTGGCGGCTTCGGCAAATTCGAGCAGCATGAATTCTCCGGTGGTCTCGCCTTGCTCGATTTCCTTTAGGCCCTGGTACATGCCGATGCCGTGTTCCACGTGCACGACGTAGTCGCCCATTGCCAGATCGCGGAAGTCGGACATGAAAGCGGCGGTCTTCGACCGCTGCCGTGACGTCCGCGCTGGGACGATTTCCGAATCGTCAAACAAATCCCGTGAGCCGAAGATGACCAGATGCGAATCCGGCAGCACAACTCCATCCGGTACTTGTGCGCGGACAATCGTGGTCGTAGTGAGGTCCGCGGCGAAGTAGGCGGTTTCTTCCAGATACGTCTCACTGCCGAGGGCCGCCGTGCGGCTGCCTAGACGGAAAGGTACCTGGTATTCGGTGAAGATATCGGCCAGACGTTCCATTTCTCCGGTGCTGGCTGCTGCGAAGACTACGCGCTGGCCATCGGCGTTGAGTTTTTTAACTTCTTCCACCATGCCGGGCAGGGAACCGTGGAAACGAGGCGTGGGTTGGGTTAGAAACTCTATTTGATCGGGTGATCCGGTGATCGGGTGATCCACGGCAAGCCGGGACAGGTCTGGTGATCGGGATTCGGTGGAAACATCATTCAGCACGGCCGAGGGCACCTCCACCCCATCACGCGCAAGATCGGCGTGCGCTGGGGACCCCGGCGGCTGTGGTCCACTGTTCTCTTTGGATATGCTGCTTAGGCCGAGATGCTCTAAATCTGCTCCGGGCAAACTGGCTATGAGCTGGTTCCAATCCTCGGGTGCGAGATAAATATCTTCCGGCATGGCCAGCTTGCCGACTCCGCTTATTTCGTGGCGCTGGGTTACTTTGTCCCACCATCGTTCTTGCTCGGCTTTGACGGCATGGGGTTCGTCTACCAGCACCACGGCGTTCGGAAGAAGATCGAAAAGTGTGTTCTCTGCGCCGGCGTGGGCGTAGAACTCCCAGCCGGGGAAAATTGTTACGCCGGTGGCGGCCAGGGCATCGCGAACGGAATCTCCCGCGCCTTCCACACGCGAGCCGGAAAGCCGCGCGTGGATTTCAGTGAGGACTTCTTCCTGGACCGGCGTTTCCGTGAGCGGCAGCAAAGATACTTCGTCCACGGGCGCGGCCGAGCGTTGCGTGCCGGGATCAAATTTGCGTATGGACTCGACTTCATCGCCGAACAACTCGATGCGCAGCGGTCGGTCGGCTTCCGGCGGGTAGGCGTCAAACAGGCCGCCGCGCAGAGCGTACTGACCGGGCATCTCAACTACGTCGACTGCTGTGTAGCCAACGGTGTTGAGGTGCTGGATGAGTTCGTCCACGTCGAGCGACTCGCCGCGCCGCACTATGCGCGCCAGCCCGGAGTAGTGGTCCGCTGTGCGCAGCCGCATGGCTGTGGCTTCGAGCGGCGCAATCACAATCGAAACCGCGCCGGTGGCGATCTTCCACAAGGCAGTGGCGCGCTCTTCCTGAATGTCCGGATGCGGCGACATGTTTTCAAACGGAAGCACATCGTAAGCCGGGAGCTTGACGACTGCGTCCGGATTGCAAGCGGCGGTCAGCTCGCAGAAGGACTGAATCATCGGGAACACGGCTTCGGCAGCGCGATTGTCGGCGACAATCAGCACCAGCGGCGTGCCGGCAGTACGCTGCAAGAATGGGATTAAGAGAGATTTTGCGCTGGGAACCAGCCCAGACAGACGGATACGCCCCGCAGAGGGAACCGACTCCCCCCTACGCTGTTTAAAATACTGGGCCGCTCGCTGAAATGCGGCACTCTTTTCCGCGTCCGCCAGCACTTCGCGGACGAAGGGCAAGATCACACTTCTATCTTAACCCGGAAAGACGTTTGCCACAGAGGACACCGAGGCAAACCCAAATTAGCCGCGAATGAACGCGAAAGAGGCGAAAGAAAACCGGGACAAAACCTCTTACCACAGAGGACACGGAGGAACATGGAGGGGAGCCAGACCCAGGTTTGCCGCTGATTCACGCAGAGGAACGCTGATCGGCAAGAATTCGCGGCTGATTTTGGATTTTCTCTGTGTTCCTCTGTACTACGATGTG
>PLJN01000106.1 GCA_003140235.1 Acidobacteriaceae bacterium
CGCTGCCGAGTGGGAGCGCCATCAATCGACGTGGCTTGCCTGGCCACGCAATCGCACTGACTGGCCGGGAAAGTTCGATGCGATTCTCTGGGTTTTCGCCGATATCGTCCGCCACCTCAGCAGCGTGGAAGAAGTCAACATTGTCGCCGGCGATGCCAATGAGAAGAAGAAAGCACTTCAGATTCTCCGCGATAGCGGCGCTGATTTGAAACGCGTGAAGTTTCACCTTTGGCCGACGAACCGCAATTGGACTCGCGACTCCGGCCCCATTTTTGTTCGACGTGATTCCGGTCCGGACCGCGTTGCCGCCACCAACTGGCGCTTTAGTGGTTGGGCCAAGTATTCGAATTGGAAGCTCGACAATCAATTGCCGGAACGTATCGCCAGGAAGCTGAGGCTTCCGGAGTTTTCGCCAGTGGTCGAGATTAAGGGCAAGCCTTACCACGTGGTACTCGAAGGCGGCAGCATTGATGTGAACGGCGCCGGCCTGATGCTGACCACTGAGGAATGTCTATTGAGTATCGTTCAGCAGCGCAATCCCGGACTTTCGCAGGGCGATCTGGAACTGGTTTTTGAAGATTACCTCGGAATTGAAAAAGTCATCTGGCTTGGAAAAGGAATTGCCGGTGACGACACCCACGGCCATGTGGACGACATTGCACGTTTCGTCGCGCCCGACACTATCGTCACCGTGGTTGAAACCAATCGCTCCGATGCCAATTACGGTCCACTGAAGGACAACCTCAAGCGCTTGCGAGTTGCCACTGATCTGAAAGGCCGCAAGCTGCAAGTTGTCGAGCTACCGCTTCCCCGCCCCGTTATCTTTCGCGGACAGCGCTTGCCCGCAAGTTATGCCAATTTCTACATCGCCAACAATCTAGTGTTAGTGCCAACGTTTAATGACCCGAATGACCGTACTGCGTTGAACATTCTCGCCGGGCTCTTTCCCAAACGTGAGATCGTGGGAATCCATTGTGGAGATTTCATCTGGGGCCTCGGCGCGATCCATTGCATGACCCAGCAACAGCCTGCGGAGTAAACATTTTCATGGCGCTTCCTGACAATACCTCGTGGATGGAACTGGCCCTGGAACAGGCCCGCCTCGGCGCCGAAGCGGGAGAAGTGCCGGTTGGCGCGGTTGTCATCAAAGACGGTGAAGTTGTTGGCCGCGGACACAATCGCAACCTACTGGACAACGATCCCACGGCCCACGCGGAGATCGTCGCGTTGCGGGACGCGGGGGCAAGGCTGGGAAACCACCGTCTGAACGGCTGTACCGTGTTTGCTACAATTGAGCCGTGCGCCATGTGCGCCGGAGCCATGCTGCATGCGCGTCTGGCGCGTCTGGTGTACGGCGCCAGTGACCCGAAGGCTGGCGCCGCTGGCTCGGTGCTCCAGGTGCTGAACCATCCCAGACTGAATCATCAAATGGAAGTGGTTTCCGGGGTGCTGGCGGACAAGTGCTCTGAAATCCTGCAACGCTTCTTTCAACAACGACGAAGCTAGCGGCTTCCGCACAATTGAATAAAGCTCCCTGCCTGGAACCACTGAGCAGGACTGCAAGCTGATGGCAATCAGCTGCCCGAGCGGAGAGATGGCCGAGTGGTTGAAGGCGCTCGCCTCGAAAGCGAGTATACCTTGACGGGTATCGGGGGTTCGAATCCCTCTCTCTCCGCCATAAACTCAATTCTCATCGATGACCTCTACTGCCGTGTGCCACTGCACGATGTCCGACTCCACGAGCGGATAATTGAGTTTCTTCCAGCCATGGAATCCACCTTGCAGCGGACGAACCCGCTGGATCCCCAACGCTTTCAGTTGCTGTGCCGCCCGGGCACTGCTGGCTTCGTTGGGTCAAGTACAGTAGAGGACGATGTCCTGCTCCCTGGGCAGCGTGGCAGCCCGGCTGGTGAGGTCATCGGGCAGCATGCGAATCGCGCCCGGAATGAGCCTCGGATCAGTAACGGAATCCAGCGCATGCCGCAGATCAATGATCGTAACTGGCGTGCCCTCGTCGATCATTTGCCGCAGCTCTTCCGGCGTGATGCGAGCCTCATACAGCTCCTGCATGAATCGCCGCTTTGCCACGTACTTGAATACGACGTTGCCAGCCGCAAATATCAGCAACACTTCAATGGCCGCCGGTGCAATTGCGGGCACCAGATCAGCTGCGTGCGTCTGCTTCACGGGTATGTAGCCCGCCGCCAGAAAGGCGACAATCCACAGAAATGAACCGAGGGTATTGATCACCAGAAAACGCTTACGATCAATCCGTACAAGCCCCGCCACCGCGGGGACAATATGCGAAACGCCGGGAAGCCACTTGGACAGCAGCAGCGTGCGGGCAACTCCTTTTCCGAAAAGCCCTTTCGAGTGGCGCACACAGCTGTCCCGCTCCAGCGAAATACGGCACAGAAAAGAAAGGACAGAATCACCTTTCCTGCGCCCGATTTCATACCACAGCGCGTCACCGATCACGCAAGACAGCAGTGTCGCCCACACGGCAACGTCAAAGTGGACATCGCCGGTCGCAGCCAGCGCACCAGCTGCAACCAAAAAAGGAGAGATCAGCAGAGGGATGCCGATCCGCTCCAGTAATCCAGCTGAAAAGAGTGCCAGATACGGATGGCTGGCCAGCAGATGGAGCAAAGCTTTCACTTGGCGAGTTTAACATCGACGCAACCGTTGACCGACGTCTACATTGCTGCCTAGGGCACTTTCTGAACGCTGTGGTGTTCCTCTGAATATCCAGCAAGGCAGCCTGAGTCGTTGGTGCCTAATGTAGAATCAATCACGCACAAAGGCCAATGAGCAACTCTGCCTCTACTGAACAGATTTCCAAGTTCCTGTCATCGCTTCGGCATACGGGCCCTGTGGGATTTGAGGGTCTCGTTGCTGTCCTATTGGAAGCCATTACTGGCCAAAGGTTCAGGCTATCAAGGTCTGGGCAGCAGTCGGGCCAAGATGCTCGTTCAGAATCCGGATACGGGAACCGCATCAAGGTTGAGGCAAAACACTACAAGAAAGATACTCTCGATGAGCGGGAGCTCACTGCTGAAATTGTCCAGGCTATCAGTTTGGGAGCCGGGGTTGACTTGTGGATTCTTGCTGCATCATGTCGTGTGAGCGAACAGCTCGAAACCGATCTGGAGAAGATTGCTCAACAACATAATATTGAAGTTCTCTTTCTGGACCTCGGCACGGACGGTCTCCCGCGAATTGCCGTCTTAATGGCCGCTTTCCCCGAAAGGGTCTCGCACTGGATCCAACAGAATAATATCCAGTGTGACGCAGACGGTTTAAATGTTGCATTGCGCCAGTTGGCTGCGGAGCCCACTTTCTCTGCTGCCGTTGCTCAAATGCGGGAGAAACTCGCTGGAACACTCCTCGGATACGAAGACGCTCGTCGGCGATCGAGGAAACTGTTGCTTGGAACCCTCAGTGATCAAGGCAACACGATGTCGATGTTCAATCAGCGTGTTGCGCTACGCTCGAAGGATCTGCAACTTATACACCGTGTGGCGGTCAGCGATGCTTTGCTGGCTTGGTGGTCTCGTTCCCTTGATGAATGCAAGCCTGCGGTGGTCCTCGGGGAAGAGGGGACTGGCAAAACATGGGCAGTAATGGACTGGCTAGCCCACCAAATTGACGGCAACAGTATGCCCATTGTACTTCCATTTTCGGCGAGTGCAGAACCAATCTCGAGCGGTGAAACAATTGAGGATCTTTTGCCCAAGCTTCTTGCGAAGTGGACTGGCGCAGGCGACTCTGTGTTCTGGACCAAACGGTTGGAGCGGTGGCTGAACGTAGAAGGGGCTCGATCACAACCACTTCTACTGATATTTGCAGACGGGTTGGGAGAACGCGCCGCTTTGGATTGGCCCTCATTTTTTCGAACACTTGAGCATGAGCGCTGGAGGGGACTGATTTCAGTCCTAGCGACTGATCGGCCAGGACATTGGCGCCCTAACTGTGCAAGGGCAGGATTGGATACATTTCAAGAGATCGAAATCAGCGGATACACAGATTCGGAGCTGCTAAACGCGCTTGACGGCAAAGGGATTGCTCTAAGCAGCATTCCGCATGACCTCCAGGAACTTATACGTCGTCCGAGATATTGCCAACTTGTGTCTGAGCATTTCCATGAGATGCAGGCAAATGCTGATTTCACCGTCGAACGTCTCATTTTGCTAGATGCTCGGCATCGTACTGAGTCGAAACGTGGCCAACTCACCGAAAACCAGTTCATCGAGATTATTCAAAACCTAGCTTTGCAATATCGTGAGAGCCCAATAATTCATCTGTCGAAGATACCTAATCTTTGGCCCGTTGCAGATCCCGATAGAAAGATTCATCAGCAGATCCTAGATGGAGGGCTGCTCATCCCCAAAGACGGCTTGGGGATTAGATTTACTGTGGAACGTACTCGACTAGTGTTTGGCTTGGGAATGCTTTTTGCAGATGAGATTCGCGCATTGGCCGAGCAAGGCAACGATAAAGTACACATTGAGAATGAGATTGCTTCCTGGTTCGAGCCACATCCAGACATGGATCTGAAGGTTGAGATTTGCGGCGCCGCTCTTTTCCACTCGCTTGCAGACGAAACATATCCGACTACAGGGCGGCGGGAAATACTGCGATATTGGCTGGGCTTGAGGAACTGGCATGATGGTGCGCAGGCGGCGTTTGTCAATTACGTCGTCCGTTGCCCTCAGGATTTCATTGCGATGGCAGAAGAGTTCTGGTTGTCAACGCACGACGTTGGTGCGGCCCAAGACTTTCTCGCCGAAGCGTTTACCAAGCACCGGGACAACAGTCGCGTACAACCGCTTCTGGTAGCGGCTGTTGCCAAATGGATGGGATTCGTACATCCCGCCGGACATCCAATACTGCGACAGGATCCTGAGCGCAGAGAGCAACGTCGTAAGGAAATCGAGGCACGAGTCGGATTTCCTCTAGTCGGTTCCGTCCGTGTCTGCGGAGAATCCCTAACAGTAGTCCAGGATGATGGTGTGATGAGATTGGGCCGACTGAGTCTTCGCATAATGTCGGCAGGACCAAGGCTCCCCTTCATTCACGCGTTGGTGCCTTGGGCAGTGGCTTCGGCTGTGATGGGCCAAGTTATGGAGGCAAACATTGTCGAATGGGTCATATATCTGTCCGACGAGCCGCTGGAAGAACAATTGCGGCTAGAGGCAAACCGCCTTGTTCAGATGAAAAGCGCCCTCGCCACAAAAGCCGCAATTACATTGCTTTGGCGAATCGACTCGAAAGCCGCCAAAAAGCTGTCTGAGGATAGCGATGATGACCAATACAAGGAGCGCCAACTTTGGCGGGCACAAATTGCCCAGGATCCGTGCGTGAACCTATTCCCTTGGAGCGACGAGAATTGTTTGCGATGCCAAGAGCGGATCGACGTCCACCCTCTTAGGATCGTTGATGGACTGGACGGCAGAGTATTCAATCCAGACTACGATTTCCCTAAGTCGCTGATCGAAAGAATGGCGAGGTTGCTGAAAATCGATCCAGCCCAGTTCAGAGCGGGGTCGTGGGCCACGATCGAAGATCACGCAACGCGAAAGATACTGCCAGTGCTTGCCTTACATGCACCTGCTGAGGTGGCGAAGTTCATTGCGGCGGTTGTTGCCACTCTCCCTACGCGTGATCCAGAAAATCAATATCCGCTGCTGCTTTGGCTACCAGACATGTCCATTTTCCTGGGAGAGAGCGAAAAGGGAGTAATACGGAGTTTACTGAGTCAGATCCGACCGAGAATTGCGCAAGAAAATATGGGAGACGGCGGAGAACGGCTGGAATTGGCTGAGGCATTTGCTTTGCTGTCTATCGCTCCACACCTAGGCGCTAAAGACTTGTTTTCGAGCTTACTAAAACGTTCAGATAACGCATTGGATATGATGCGGTTTGAGCCGTGGTTTGACGAATTAGCGGAAGATGATATCGAATTCGCATTAGGCATCGTCAACGCTCCTCCAGATGATACGGTGCTGAAGCGCACATTGTGGTTTCTTGCGGGTACAAGGTTGACACTCTCAGAAAGAGACCGGGAGCGAATTGTCGCGCTCACACAATCGGAAAACAAAGGAATCCGATGGGCAGCATTGCGTTTTTCTTGTTTATGTGACGATGAATTGCTTAGACATGCCATTGTCAACCTTGGTCGCTCGTTCAACAGCGAGAGAGGCGATTCGGACGTTGCGTGGGGTTCACGAATCTTAATCCGGCACTCATCTCATCTGCCTTTTGTCGCAGTTGCTCTTCGATTGCATCCTGCTGATGCCGGATATGCTTTGGTGCATCGAGGCCTACAGCCGAACGAAGTCACGGAATACGCCGAAATGCTAGACAGCTGTTATCAGAGTATTCTCGCTGCAGTCGATCCTGCTATTTCTAAATTGCCCTCTGTCTTTACAAATTCGGAGAGCAATCCAACGGGCCACGATTTCCCACAGTTCAGTGCTCAGGAAGCACCCCCTACGATAACATTCAAAGATTCCAGTATGACCTGGGGTTCTAGGCCACCGCCTCCGACGAACGCACTCGAATTTGACTCGAAGGGATACGTCGACAGGCTCAATCGCCTTTCCCGAGAGCGGGTTTCCGCTATCAGAACAGCATGGAAGACTGATGCCTTTCAGTGGTTCGGATTGGGATTCACCCGTTCCGCTCTGGGTCGAATTTGCCGTGACCTTCCGGATTTCGGGGTCCGTTGGACGGAGCCTGCGTTTCTGGAAGGACCTGTGGGGCAAAAGGTAATCCTGAGATTAGGAAGCTTTCTGGCAACGCTCTGCCCATCCCTTTTTGAGCATGATCCGCCACGTGGATTTAAGCTGTGGCAAGTGCTGGGGGCGAACCGAGTTAGCGCTGTCGTATTCGACGCAGCATTTGCGGCATTCGAGGCATCGGATAATGATTTCACCGATACCGCCCGATCACAAGTATTCGAGAATTGCCACGACGATGCGAGTTTGAGTCGAGTCGCCTATCTCGCGGAGTTGAATGGACGCCAGGAGTGGCTTGAGTCAACGGTTCAACGGGGCATCGCAGAGTCGCCGCTTTGGAGGAGAGCAAGGGCTTTGACGCTTGCAAGCTTCACAAACGTAACGACCGATCAATTTGAACGTTACGTTGCACTGGCGAATCTAGATGGAACGTGGCTCAGCGATCAGATTCCAATCCTCACCGAGAATGTGAGAAAGAACCAGTTCGCCCAGGGATGGTATAAGCTGTTTCTTGAGGGAAACGGATTCGTTGCCTGGGGCGCCCTGCAGATGTTGCTTTCTTGCGGGGACCATCGCTACTTTACATGGTGTAGATCGTTTGAGAGAGGCAAAGGAGACCGGCATCTAAGACTCATCGAATCGATGGGGCGCAACCTCAGAGATGATCTTGATCGTTCGAGTGAACGGAAGCGCACATTTTTTGGGATCAAGGTCGAACGTGGTGAGATTTTCCCCTTTGTTGATGTTTAGAGCTGCTCAAGAAGAGACTTATTAAAAATTCACTAGACAGATATGGCAAGAACAAAACAAGTGCGGCGGAACGTTACGATTCCTATTCAAAGTGACAAACGAATCGATGCGAATTGAAGAGAACCGTCTCAGGGACAACCGGGTTAAAGAAAACGCTTTCTTTGATCTTGCGGAGCGGTTCCGCAACACGGATGAACCCAAAGAGGTGAAGCAACTGGGAGAAGAATTAGGGCGCTTCGTCTTCGGCAAACTCTGATTCGTGCACTCCGTTAGTCCCTTTGCTTCTCTTCCACCAGTTCCTTCACCACAGAATCCATCCGATCAAAAGCTTCTTGAAGAATCCGCCGCGAAGTTGCGAAGCAGATCCTCACATGCCCGCTGGCTCCTGGACCAAACCATCGTGGAGCGCCGGGAACCAGAGCCACGCGCGCGCGGGCGAGCAAGTGCTCGCACAGGCGCTCCGCATCGTTGCCCAGGCTTCGGACATAGGGAAACACAACATACGTGCCCTGGGGAGGGAATACTGTAACGCCCGGCCATTGGGACAAGCGCTCCAGCACGTAGTTCCGCTGGGTTTGCAAGTGACGCACAAACTCCTTCAGCCATGGCTGGCCATCGCGTAGCGCCGCGATCACCGCGACCTGGGACAGAACGGACACGCCAAAAACGGTGCTCTCGGCATCGGAAGCTACAACGATTTGCCGGCGCCATTGCGGGTTCGAGCAGAGCACGGCGCCCACGCGGAGTCCCGCCAGGCCAAAGTTCTTGGAGAACCCCACAACCGTCACGGTGTTGATGGCAATCTCCGGAGAGATAGACGCCAGGCTGGTGAACTGGTGCGGCGCATACACAATGTCCGACCAGATTTCGTCGGAGAGCAGGCGCAGCCGCTGGGTGATCGCCCACTCGGCCACAGTCTTGAGCCATTCTCGGGAATGGACCACGCCCAGCGGGTTATGAGGATTGCACAACCAGACCATGCGCGTGCGCGGAGTAAGCCGGGACTGCATTGCGGCGATGAACCCTTCCGCCGACGTCGTGGCGCCGGCGCCGATCTGTACGGGAACACCTCCGGCGCGTGTGATTGTGTGCTGGAACAGGAAGTCGACCGGGTCGGGAATCAGTACTTCATCGCCGGCGTCCAGGCTGCCTCGCGCTATCACGGCCATGGCCGAGGCTGCACTGTCAGTGGCAAACACTTCGGCTGGTGTGCACTCCACCTGTCGTGTGGTGCGCATCCAGTCGGCAATGGCCTGGCGAAAGTTCGGCAGGCCTTCGGGCGGCGCGTAGCTCAGAACACCTTCGCGAACGTAGCGTATGAGAGAGTCCTGAATGGCCTGGCAAACGGGAAAATCGGGATCAGCCGCCGTGAGCGGGATTACGTCCGCGGGTTGCTGCGCCCAGCGCAGATTGAAGGCGCGTTCGCGCAGTAAGTCGAGAGGAACCGCGTTGTCGGAAAACGAATTACCGTCCATGCAATGATTCTATTGTGCAATCGGTAACAAGACACTACTGCCAGGCGCAAGAAAGTCATGGGCCAGGACCCGGCCCTGAGCCAGAAACGGTGCGCATTGCGCGCGACGCTCAGCAGAGTATTCAGCCAGGGCTTCGGCGATACCGGATTCAGGCACCGCTTGTGGAGCGGTCACGCATTTCGCCAGGGCGACCGCATCGGCAATCGCCGATGATACACCCTGACTGGTAAAAGGCGAGAGCGGATGCGCGGCGTCCCCCAGCAGGGCCAGGTTACCCTGATGGAAATGCGGAAGCACGTCGGTGTCTACCGGACGCCAAAGGTGCACTCCGGAAAAATCCGTCAGCGACAGCAGCAACGGGATAGGATGGGCCCAGGTACCGGCGAGTCTGGTAACAAAATCCCGCCGGGCATCCGCGCTTTCCGCAGGAGGCGGAAACTGCCGCGAGTCAAATTGCATATACCAGACAACCTGTTCCTTACTCACCGGCACAACGCCCACAGCAAGACCACCACCTTGGGCGTGAAATTTATTGAAATTATGGCCTGCCCACTCGATCGCCCGGCCACAAGCGGCGATTCCTACCAGTTCCATCACCTGGGCCTCGCGCGCGGGCCACTCAGGGAACAAAGTTTGCCGGGCGCGAGACCGGCCTCCATCGGCCGCAACATACAAATCCGCCTGGATCTGCTTTCCTGGGACCAGGCGGGCCGCAACAACATCGCCCGCGGGACTGAATTCCAGACCATCCAGCGCTGCATCGAAAGTGATGACATCCCGGCTGGGCAAGGCGTTCACCAAACCGGCAATCAGGTCAGCGCGCCGCACGCTACGCGCTCCGCCCGGCATGATTTCTTCATACAACACTTCGCCTGCCTCGTTGCGGCAGTAGTAGTGCAGCGTTGGCACTCCGGCAACCTCCACACCGAAACGCCGAAGCTCATTGATGCCTTCAGGTACCAGAATGAAACCCATGCCCATTTGCTGGCTCTGCCGCGCACGTTCGTAGATATGGCAGCGATGGCCTCGCGCCTGCAGCGCGATCGCACTCATCAAACCGGCGACGCCGGCGCCAAAAATGGCTACGTCCATGAACAAGTCCTATCAGCGTAAAGTAGCCTTCATACTCTAATAGTGCGCCACACACCAAAAGCGTTTCATCAAAAACACATCAAGAATTTGTAAAAATTCAGATCACCCTGAGACAAAACTCGGCCCAGTGTCACGTGTGTTCGTCTCCACATGGTATTGGATATGTGACCGGAGTTCTTAGATTACTTCGGTCCCACTCCATCTGGACTATATCTCAAAAGTTATTAATCTCGGTGATATTTAGAGATGGATTAATCCCCCGAGGAGGGATTCGCAGCCTTCTGAGGCTCTGGGATCACGCCACTGTCAGGACAAATCGCGAAGGACTTTTACTTCGCCGGTGGCGCCGGAGCCGCTGGGTTATCGGTTGCTGACAGGCGTTTCCGCTCCGCGCGTGCCCAGTTGTAGATCGCGTCTACCTCGGCATCGCTGAGTTTGGCGTCCCGATGTATCAGCAGATACTGCGACAAAGGCATCTTCCGGTTCTTGACCATGGACGCAATCTTCGACAGCGCTTGCTGCTGGTCGTCGGAACTCAATGTCTCCCAGTGCGACATGTTCAAGTGGCTGCGACCGCCCGCGACATCGCTTTCCACCAGCCACGATGACGGTACCACGTAGCTGTACAAGGGCCACACCGTCTGTTCGGAGTGGCAGTCCGCGCATGACCTGCGGATGGTACTGGAGACATCAGGCGGAATGTTAAGGCCCTGAAGCAGTGCGTGGTCCGAACGCACAGCTTTCACGTTCCCGAACGGGTGGATGAACGAACAGATTACAGCCAGGATGACGAGAACCAAGAGTATCGAACGCCAGCGTTTTTTCAAAGGTTGCTCCCGTGATGACGAGATGGGTGCTTACCGCAAGATTCTATCGGATTTTGGACCGAACCGCGCCCAGTCAATCCGCCTGAACATCGCCGACCTCTTACTTGCTCGACAACTTTCTAAGATACGCGATCACGTCGGCGCGTTCATCGTCTTTCACAAGGCGAAAATCCATGTCGTTGTCAGGCACGAACTTTTCTGGATCGGTCAGCCATTTGTTCAACGAATCAGCATCCCAGGTAATATTGGCTTTTTTGAGCGCGTCGGAATACTTGAAGGTGGGCACCGTGGCCGACTTTCTCCCAAACACACCCCGCAGCCGCGGGCCTTCTTTCTCGCCGTCTAGTGAATGGCAGCCTGTGCACCGCTTGTTGAATACTTCGCCTCCGCGGGTTGCGTCTCCGCCATCAGGGCCCGCGGCCATGGCCACAACGCTGGAAGCGTGCGGCAAGTAAATCAATACGGCCAGCGCATACAAGGCGAACGCAGCGCCGAGCCAGCGTCCGAGCGTGAGTCTGGTCTTGCCCATGCTGGTGCGTTGGGCCGTGTTTTTCATAGTCATGATAATGGGGCCTGTTCTGTCTTGTGTTACCCGAATCTGCTATCCAAAGACCTCAGCTTCCGCTGAATCCGGCGTCCAGATTCTGGAGGCTGGCTGCCCTGCGCCAATTTCCAAAGGCGTATCCACAATCGCCAGGCTGTGTTTCTGGACCAGATAGTGCACGTCCGCCAATCCCAGGACCGACCGCAGTTTTTCCGCCGGCACCTTCATCGGCCCAGGCGACGGAGCTGATCCCGGCGCGGGTTGCGGAAACGCCGTGGACATGGCGGTGTGGAACGTCACTGTGCCTTCAACTTTCTGCATAACCTGATGGATATGGCCGTTGAGCACCGTGACTGAACCAAAGCGCTTGACGTAGGAAAGGGCTTCTTCGCTGTCCTTAGTGCCCCAGCCCCATTGCGGATAGACGGCCCACAGCGGAATGTGGGTAAACAGGATCACCGGAGTGCTGCTGGATACTTTGCTCAGGTCGTCCTTGAGCCAGGCAAGCTGGTCGGCGCCGAGTTTTCCCATGCCTTCAAGCTGGACCACGTTCACCAAGCCCACGAAGTGTGCACCCTTATGATCAAAACTGTACCAGCCGCTGCCTTTGGAGCCTTTTCCGTAGCGTTCCAGATACATTTTGCCGTCGTCCACCGAAGTATCGTGCTCACCGGGGACGTAAAAGATCTGCTTGGTCTTCGCGCTCTTGAGGATCTGGTCCATTGTGTCGAACTCTTCCGGCTTGGAGCCGTGCGTGAGGTCTCCAGTGTGAATGATGAACTCCGGTTGCTCGTTCAACCCGTTGATCCGGTTGACCACAGCCTGCAATGTGCCGTTCACGTCAGTATTCGCGGGCTTGCTGAAGCCCATGTGGCTATCACTGATCTGAATGAAATGGAAGTCTTTAGATTCCTTGCCTTTCAGCACCTTACCGAATACCTGTGAGGTAGGAAGGCCGCCCGCCGCGATGGTCCAGACAATTCCGGTGCCGGCCCAGGCCATGCACTTGAGGAACCCTCTGCGGTCGATACCGTCGTCATTGTGATCGTGGATGATATGTTCATTCGCCATTGCGTTACCTCCCAGCCAAATTTTGTGACACTTTCCTACAACTTGAGGACTGCAGTGTTTATTCCCGTTATTTTTTGATTTTTTTGGCTTTGCCCTGCAAGCCATTCCCAGCCATTAAAATGGATATGCACCAAATACCGTTCCGACGCGGACTAACGGCTAACCACAGACGCTTATCTTCGTCTCACTAAAATAGACCCAACCGCCTGGAGGCGCCCTCTGATGATGAACAATATTGGCCAGGACGTTCGTTTTGCTCTGCGCACCATGCGCAAGGCCCCCGGATTCACCGTGGTTGCCATCCTCACGCTGGCACTGGGCATTGGCGCCAATACCGCCATTTTTACCGTGGTCAATGCTGTGTTCTTCAATCCTATTCCGGTGACCGACGCGGGACGGCTGGTCCAGTTGTTTACAACTGACCAGCGCAACAAGACCGCATTGCAGAGTTTCCTCCCGATATCCTTCCCCAACGGCGACGACATCCGCCACAGAGCGCAGTCGTTTTCTGATGTGGCCCTGTTCACGGGAGCGCCGGTCAGCATGACCATCAATGGCCAGCCGGAACAACTTTTCGCCCAGTTGGCGTCGGGAAATTACTTCGACGTACTCGGCGTCCGCGCGGAGGTGGGCCGCACGTTTCGTCCCGATGAAGACGCCAAGCCCGGCGCCGGGCCGGTGATCGTGCTCAGCCATGGGTTATGGGAACGCAAATTTGCGTCCAACCCCAATGTGATTGGCCAGACCGTACTACTGAACGGCCAGGGGTTCAGCATCATTGGCGTTGCTCCCCGAGGCTTCCAGGGCACGGCGGTGTTGGGTGGTCCAGCCGTGTGGGTACCCATGTCCATGCATGATCAGGTGCTCTCCGGTCTGTTCAAGAGGTTTTTCAACGAACGGCGGTTTCTGGGTTTCAGCGCTATTGGCCGGCTCAAGCCCGGAGTATCGCTGGAGTGGGGGAACAGCGAGTTACAGACGATCGGCGCCGGTCTGAAAAAGGAATTCCCCATTCCCAACAAGAGCCGCAGCTTTACCGGGCTGACATTGCTGGCAACTACCATCAACCCCAACGCGCGCGGGACATTCACAACCGCCGGGACCGTGATGATGATCGTCGTTGGGTTAATCCTGCTCATCGCTTGCGCCAACATCGCCAACCTGCTGCTGGCGCGCGCTGCCGGAAGAAGGCGCGAGATTTCCGTACGTCTGGCTTTGGGCGCATCGCGCTCACGGATTGTCACTCAACTGCTCACGGAGTCGTCCATGCTTGCGCTGGCTGGTGGCGCCCTGGGACTGGGCGTTGCCGTTCTCGGACGCAATCTGCTCTGGCAGTTCCGTCCACCGTTCTTGCTGCAGTCTGATCTCTCTCTAGCCCTGGATGCCAAGGTTCTGCTGTTTACCCTGCTCACGGCGCTGCTTACTGGGGTGATCTTCGGACTGATACCCGCGCTGCAAGCCTCGCGCCCTGATCTGGTCTCGGAGTTGAAAGAACGTGTGGGAAGCGTAGCGTCTTCTGGAAGCTGGTTTTCGTGGCGAAGCGTGTTCGTCGGCGCCCAGGTTATGTTCTCGCTTGTCGCATTGGTTGGCTCCGGCCTGTTTCTGATGAGCCTGCACAATGCCCAGCAGACCGATACGGGCTTTGATACCCATAACCTTGCCATGGTTTCTTTCGACGTGGGTTCTCTCAACTATGATCCTCCACGCGTAAAGGAGTTTCAGCGGCGCGTGTTAGAGGCGGCGCAAGCNNAAGCCGTACCTGGAATCAAGTCAGCCACGCTGTCTTCCAACGTCCCGCTGTTTGGCGGTGGTTTCGGTCGCAGTGTTTTCCCTGAAGGTCTGGAAGGCAGCAAGGACCGCAACGGCGTGCTGGTGACCATCGACAGCGTGGCCAATGACTATCTCCCGACCATGGGCATTCCTCTCTTGCGCGGCCAGGGCTTTGACAATGCTGTGCGCGAGGACAGTCCACGGGTCGCGGTCATCAATGAGACAGCAGCCAAGCGCTTCTGGCCTAATGAAGACGCCGTCGGACGCCGCTTTAAGTTCTTTGGTGACGAGACCTGGACCCAGGTCATCGGCGTGGCGCGGGACGCCAAGTACAACTCTCTAGGTGAAGATCCCACTCCCTACATGTATCTGCCTCTGGTCCAGAACCCNNCGCTCGAACGCCGACCCGCAGACCACGCTCGGCAGCGTTCGCAGCCACGTCCAGGAACTTGACCGCAATCTGCCTCTGACCAATGTCTGGCCTATTGGCGAGGTCATATCGCAAGCACTCTGGCCTGCACGCTTTAGCGCGGGGCTACTGGCGATATTCGCCTCTATCGCCGTTCTTTTATGCGCTATAGGCATCTACGGCGTGGTGGGCTACACCGTGGGCCAGCGTGTACGTGAGATCGGCATCCGGATGGCCCTGGGCGCCCAGCCGGGAGGTGTCGTGCTGATGGTGGTGCGGCAAAGCGCCGTAACTTTGTCGATTGGCCTGGCAGTGGGATTGGCAACGTCATTTCTTCTCGCCTGGATATTCGCCACCCGACTTACGGATGTGCTGGTGGGCGTGAAGGTTACTTCGCCGATTCCCTTTGTAGCCACGACACTGCTGTTGGCGGTGATCGGTTTGCTGGCCAGTTACATCCCGGCACGCCGGGCTGCCAAGGTGAATCCCATAGTCGCATTGCATTACGAGTAGGGCCGCAGCCGGACTGGTCCGTTAATGCGACAATGGAAGCGATGAAGGTTTTCCATCGCGTTATGTCGGGCATTTTCGGAGTGCTCCTTCTCGTCGCCACTCTGGTTGCCGCGAGCTACATGGAGATCGGAGTTGTGGCCGGATACTTCGCCTGGATTGTGCCTGGGGTGCTGGCGGCCAGCGCGCTCTACATGGCCGTCAAGTTTTTGCGGTTCGCTTTTCGAAAAAGCTGAATCCGCTTCGTTTCACGCCACCATTGACAACTTTCACCGATTCATCGTACGCGCCGATGTAAAGAAACGATGAGCAACGCGATCACGCGTGCCAATCCTGGCGAGATAGCTTAAACTCAATGCATCAAGCGTACAGGACGGCAGCGGTATCGGTGTAACCGGGAAGCCCCCCAGCGCTCATTCTCAAATTCAGCCAGGAGAAATCCATGCCCACCGTTACAAAATCTGCAAAGAAAAAAGGGAAAGCCAGGCCCTCCGCTGCAAAGTCTGCAAAGAAACCAGGGAAAACCAAAGTCACGGCTGCAAAGAAATCCGGCAAAACCGGCTCTACCCAATTTGTTTTCTTCTTCGGCGGCGGCAAGGCTGAAGGTCATGGCAAGATGAAAGCCGAACTCGGCGGCAAAGGTGCTGGCCTGGCGGAGATGACCAACGCCGGTCTGCCTGTCCCTCCCGGTTTCACGATTCAGACAGAAGCGTGCCGGCAGTATCTGAAGAACAACGCTGTGCCAGCCGGGCTGGAAAAGCAAATGCAAGACGCTCTGCAACGTCTGGAAAAACTGACCGGCGAAAAGTTGGGAGACCCGAACCAGCCGCTGCTGGTGAGCGTGCGCTCCGGATCAAAATTCTCCATGCCCGGCATGATGGACACCATTCTGAACCTCGGTCTGACGGACGCAACGGTTGAGGGCCTCGCGCGACGCACGCGCAATCCTGAATTTGCTTACGAATGCTACCGCCGGCTCATACAGATGTTCGGCAGCGTCGTGCTGGAGATTCCGCGTGATGAGTTCAATGAAGTGGAAGCAAAAGAACCGGCGAGTCAGGATGGTCTGGCTCGTTTGAAGAAGATCATTGCCCGTTTCAAGAAACTCATACACGAAAAAACCGGCGAAGATTTCCCGCAAGATGCACGCATGCAACTGCTC
>PLJN01000192.1 GCA_003140235.1 Acidobacteriaceae bacterium
CTTGTATCCGTCCGGCATTTTCAGACGAATAATGAACGGGCCCGCGCCCATCGGATTTCCAGCGATGACCGCAGCTTTGGCGCCCGGCTGCATGACCGGTGGCGCCGGTCCCCACTGAATTTTGTCGGGNNGTTACGATCACGCCTGCGGGCGCCGGCGCTTTTGCGGTCGCCTTCTTCGGCGCGGCAGTCGTCTGTGCCAGCGCCAGAGCAGACGTCAGAACTAAGATCGTCAAAGATTTACGCATGTTTCCTCCAGGTGAAAATGATTATTTGATTGTTTGGTGGGTGAGCCACGATTGCGATCCATTCTACACTGGCTGGTCGATCCGGGAAGAATCTCAACGTAGAGGCGCGGCATTGCCGCGTCTCGCTTTTCGCTTCGGAGGGATTTCCGGGCTCACGATCCTGCTGCGCGAATCCTCGCAGCGACGATTCTCGGGGCCTGTAGAGAGCCGTGGCATGCCACGGCTCAACATTGTGATTTGTTCCTTACGCGTCGACTCTGCGCTGCGATGGATCTAATCTACCTGCACATTGCCGGAGCCGGTGTGAACGTCAATCAACACGCCGCCGTTACCGACTTTGCCCTGAATGTGGTTCTTTGACATTGACCCCTGCATGGTCACCGGGCGGTTTACAGTCAGCCTGCCGGAAGAAGTGCGAGCATCAATATTGAACGAAGCCTGGGCAGGGACCCTCAATCCAATCGTGCCCGAGCCAGTGCCAACTCTCCAGTCAGCTGTTGGCTCGCCTTCGGCGTGGATGTCGCCGCTGCCGGTTTCAACCGTTAACCCGCCTTTGATTCCCCGCAGCTTGACGCTTCCTGAACCGGTGCCGATTCTCGCGTTGCCGGACGCAACCNNACGCAACCTGCTCAATCTCTATATCGCCGCTTCCTGTATTCGCAACGACCTGGCCGGCAATGCCGAAGCCGCGAATGCTGCCGCTGCCGGTTTGCGCGTCCAGCATGCCTTTTACGGAGTTGACTCTCAGATCGCCCGAGCCGGACCGTATGCGGGTATCCGCGCCCACATTTTCAATCGTAATGTTGCCCGAGCCGGTTTTGACGGTAAGCGGAAGCTGAACCCCGCGGACGGACTGGTCGCCCGATCCGGTAGAGGACGTGAGCTTGGTCTGGGCTGGAACGGTGACGTCGTAGTCGATCGAAACGTTTTGCGTAAGATCGCGGTCTTCAATCCTGCCAATGCGGATGAAGCTGCCTGTCTGTTCTACCGGCGGATCCTTTTCAATGCGCCGGACCTTCTCCGTCGCGCTCATGCCAAACCAGGAAGTGCTCGCGCGGATTTTGGCCACAACATGCACGTCATTGTTTCCGCCGACGTGAACTGTAATGTTGCCCGAGCCCGACGTAACTTCCACGGTCACGGACCCGGCGACTTTCAGGTTGCGTTCAAACCCGCCGGTTTCGGCGGCAGCGGCTTGCACGACCCCAATGCCCAGCACCAGCAATAAAATGCCAAGTTGTTTTCGAGACTTCATGGATCTATTTCCTCCGGTAATGCAATCAAAAGAGAGACGCATTCATGCGTCCCAAAACTTACTGCAGGACCACCTGATCGTTTTCCTTCAGGCCGGAAATTAACTCGGTCTTGGACCCGTTGGAGATGCCCAGCTTAACGGCAACTTTTCTCTTACCGTCTTTGGCTTTCGCGTCGGGCACTTCAACAGAGGCGTTGCGGTCCTTGTCGTAGATGAGCGAAGCCTCGGGAACCATCAGCACGGCTTTGTGCTCGTCCAAAATAATCTCAGCGTTGGCGGTCATCATGGCTTTCAATTCGCCCTTGGAGTTGTCGATGGAAACGCGCACCTCGAAAGTAGTCACGTTGTCTTTTTCCACGCCCATGGGAGAAATCTTGGTCACTTTTCCGTTAAACGTGCGGTCTTTGTATGACTCCACCTTGATCCGTGCGGGCTGTCCCATGTAGACCTTGCTGATGTCGCTCTCGTCCACCTTGCCTTGCACGTAGACTTCGCGCGTGTCTCCCAGAGTCATAACCAGCGTGGCCGAGGAACCCAGCACCAGAATGGAGCTGACCGCGGTCCCGACTTCAACATCGCGCGAGAGGACGACGCCGTCGATGGGCGAAACGATGGTCGCGTAATGCAATTGTTGCTCCGTCTGCTCAAGTTGCGCCTTGGCTTGCGATACCTGCGCCTGGGACTGTTTTAGCTTGGCCCGCGCGGTGACTTCGTTCGCCTTGCCGAGGTGCTGCTTGTTGACGGCCAGTTCGTAATTTCTCTGGGCGTCTTCCAGCGCGGAGGTCGACACTACTCCAGCCTTCGCCATGTCCTGAGCGCGCTCGTAGGCCCGCTTCAGCGTCGGAACATCAGGCCCTTCAGCGTCAACTTTGGCATGCTCCAGGTCCGCTGCGGCTGCATTGGCCGCGGCTTCCGCCGCTTCCAGCGATGCCCTTTGCTGATTAACCTGGGCCCTGATCTCTTCTTTGTCCAGCTCGGCCAGGATCTGCCCTTTGGTGACGATCTGGCCGTAATCCACCAGCAGTTGTTGCACGATTCCGCTGGCCTTGGATTTGACTTCGACTTTGGTGATGGGCTCAATTTTGCCCGTGGCCACCACGCTCTTGGCGAGATCTCCGCGTTCCACCTTGGCCAGTTTGGAGGGGTCAATCCTGGTGCTTCCGCGGGTGAAGGCCATCAAGATGAGGCCCAAAAAAGCAGCGAGCAAAACCGCGCCCACGATATAGATCCAACGTCGTTTCTTGCCCTTGCCATTGCCGTTTGCCACTGAGGGGCTCCTTATTACTGGTTCCAAGGGTAAATACGCGTGAAAAGGGGGACTGGTTCCAGTAAATCGTAAACACTGCACCCCAATATCCGATTAGACCATTATCTACGGGAAAAGGTAGCGAAAGCGGGGCATGGCCGCTGAATTTTCACCGATGTCTCGATTTGGCAGCGCATTCATGGTTTTTCAGCCTCAATGACCGCCTTTGACGCGTGTAAGATTGTGACACGATGGTCACTTTGGTGTTGCTTCGGGTCCTTTTGGTAGCCCTGTTGGTGGCTGCGAACGCGTTTTTTGTCGCGGCTGAGTTCGCGATGGTCAGCGTGCGGGACACGCGCATCCTCCAATTGATCGAGCAGCGCCGTATTGGCGCTCGCATTGTGCAAAGGCTCCAGCAGCGGCTGGATGTGTTCCTTCCAGCGGTGCAGTTGGGCGTGACCCTGGCCAGCCTGGGCCTCGGTTGGGTCGGTGAGGGTACGCTGGCGGCCATTCTGCTGCCTTGGCTACAAGGCGTTCCGTTTGCCCGGATTTACGCTCACGGCATAGCCGCCACGATTGCATTTGTCATGATCACTTACATGCACGTTCTGTTGGGCGAACTGGTGCCAAAATCTCTGGCCTTACAGAAACCGGAGAGAGTGGCCCTGGCCGTGGCCGGGCCAATGGACTTCTTTGTCACAGTAGCGCGCCCGTTTTTGCTCTTTATGACCAAGTCAGCCAACCTTGTGCTGCGCGGGTTCGGTTCGCGGCCCATGCGGGAAGGCGGCGTCCACTCGCCCGAGGAGTTGAAGTTGATCGTCACGGCGAGCCGCCGAGTGGGATTGTTGCCGGAAGTGCAGGAAGGGATGGTCCACAACGCCCTGGAACTCGGCAACCTGACGGTGCGGGAAATCATGGTGCCGCGCCACAGTATTTTTTCTTTGCCGGCCGATTTGCCACTGGAAGACGCCATGGCCAAAGTCGTGGAAGAACAGCACTCCCGCATTCCCGTTTACGATCCTCAGAAAGGCAAAGAGAACATTGTTGGATTGCTCTATTCCAAGGATTTGTCGAGCCTCATGCACCAGCGTCTGGTCACTGGCTCAACGTTTGCGCACGGGCCGTCGGGATTGAAGGTCGGCCATCTTATGCGTGAAGTCCTGTTTGTCCCGGAATCCAAGGCGGCGGCCGATCTGCTGGCCGAGTTCCAGCACCGCAAGCGCCACTTGGCAATTGTGGTCGATGAATTTGGTTCCACGACCGGGCTCGTTACGGTCGAAGATGTTCTGGAGCAACTGGTCGGCGAGATGGAAGATGAGTTTGACGTGGCTGAGCGTCCGGTGGTCCCGCTGGAATCCGGAGCGGTGGTGCTCGATGGAACCACCAGCGTCCGCGATCTTGAAGTGCAGTACAACCTGGAGTTGCCGCGTGACCAGGGCTTTGAGACTCTCGCCGGCTTTGTGATGGCCCAACTGGGAAAAATCCCTCAGGGCGGGGAATCGTTTGAATTTCAGGGCCGCCGCTTTTCTGTGTTGCAGTTGGAAGGACGCCGCATCGCACGCGTAAGAATCGAAAGCGTTCCTCAACCCGCGCCAGCAGGACCAGCGAACTGATGCTGCGGTACATCTCCACCCGTCTGCTGTATACGATTCCCGTTCTATGGCTGGTAGTGTCGGTCGTGTTTCTTCTGATTCATCTGGTCCCCGGTGATCCTATTCAACAAATGCTGGGGGAAGGCGCGGCGAGTACGGACATCCAAGCAACTCGCCATGCTTATGGGCTTGATGTTCCGCTGGGACGGCAGTACGTGAATTATTGGAAGGGCGTTGTTCACCTCGACTTGGGACGTTCGGTGCGGTTCGACCAGCCGGTGATCCGGGTGATCGCGCAACGCTATCCGCAGACGTTATTGCTGACTGCCGCAGCCATGTTCGTGGCTTTGCTGTTGTCTATTCCCGCTGGCGTGCGCTCCGCCCGGCGTCGCAATCGCTGGGACGACCGCGTGCTCAGCTTTGTTAGTTTGCTGGGATTGTCTTTTCCCAACTTTGCGCTGGGGCCAATTCTGATTTTGTTTTTTGCGATCTATCTTGGTCTACTGCCGGTGTCCGGTGCCGGGACGCCGGCCCACCTGGTGCTGCCCGCCATCACTCTCGGTGGCGCATTGGCGGCGATCCTCACGCGCATGGTGCGGACATCCATGCTCGAAGAACTGGGGCAGGATTACATCCGCACAGCCCGCGCCAAAGGTCTTTCCGAGAATGTGGTGGTTTATAAACATGCGCTCCGCAATGCGCTGGTGCCGGTGCTCACGGTAGCCGGGTTGCAATTTGGAGCATTGCTGGCCGGGGCGATCGTTACAGAGACGATTTTCTCCTGGCCCGGAATTGGCCGCTTGACCATCCAGGCCATCGGCGGCCGCGATTACTATCTGGTGCAGGGCTGCATCCTAACCATTGGTCTGACGTACGTGGCAGTGAATTTTCTGACGGACATTCTCTATTCACTGGCGAATCCCAGAATCCGGCAATGACTTACAATCGTGGCTGCAAGATGAATTGCAAGGATTCGCGAGTTCCGCGTTCTCATACCTATGGGCATTGCTAAAGCTGCTTCGATTTCTGTGCTGGCCATTCTGCTTGCGCCCCTGGTTGCCGGGCAGGAGACAACTCTCCGCACGCAGACCAACGTTGTGCTCGTGCCGGCACTGGTGAAAGATGGCAGCGGAAACGTGCTCTACGGCCTGCAGGCCAAAGACTTCATTATTGAAGACGACGGCGTGAGCCGCNNGTGAGCCAGCCGGTCCGCATGGACGAAGCAGCCGCCGCCGAGCCGGTAAGTCTGGTGATCGCCATTCAAACCGGCCGCACCGGATCGGCGGAGTTCGAGCGTATACATACTTTGAGCACCATGCTGGACCTGATCCTGAGCCAGGAGGGCGCCCAGGTTTCGATTGTGCTTTTTGACAGTCAGGTCAGTCTGGTCCGCGAGTTTACCAGCGACGCCGACCTGATTCATAAGGACTTGAAAGGACTGCGGGCCGG
>PLJN01000006.1 GCA_003140235.1 Acidobacteriaceae bacterium
TTGCCGGTACTACGTGACCCATTGCCCTTTTCGAGTCACACTCCCCGCAACCCTAACGCGAGTTTGGACTTACAGACGCGCTGCCCCTGATACGGTGCACGATTTCAGAAAAATCCCCTAATGCGGTTTTTCGCCCCTCACAGGATTTTGTCAAAGAGCATTTTTTCTTTAGCCGCCGTTTGCGGCCTGGGAGATATTCTACAGCCAGAGAGTGAGAGAAAGCAGCTATAAAAGCCGTGTGGACACACTACGGCCTATCAGAGAGAGAACTCTCAGATTCATTTCTTCAGGATTTTTAAAACGTTGCTGGATAGACGTGCTATTGCCTGCTCATTGACCTTTCGTTGCCCTGGTCGTGCTGGCCTCACTCCTCGCGGTCCTCGTCGGCTTCACGATCCAGCACCGTCAGCAGTTCTTCCGCCGTGGGATCGCTGGGCGTTTCCGTGGGCATCTGCGGCGCTTTCTGTTTCTCGATGAACGCCGCCGGGTGCGTGGCCGCGTACACCTGTTGCAGAGCGCGGAGCGCCACGTGGGTATAAATCTGCGTGGTCTTGATGTCCTCGTGGCCGAGGATCTGCTGAATGAAACGGATGTCGGCCCCGTTCTCGTGCATGTGCGTGGCCATGCAGTGGCGCAGCAAGTGACACGCTCCAACTTTACCGGTCTGCGCCGCTACGATGTGCTGCCGCACCGTCCACGTGAGATGATCGCGGCTGAACGGTTCGCCCTCGGCGGTCAGGAACACCGTGAGGTCGTCCGGCTCGATGGCCACCTGGGGCCGCGCTTCCGCGATGTACTTCTGAAGCCACGCCGTTGCGCGTTCTCCAATCGGCACGTAACGGTCTTTTTTCCCTTTGCCCTGGCGGACCACGATCAGCCCACGGTCTAGTTGAAGATCGAAGAGCTTGAGATTCACCACTTCCAGGCGGCGCAGTCCACTCGCATAGATCACTTCCAGGATGGCGCGGTCGCGCAGGCCCAGGGGATCGGCGGGATGGATGCCGGGCTGCATCATCACCTGCTCGATCTCCTGCGGCGAGAGGATGTTCTTGGGCAACGTGCGGCCCACGCGCGGCAAGTCGATTTCTGACGCCGGATTGTGCAGGATGTGATTCTGCCGCGTCATCCACTTGAACCACACGCGCAACGGAACCAGGCGCGCGTGTTGGCTGCGGAAGGTCAGCGGTTCGCCGTTCTTTTTGCGATAGTAGAAGAGATAGCGCTGGTAACGCTCCAGGACCGGGCGCGTGATCTCGACAGGTTCACGCAAACCGTGCTCATAGGCCCACTGAAGAAAGTAGCCGATATGCACCAAACGATTCTTCACCGTGTGTTCGGAGTAGGCGCGCACCCGGAGCGCAGTCAAGTGCTCATCCATGAGCGAATCGAGCGGCCCCGCTGGATGAGTCGGCGTGGCCGGCTTGCGTTTCTTCTCTACGCGCGCCATCACTTCACCCCCGCGCGCTTCGCCGCGTGGCCGTTCGGCTGGGCTACAGCTATGACCGGATTTGATGGGCCTTTGTGGGACTCATTTCCCCTAGTACTGTGTTTGCCCTGTTGGTTGGAAAAACTGCTTTCCACCCGCGTCGTTGCTGGCGGTTCCTCACCATGGCCGTACCGTGACACCCCCGTAACCAGGCCGTGACTTGACCGTGACACCCCCGCTTCAAACCGTGACAGGTGGCCTTCAGACCGTGACCGCCTCGCGCCGTAGCTCAGCCCCGGCAGCACCGGCCTGCCCTGCTCATCCATCTCGAAGTTGAGCGCATAGACGAAGCTCTGACCGGGCAGGCCGCGATGCAGCGCCAGATACTCCAGGTCCTCCAGGCGCGAGAGATGTTTTTTCAGTTGGGAGTCTCCCCACTGCGTAAATTGCCGCACCGTGGCCCGCGTGAAACGGTAGTCGCTACGCTCCACCATGAGCCGCGCACATTCCTGGCTCACCATCGTGTCGAGCAGCAGGAGCAAGCAGCGCGTCTGCGGCGGCACGTCATCGAGCGACCGCACCACCACCTGGTTGGTCAGCGCCCACGCTAGTTTCACGTCGTCCTCGGTGGCCTCGATGTATTCCAGCGTCTCGCCCTCCTCGGTGCTGCTCTTGATCTCCCGCTGGTGCTGGTGCAACAGGGCAATGGCGCTGATCAGCGTAATGAACTTCATGTGATCGCGCCGTGTCCGGGTCATCTGGTCGGGGAAGTCCAGATTCTTCAGGTGCTCATTCACCACCGGGATCGAGCGCAAGAGCCGCTGCGCGTTGTGGTGCAGCTTCAGGATTTTGTTTTGCCGCATCCGGGCTTTCAGTCCTTCGAGCGTCTGCGCCTCGCGTTGCTTCTGATGAATCGCCCTGGTCTGCTCCCGGTCCTCGTTCACCGTGAGCACAATGCAGCGGTTTAGCAGTTCCTCGTCCACCTCCTGCGCCGTGGTGGTGAAGAAGATCATCACCGGGCCTTCCACCTCGTAGTCGTGCGTGATGTGCTTGCCGCTCACCGGGTCTTTGCCCGTCGAGGCGATTTTTAACTTGCCTTCCGACTGCAACAGTTTCAGCGGATACGAGGCGCGTTCGGCCCCCTGCTGTTCGGTGATGGCCAGGATTTTATGTTTCAGATTTTTCTCGCCCATGTAGTACAGCGATTGCCCGGTCATGGCCGAGTAATTCTCCCACTGTTCCCGCGGCATGAAGTCCAGCACCGCATCCATCAGCGAACTCTTGCCCGCCGCGGACGCCGATTGTGTCACGATGGCCAGCGGTTTGGGCAACAGGCGCGACACGGCTGCCAGATAACTTACTTTCTTGTTCGTCTCTTCACCCACCACGCCGCACTTATCGAAGTCCGCCAGCACTCGATCTAACAGGCGGGGATCGCGGAGCAGTTCCAGCGCGGCCGCTTCCTCCTCCGGCGTCATGGTTTTTTCTTTGGGCGTGTCCTGGTGCAGCGCCTTTCTGATTAGCTCCCGCTGCAAGTCGTACAGGCAGGTCCACAACTGGCCCACTTCGCGGTGGATCACGTCTTCCTTGGTGGCCAGTTCGTACGCGGTCTGCTTGGCGAAGCTCGCGCGCTGGCGGAAGTTCTCCATGTCCAGCGTGTCGCCGTGATAGCCCAACTCGCCGCGCACGTTCCGGCCTGA
The DNA here is from genome assembly GCA_003140235.1 of Acidobacteriaceae bacterium. Lineage (GTDB taxonomy): Bacteria > Acidobacteriota > Terriglobia > Terriglobales > Acidobacteriaceae > Angelobacter. Next base: position 3,127 of record PLJN01000006.1, read on the forward strand.
CACTTTGACATTCACTTTCATCTTGCCCGCGCTGGTGCATTCCTCCAGATTCAACACGCGGTACACGCGCGCGCCGATGGTGACCGAGATTTCTCCACCGTCGATTTTCACCACAGGCTCCGATGGTGAAGCCATCGGCATCGGGCGCGGCTCGGCTTCTTCGTGCTGCGCGCTGGCACGAGTGGCGGCTAAAGGAAAAATGTTCTGTTCCGGCGCGGAGATACTTTTTTCCTTAGCGGCGGGTTTTGTGCTGGCGGGGGAAGGGATTTCTTTTTTCACGTCGGTGTGTGGTTCCTCCTCGATCTGCGGCGCTGCGATCACAACAGGCTGGATGGCACGCACGGCGGGCCGCTGGCCTTTGCCTAACCACGTCGCGCTGGTCAGCAGAACACCAAGCGCCCTGGCTGCGGGCTGCGTCATGCGCGCGTACTCGTTGGCGTCCTGGCCTTTGGGAAACTGCACCCGGAAACACTCGATGCCCATTGCCATGAGTTCGTCGCCGTGGGCCTGGGCCGCGCGCTCTCCCGCGTCGTCGCGGTCATACGCCAGATAAATTCTCCTGGTGCCGTGCTGCTTGAGCGCCGCGCGCAGCTCGTCGGTAAAGTTGTTCACTCCGTAAATGCTCGTCACGTTGCGATAGCCGGCCCACCAGAACGTCAGCGCATCAATAAGGGCTTCGCACAAGATGATTTCTTTGGACGCGATCAGGGCTTGCTCGTTCCACACCCCGCGCAGCGGTCCCGGCAGATACAGATGGTCGGGTATTCCCGCGTGCAGGTCGTTGCGGACTTTGCGCCCATACATCTGCATCACTTCACCGTCCAGATTCAGGACCGGGACCACCAGCGAACCCCGGAAGTGCTCATGTCCCGTCCTGGGCCGCAGGATGCCAAGCTCTTGCAGGCGCCCGCGCTGCGTGGCGCCGGCGAGACGGTTCGATGCCGGCATGTGGTATCCGAGCGTGCGATTGGCATAACCCAGGCGGAAGTGCTCCACCATCTCCGCTGATTGCAATCCGCGTTTGATGAGATACTGCTGCGCCTCCGGAGATTCCTTGAGCGTCTGGTGGTAGTAGCTCACTACCGTCTCCAGCAGCTTTTGGTCATCGCTGGTCTGCTGAAGCAACGGCGGCAACTTGAGCACGGTGGTTTTCTTCGGCGGCGGTCCCGCACTCGCCGGACTCACTGGCACCAGGTCGCGGCTCAACATGGTCAGCGCGTGGCGCGTGCTCACGCCTTCCGCGTGCATCACCCAATCAATCGCCGTGCCGCCTCTGCCGCATCCCAGGCAGTGCCACTTGTTCACGCTGGGCGTAATCGAAAGCGAGGGAGTTTTTTCCTGGTGGAAGGGACACAGGCCCATCAGGTTTTTCCCCACGCGCCGCAACTTCACGCCGCGCGCTTCGGCGAGTCGCTGCACCGAGATTTCCCGCCTGATCCGCTCCACGATCTCGTCCGGGAGTCGCGCCATTTCTGTTGCCTCCTTCCGCCTCGTTTCGGGCTTCCTGCAAAAACCTTGTCAAGAGATTTTTGCATTTTAAAATCGTATGGAAAATACTATACTGCGTATTATCGAGTCAAGGATTAAAAAGATTACGCCTTAAACTGCTCCCCTATGTCGAAGAGACCGACAGTTCAGAAGCCGCATTTGGATTTCGGCAGCGAGACTCTAGGCCAGCGTTTGGCCCGCCTTCGCAAGCAAGCCGGTTACACACAGACTGAGTTTGCGGGGAAGGTCGGTATCACTCAGGTTTTAGTTTCAGGCTACGAGACGGATCGGAATCAGTTCTCGGCAGAGATGGCCGTGCGCTTCGCCCTGGCCCTCGATGTTTCGACCGATGAACTGCTGCACCCGAAGGCAGCGAAGAAGAAGAGCACGAAGAAACCCAGCCTCAAGGTCATGCGCCGCTTGGAGCAGATCGAGAAGCTGCCTCCACTTCAGCAAAGTACGCTCCTGAGAACCATCGATGGATTCTTAAAAGGCGTGGCAGTCTAAAAATTCTTCCCCTGGGAACGGTACGAGGTTCTGAAGCCCGCGCGTCCTAGTTTTTCCCTCTTCATTTTTTTCTAGCTGGAAGCACACAGGAGCGCGGGAGGTTAGTCAAGGGCGCGCGTTTTGTGCGCGTTCATCGGAGCGTAGCGCAGACCCTTGACTTGCCTCCCGCGCTCCGTACACTCTTTAGGAAAAAATGGGAGATCACCGCTTCCCGTTGCCGCTGCTTTCTTCGCGTTGCGGTTTCTTCCTCGCCGTTTGTTGCTCCTCCACCCGCTCGGCCAGCTTGCGAAACTTCTCCCGCTCCACCCGCTCGATGAGCTTCTGCATCTGCTCGGTGCTCATCGTCTCGCCCCGCAGCAGCGCGGCCTGGGTATTGAGCAACAGCATCCGCACGGCCAGGACTTCGGTCAGGATGGTTTCCGCGCTCGGTGCCTCGCCCTGCTCCAGTTCGGTCAGCAGCACCTCGCGGCACCACTCGCCCACGTTCAGGCCGCGCGCCTCGGCCAGCTTTTCGATCTGCGCGTATTCTTTCTCGGTGACTTTGGCTCCTGCGGAGCGCGTCCGTAAGTCCGGCATCGTCGTGACTCCTTGCTGTTTCATTAGACGAACGCGCCAGCAACCGAGTTCTTGCAAAATCAGCAAGTTACCGCACAGCGCCGCGCCAGCGCTGGACAGCGCTGCGAAACGCGCAAAGCCTTTGTTTTGTTAGGGTGCTGTACAGTACTCTGAAGTTGCTGTGCAGCAACCCTCCAAGGGGTGGTGTGTCACCCTACTCCCGATGCCGAAGGCAGCGTTCTTCGCTAGGACCTAAAAAACATGCCCGGCCCAGGGCGCGGATCGGCGGCATGATCGGGATCAGGAAGGGCGGCTAAACGGGCCGGGTTGGTAGGGACAGGCCGCCAGAGCCAAACCGATTCACCCTCGCTGGAAGTTGTGCTGGCGATGGCTGAATCGATTCACCAAGGCCACTACTAGGCAAGCTATTGCAGATAGAACTGCTATTTTTGCACCGTCAGGGAACACGCCGAACCGAGCTAACGCCATAAAAACGACGGTTAGTATCGCAAGAGCCACGTTCCACCTGTTTGCGTAGAATCCGGGATCTGCGCAGATAACCATGATCGCCCACAGGCCCCAAAACTTGAGAAAAACTATGTCCAATATAACGAGAAGAACAGCGATCAGGTACAGTAGTTTTCTGATATTTGTCATAATTATTTTTCCTTCCATTCGTGGGCGGCCTGACCAACAGCAAAAAGACTTTCCCCGATGGCTGCACCGGCTACGATCGCTCCGCATGGCTCAGCGACTAGACAAGACGAAAAACCTATCGCCGCTGCGGCATGTCCGCCAACTGTCCACTTATTCTCCCAAAGCCGGTCTGCAAAAAAGCTCAGAGTGTCCGGATGGGCCGCTTGTTGCACTGAGGAAATTGCTTGCGAACCTCCGCCTATCATTTTCGCGGCGTCGCCAACGGAAATGTTTCGCGTAGGCCCCTCAGATTTTGACACAAGCTTGCCGTCCTTGCCGTAAGTATAAGAAGAAGACTGCGTTGTGCTTGAAACAATTTTACCCTCTTGGCCCGGCTTGTATGAAATAGATACCTGAGTGTTCGTTTGGGAGAAGGTTGTTGATCCGTCTTCGTTCTTTGTTGTGAAGGTATGGGATGTCGATAGAGTAGCAGTATCTGTTTTTCCATCAACACTCAATATCGTAAACGTATTATTATTAGCGTTGCCGCAAATCCCACCCCGGTCGCACTGCGGCGTGTTGCCGGACCAAGAAGTCGGCTTCTGGTCGTGGCCATCTGGATCAACGCGAGTCGTCGGAATATTGCGAACGTAGGTGTAGAGATTGAGAGTTTGCGGATCGCCTAGAACGGCATACGGAACCGCCGCAGGCTTGGCGGCCCAGTCCGGCGTTATGAAGCGCCCCAGACCATTCGAGTAGTAGCGAGCACCGAAGTAATCGAGGCCGGATTCGTCGTCCCGTTCTTTGCCGGTAAATTTGTAGTGATTCGTGNNTGCGCGTTGTATTCTTCGCCGTAAGGCAGGAACGTGCCTTGCCACACCGGCCAGCCACCGCCCGATGTCATGAGCCGCGAGCTGCCGATCTGGTCGCCGTGGTAGTAGTACGTAGTCTGCGCGGGGTTGGTTATGTCCGTCAAGACGGTGGACGTTTCCACCACGGCGCTTTGGTTGGTTTCTCCGGGGCCGTAAGGGCTGATGTTTGCGCTGCTTTCCCGCGTATACAGCGGATGAACTGTACCATCCGCCCATTGCACCACGACGTCATCGAAATATGCGTGCCAGGTCCCACTGGACGTGTTGGGAAGGACCACGGCGTAAGCCTGGGTAATGGTTAAGCCGGCCGCCGACGAAAGGTCCAGTCGGCGGTATTGCCAGATTCCAGTGCCAGGATCCGAGATGGGCGGATGGCTATCCTGGTCCATGATCGCGGAATGGCTTTCCAGGCAGGTCCCGTTGGTAAAGCACAAGTCCATCCCGCCCGACATCCCCGAACTGACCAGTTGGCGCAGAAAGAGCTTGTCTCCGGCCTGGACGGCGTGACCGTTCAAGTCCCCGATGTTGTTAAAAAAGACTACCTGATACTGCCCGGTGCAGTTAGTGCAAGCCGTGGCGCTCACGTGCAAGCGCGTGTCGAAGAGGTCGGCTTTGGCGATGCGCTTGCCTCCGGCATAAATGTAATCGCTCCAGTGGCCCCCCTGGTCCTGTTCGGCGACCACATTCCCACCAAAATAATAGTACTCGGTAAAGTTCGAGCCGGTGTCTTTGCGCACGCGGCCCACTTCCGGGTCGTACGTATATGTGGTGGTGCCGTTGCCGCCCGTGACCTGCTTGATGCGGCTGGCGCCGTCATACGTGAACGTGTGCGCCACGGGAATTGCGTTGTCGCTGAGCATGTTGCCTGCAGCATCGTAGTTGTAGCCGTCCAAACGATTGTTGTTGCCTGCGGTGTACCCATGTTGCGTCGCATATCCGGCAGTCAGATTCTGTTGCAGGAAATTGCCCCAGGGATCGTAGGTAAAGCTCAATCCCCAGCGCGTCTCGCCAGCCGTGGCCAGCCGGTTCAACTGGTCATAGCCAAAAGTCTGCGTAAATGCCGAACTGATGTGGTCGGTCACACTCAGTACGTTGCCATTGTTCTGCGTGCCGTAGTTGTAGATGTGATCGGCGAACGTGATCGCGCCGCTGGCCACTGTATCCTCCTGCGTCTGCAGCCGCGGATTCAGCACGGTACTTTCCGTTACGCCGTTCCCCAGAGTCACCTGTTTGGGCGTGCCGCTGGGATAAAAGCCCTTGTTGGGGTCGTTGTCGGTGGCGCTCCAGTAATTGGCGCCCACGGTCGTTCCGTTCCAATTGGCAAACTGCACCTGATTCAACTGGTTGCCCGAGTTGTAATTGTTGGTGACCACGCGGCCGTCAGGATACGTCAGTTGCGTCAAATCGCCGGCCAGATTGTACTGGGCCCTTACCGAGTTACAGCCGCCATTGACGAAGGCGGTGGGCGTGCAATCCCACTGCCAGTTGACTCGCCCCATTACATCGTAGCTGAACAACGTGGCCGTATGAACGCCGTCGTAGACCATCACCAGCCGGCCGATGGCATTGGCGCCCGGCGTGCCCCACACACCGGGTTGGTCATACGTGTAACTAGCGCCAGGAGTGCCGTCCGTGTAGGTCTTGGTGAGGACGCGATGACCCTGATCATAGGTAAAGTTGATCGGATGATTGCGCGCATCGGTCTGCGTGATCAGCTCTCCGTCAGCGTCGTAAGCGTAGTTGATGATTCCTGACTCCGGGTTGTTGGCCGCCAGCAACTGCGAAAGCGAGTTGTACGTAAACGTCCGCACACGCCACTTGGTCTGGTCGCTTGTCCCGCCTTGTTGCGTGACCTGGAGCAGATTGCCCAAAGCGTCATAGTTATAGAGCGTGGTGTAGGCGTGGCC
>PLJN01000054.1 GCA_003140235.1 Acidobacteriaceae bacterium
AATCACCGCTTTGCCAGAGGGGTTGCCGCTTTCCTCGAAGTAGATCTCGTGGACCGGTGAGACCCGGAGTTGGCCCGTGTTATAGGGCTCAATGTGAGGGTAGAGCCAAGTGACGGGATCCTTCAGCGTGGATGCGGGTAGGGCATGGTCGGGCATAACGGCAGTATACCTTTTGGGCCCGGCGCCCCACGCTCTCTCATTTAACCGACAGCAGCTTCCACAGTGAGGCACCCTCGGTATCGTGGTTTCAGAGAAAACCGAATGTGCTTCAGGACGCGAAAAGAAAGATTGACCACCCGCCCTCGCAAGTTTTCTCTGGTTGTTCGTTCTGACCTTAGTTGCAAGGAGGCTTATGAACACCGGGCATCCGGGCTGGCGTCTGTTGACTCTGTTGTTGCTGCTTGGCGTCTTACGGATAGACGCACAGGTCGCCACGTCTCGAAAAGCCCACTCTCGTTCGCCTGCACCTGCCGCGAGCGCTGACTACTCCAGGCGTTCGGTCGCTCAGCTTATTGACGACCTGACTCAGATCGATTCGCTGGCGCCGGGAATTGACAGCGCTGCCATGTATCACGGATTCATTGCCGATGATGATCTGGGCTCAATGGGGATGGGTGTACTAGGGGTTCCTCCTCCCGGTGTGCCACCACAGATGCGCGAGTTGGTGCGGCGCGGTCCGCTGGCCTTACCAGAGTTAATGAAGCACCTGGACGACAACAGACCGACCAGGCTCGAGGTGGGAAACAAGGACCCCGGTAGTTGGTCGGGGCAAGTGGGCGTGGACGTGTTCATGTTTACCGACTTCGGTGAAGAGTATGACCCTCGTTCGCGCCGTTCGCTTACTGACGAGGAAAGAAATGCCATGCCTCCGCCCGTGTGGAAGGACTTTCAGGGCAGGTACACAGTGAAGGTTGGCGATGTCTGCTACGCGGTCATTGGCCAGATCATAAATCGCTACCTGTTCGCCGCGCGTTATCAGGCCAGCGCAGGGTTAATCGTTAATTCTCCCATTCAGTCACCGGTCCTTGCTGAAAAAGTCAGAATGGACTGGGGTAACGCAGATGCGGAAATGCTCAAAGCGTCCCTTCTAGCCGATATCCACGCAGCGAGCTATCGAACGCAGCCGGCACTGGCGAGGTTGCGGCGATACTTCCCAGACACATACAACGCGCTCGAAGGCGATGACCTGAAAAAGAAAAAAGAATTTGAAGAGCAAGAGGCCAAGCGCCAATCGCAAAAGCAGCGGTGACATGGGCGGGAGGGATGGATGGAGGGATGGGACGTTACCTGAAAGCGCGGGCGGGCAGCCAGCTTTCCTGGGGATCGTCCGTTTTTGCCGGGAAGGTTCCTTATCGTAAAATCAACATCTCCGAAAGCATGTATGTTCGCAATCGGATTTGAATCAAATAGCGGTCCAATACTTTGAACGAGCACATCACGGGAGATGAATCATGGAATATCGGCAATTGGGACGCTCCGGGTTCAACGTTCCGGTTCTAACGCTGGGAACAGGCACGTTCGGAGGGAAAGGCCGTTTATCGGCGTGGGGTACCACGGATGTAGCCGAAGCAACGCGGCTCATCGACATCTGCCTTGAGCATGGCCTGACCATGTTTGATAGCGCCGACATTTACTCCAACGGCGCCGCGGAGGAAGTGCTGGGCAACGCCATCCAAGGCCGCCGCGACAAGGTATTGATCTCCACCAAAGCCACCTTCCGGTCCGGCGAAGGTGCGAACGAAGTGGGTTCCTCTCGTTTTCACCTGACCCGCGCGGTAGAGGGTTGTCTGCGCCGCCTGGGCACTGACCATATTGATCTCTTCCAGTTGCACGGCTACGATGCGAAAACGCCGCCGGAAGAAGTCCTGTCTACACTGGACACGCTCATTCGCAGCGGCAAGATCGGTTACATCGGTGTTTCCAATTTTTCCGGCTGGCACCTGATGAAGGCGTTGGCCGTGGCGGACCGCTACGGTCTGCCGCGCTATGTTGCCAATCAGACCTATTACTCGCTTGTGGGGCGCGATTATGAATGGGAACTGATGCCTCTGGGCCTGGATCAGGGCGTCGGAGCTGTTGTGTGGTCGCCGCTCGGGTGGGGCCGCCTGACAGGAAAAATCCGCAGAGGTCAGCCACTACCGCCGGTAAGCCGGCGCAATGAGAAGGCGTCCAATGACATCGGCCCGCCTTCAGACGAGGAGTATCTTTATAAAGTGGTCGACGCGCTGGATGCAGTGGCAGAAGAGACAGGCAGAACAGTGCCGCAGGTGGCATTGAACTGGCTGCTGCAGCGGCCGACCGTGTCTACCGTCATCATCGGGGCCCGCAATGAGCAGCAGTTAAGGGATAATCTGGGTGCTGTAGGCTGGAATCTCACGTTGGACCAGGTGAAGAAGCTGGATCAGGCGAGCGCGGTGACCATGCCCTATCCATATTGGCACCAGCGCCAGTTCAAGGAACGCAATCCTTTTCCAACGCGGGTGTAACTCGGGCGCGCTCTCGGCTCATGGCACCAAAGTGTCTGTGAATCGCGGGCTAAGCTCGTTCAGACAGATAATTCCCGGATCGCTCAACAGCTATTGCAAGTTCCTATCCAGATGCCTGGTGAGAAGCTATGAGCGCCAGAATTTCCCCGGACTTGGGCATTCGCTTGGCCGCTTTAGCCGAAAATAAGATCTCACCATCCAAACGCACTTCCAAAGCTCCTGGTGCGCCGATCCGTATCTTCGACACGACGCCCAATTGGCGATCAATTTCCTGTTTCAGGCTCACGGCCTGTTGTCGAATATCGGCTCACATGAAGCAACGCTTAATTTCAATTCTCATCGTCTGAAATCCATAGGCAGAAGTGGTTCTTAGTATACGCCGATTGGATCTACACCGCGGCCCCCAAGTGAATCAAAGTAACGTTACGAACTGATGCGGTTGAGAAAGCTGGTACATTATCGTGGACAAGTTCGAAAAACGGCGGTGGACCACGGTTGACATACCTAGACTTCTCTGGCTACGATCATGGACACCAAGAAGTCGAGGTATGAGGGATGGGAAGAAACGATCTTCAGGGAAGCCTGGATCTGCTGGTTCTGAAAACACTTTCCCAAAGAAACCGATTGCACGGGTATGGCATCGTCCTGCATATCCAGCGAGCGTCCGATGAACTGCTTCAGGTCGAGGAGGGTTCTCTTTACCCGGCCCTTCACCGCATGGANNAAGGCGAAGTATTACAAGCTGACGGCAGCTGGCCGGAAGCAACTGCAGGAAGCTCAAGAAAGCTTCGAACAACTGGTGAAAGGCATACGCAGCATGTTGCGGTACGCGTGAGGGGTTCGATATGTCTTTGCTTCGCCGAATTGCTAATTTGTTTGGACGCTCCCGTGTAGACCAGGAGATCGACGCGGAACTCCAGTCGCATATCGCCCTTCGTATCGACGACAACCTGACTCGGGGAATGTCGCCGGAAGAGGCGCGGCGCGATGCACTGCTGCGCTTCGGGAATTCAGCGATCGTCAAGGAGCGCGTCGTGGCTGCCGATGCTGCGCTGACCCTCGATGGCGTGGTCCGGGACCTTCGTTTTGCGTTGCGCCAACTGCGGCGAAGCCCGGGATTTGCAATAACAGCGATGGTGACGCTCGCACTGGGGATTGGCGCCAACGTCGTTGTCTTCGGAGTCCTGAATGCGGTCCTGCTGCACCCGCTGGATGTGAGCGACCCACAGAGCCTGTATCAGATTCGCCACAAGCCGTGGATGAGCGGACGACTGCTGACCACGTCGTATCCCGCGTTTGAGGATTTTCGGCAGCGCAACACCACCTTCAGNNCGATCTGCTGGGCGTGCAGCCGGAGGCAGGGCGGTTCTTCCACGCAGCGGACGAGCATGGCCCGGATTCAGCGCCGTATATGGTGTTGAGCCATGCTCTGTGGCGAAGCGCGTTTCATGCCGATCGGGGCGTAGTCGGGACGATCGTGGAGCTCAACAAGCATCCATTTACGGTGGTTGGCGTGGCACCGGCGCGGTT
>PLJN01000177.1 GCA_003140235.1 Acidobacteriaceae bacterium
CCGGACTTCGGCGTTAGCGCCACGGCGTCTTCTACGCTGACGGTAACGTTTGGCGCCAGCGGCAATTGCACCGTGACCGGCTCCACAGTCCACATCACAGGCGCTGGTAGTTGCACGATCACTGCTTCGCAAGCGGGTAACAGCAACTTCAACGCCGCGACCGATGTTCCGCAATCGTTCTCGATCGCCAAGGCCGCCCAGACCATCACGTTTGGCGCGCTCGGCAGCAAGACATTTGGCGATCCGGACTTCGGCGTCAGCGCCACGGCGTCTTCCACCCTGACAGTAACTTTTGGCGCCAGTGGTAATTGCACCGTGACCGGCTCCACAGTCCACATTACCGGCGCAGGTAGTTGCACAATCACTGCTTCGCAAGCAGGCAACAGCAACTTCAACGCAGCCACCGACGTTCCACAATCGTTCTCGATTGCCAAAGCCAACCAGACGATCACGTTTGGCGCCCTGGCCGGCAAGACGTTCGGCAACGCTGACTTTGCTGTCAGCGCCACCGCGTCTTCCACTCTTGCCGTCAGCTTTGGCGCCAGTGGCAATTGCACGGTGACTGGCTCAACCGTCCACATCACCGCAGCGGGCAGCTGCACCATCACCGCTTCGCAAGCGGGAGACAGCAACTTCAATGCAGCGACGAACGTGCCGCAAACGTTCGCCATCGCCAAGGCCACGCCAACAGTTACTGTGACCTGCCCGGCTGGTGTGATCTATGACGGCGCCGCGCACGCCTGCACGGCGGCAGCGACCGGAATCGGCAGCGTAACCGTCACCGGCACGCAAGCCATCACCTACAACGGCAACGCAGCAGCGCCTTCCGCGCAGGGCAACTACGCGGTGAGCGACAGCTTTACCAGCAGCGATGCCAACTACAACAACGCCACGGGCACAGGATCGCTGACCATCGCGGCCCTGACGCCGACGGTCGCCAACATGTCCCCGATTGTGCTGCCGCAGAATTCCGCGGCTTTCACGCTCACCGTGAACGGCACGAACTTTGTGCCGGGAACGGTGGTCAACTGGAACGGCTCGGCCCGTGTAACCACGTTTGTGGGTCCCACGCAGGTCAAAGCCGCCATTCTGGCCACTGACCTGACCACGGTAGGGACAGCGGTCGTGACCGTATTCAATCCGACGCCTGGAGGCGGGACATCCTCGGCCTTCACGTTTGCCGTTGATACTCCGGCGGGTACAGCCGGGGCCGTGACGGCATCCAGCGGTACTTCCACACTGACCGTGACACACGGGCAATCGACTACGCTGACAGTCACCTTCACCGGAGAAACCACCGGCGCAACGGTCACCGCAGCCTGCTTCAACTTGCCCGCCGGCACCACATGCACCTTGAGTGGCGCCACGGTGACCATCACCACTTCCGCCAGCACTCCGGCGGGAAGTTACCAGGTCATCGTGGTATTCACAGTGACCCAGACGACGACCTCCTCGTTGACGGGGCAGAGCAAGATGTTGTTGGCATCCGGCGTTGGGTTGATGGGCTTGCCGGTCGCGCTGCTCTGGATGCGCCGCGGACAGAGGAAGCGCTTGCACCGCGTGGTGCTGGCATTCCTGGGACTGGCTCTGCTGTTGGGTGCGCTCACCGGTTGCGGCGGTCACGCCACGACCCTTGGCCATTCGGTAACCTCACAGTCGTCGGTTTCCGTTACTCTGAACGTGATCTAACTTCCACAACTAACGCTTCTCGCAAAAAGGAAACCCTCCCAATCGGGAGGGTTTCCTTTGCGTAACCCAATGTGACTACTTCGAGGACGAGCCGCCATTGGAAGCCAGGGTACTGGTACTGTTCGTAAGAACGCTGATTTGCATGCGTCCGCCGCGAATGTGCTCGACCTTGCCATCGCCGGTTTGCACGGGCGCGTTGCCCATGCCGACCGTGTAGATGCGATAGACCGGAAGATCGTGCGTCAGCACCATGTAGCGGACCACGGCCTGCGCCATCTGCCGCGAGTTCTCAATCGCCACCGTTCCGCTGCCAGCGGAAAATCCCTGCACTTCCACGATGTAGCCCTTCTGGTCTTTCAGAGTGGCCGCCATTTCATCCAGATCTTCCTTGGCCTTCTTGCTCAACACGGGTTGGCCGGGACGGAAGCGGACCTCGGCCTGCGTGACCGGCTGATACTGGTCCAGCTTACCCACGGTATCCTCAACTGAACCGATGCGGTTGTTCGCCCGGTCCGCCGTCTGTTGCGCCTGGCCGGCGCGATTGCCTGCTTCCACGGCGCGCGAGTCAGCTTCATTGGCTTTGCCCATGGCCTGGCGAATACCGTTGGTCGAGCGCGCGTCAACATCGGCGATCATCCGCGAATTCTTGGCGGTGAGTTCGTCCAGTTCGTTTACGCGGCCCTGGACCGGCGCCACCTGCCGCTGCACATATTTCTTGCGCGCAAACGGATTCATGTGTCCCCAGAAGCCTTCATGTCGTTCATACTTCAACGGCTCCTGGCCGGAGGCGGTGGGCTGCTGGTCAGCTTTCTGTGTCTGCTGTGTTTGTGCCGGCTGTTGTGGGTCTTTGGCGTTGTCTTTCGGATCTTGTGCCGCTGCCGGGACCAATAGCGCCGCAGCCAACGGTAGGGACAACAGATAAGACTTTTTCATTGCGGGAACCTCCAGATGTTAGAAAGTCCGGGAGAGCAGGGACAGGGGGGAGTCTCTCCCGGACTTAGTTACGTGACTTTCATCTCTCTCTAGTACATTCTGATTGCCAAACGATGGCGGGCGTAGCGCGGGAATTAGTTATTTGTTTTCAATGGCTTACGGCAGCACGTTGTAGGGGCAACGAGCTGCCGCGTAAATTCTTCGCAGGTGTGCCGAGCAAATTGCGCTCGGTTGTGCAAACAGCGAGACGGCAAGCGTACTGCAAAACGCGGCTCCCACCCCGCGACGATTTCTGGAAAGACAACCAAACCCTTTAACCACAAAGTACAAAGGAACACGAAGGGAAGAAGGAACCAGCCAGTTCTTGTTTTTCCTTTGTGTTCCTTCGTGCCCTCTGTGGTTTCGGCCCTTTGGTTTGCGGTTGTCTTATGCGCTATCACGGCGATCTCCTTAGCCGGCGGCGCAAAAGTGCCGGTGCTGGTCCTGTATATAACTGTCCGTCATACCGGCGAGGTAATCGCATACGATCCGGTGCAGCGGTTCGTGCCGGGCTTTCTCCTGATAGCTTTCGGGAAGGCTGCCGCGCGAGTCCATGAAATATTGGAACAGGTCGGAGATGATTTGCTCGCCTTGCTCTTTGTCCTGGCGCAGCATGGGACTGAAATACAGGTTCTGGTAGAGAAAGTCTTTGATCTGCCGGCGTTCCGCTTCCACTTCGGGGCTGAACGCAAACAGCCGCCGGGGACACCGGCGTACGTCATCGGCCGAATCGACTCCCGCATTGAGAATCACGTTGCGGCTGTTTTCCAGCAGGTCGCTTACCAGCCGGTCGAGCACGAGTTTCAAAGCCTCATTGAATTTCAGTTTTTCCGCGGCGGAAGAGTGGGCCCGCTCGGCTTCCGCGTACGAACGCGCAAAGACCGGGACGGCTTCGCGGATTTGGTCGATCTCCAGAATCCGTGCTTCCAGCCCGTCATCCAGGTCGGCGGTGTTGTAGGCAATTTCGTCGGTCAGATCAATGAGCTGGGCTTCGAGCGGCGGACGCTGGTCCAGCACGTACTCGGCGAGTTGCGGAAAATCTTTCGCCGCATAATCCCGCGAATGTTTGATGATGCCCTCGCGCACTTCAAACGTCAGGTTGAGCCCGGGGAAATCCGCGTAGCGTTGTTCGAAGCGCTCCACGATACGCAGTGCGTGCAGATTATGGTCAAAGCGGTCGCCATGGGCCTGCATGGCAATATCCAGCGCATGCTCTCCGGCGTGGCCAAAAGGCGGATGGCCCACGTCATGGACCAGCGCCAGCGCTTCCACCAGATCTTCATTCAGACCCAGCACCGCGGCGATCGTCCGCGAGACTTGTGAGACTTCAATGGTGTGCGTGAGCCGGTTGCGAAAATGATCAGAGTAACGCCGGGTGAAAACCTGTGTTTTGTCTTCCAGACGGCGAAAAGCCCGCGAGTGCACCACGCGGTCGCGGTCCCGCTGGAAATCGTCGCGATAGCGATGCCGGGGCTCAGGATACCGCCGCCCGCGGCTTTCCTCCGGACGAAACGCGTAGGGAGCCAGCATGGAGAGAGTCTAAATGATTTGGTTATTGGGAAGATTGGGTAAGTTGGTAATTGGGAGGGCAGGATTGGGTAATTTCGTAACTTGGTAATTGGGTAATTGAAAAGCCAAAGTCACTCTGCCTCAAAATTACCCAATTACCAATTTACTCAATCTGCTCACTTCTGCTGTGCCAGCCTTACCTTCACGGTCTCCAGCTTCTTCTGCACACGGGTAACGTCGTCCTGGTCCACATCGGCGGGCACGGACTTGTTCCATTCATCGAGGGCGTGCTCCCAGTGGGTGGCGGCCAGTTGCAGCCGGCCGGTCTTGGCGTAGAGTTCGGCCAGATGGTCCTGGATGGTGGCGTCATTCGGGGTCTTGTCGGAAGCTTTGCGCAGGTTGGCTTCGGCCTGATCGTAGTTGCCCAGACGGAAGTAGGCCCAGCCCAGCGAATCCAGATAAGCGCCGTTTTGCGGGTCCAGGGCCAGCGCTTTTTTGATGAGGTCGAGTGCTTCTTCCAGATGGACGTTACGGTCCGCCAGCATGTAGCCCAGGTAATTGAGCGTCATGGTGTTGTTGGGGTCCAGCTGTAGGATCTGGCGAAACTTTTGTTCCGCCAGTTCATATTTTTTCTGGCGCTCGCAGTTCGCTCCTTGTAAAAACAGGACGTACTCTTTGTCTTCGTCGCGGGTAGAAAGTTTGTCGGCCTGGACAAGGGCGTCTTCCGCGTCTTTCCAGCGTTTCAGGCGGGCATAAATCTGGGACAACCCGAGATAAGTTTCTCGGTCGTCCGCGGTATTTTTGAGAAGGGACCTGGCGGTCTGGATGCCTTCCTCGCCTTTTCCGTCGTCGGCCAATTGCGTGGCCAGCACCATTTTCAGCGTCTTGTCATTGGGCAGTTTCTTCACTGCTTCTTGCGCGGCCTTGGTGGCTTCGGACCATTGTTTTTGTTCGCGATAGGTCTCAATGATTTCCTGGTAGCCACGCGCGCCTTGTTCTCCGCCTAGGTCGGCGATTTTTCGGAAGGTCTCCAGCGCCAGCAGCGGCCGGCCTTCGTCGCGATAGATATTTCCTAGGCGGTTCAGGAAGAGCGCGCGGTTGCCTTGTTCCTGCGGTGTGTAGTTGCCGCTGGCTTTCGTGGTGGCGATAATCAGCTTCTTCAGGATTTCCGCGGCTTCGTCGTTGTTACCCTGCGCGGTAAGAATGATGGCTTCGTTGTAAGGAATTTCCAGCGACTCCGGCTCGAGAGGCTCGGCTTTGCGGAGCTGCTCCAGGGCCAGATCGAACTTGCCCATGTGCTGATAAATCTTGGAAGCCTGTACGGCCGTCTGCGCGTCCTGCGGATCAGCTTCTTCCAGCGCCAGGAATTGCACCAGGGCCGCTTCCGGCTGATTGTCATTCATCAGGTTCTGGGCCAGGCCGCGGAGCGCGTCCAGATTGTCATGGTCCAGGACCACGGCTTGCTTGTATGCGCCAAGAGCGGCCTTCACGTCCTTCTGCTGATCGTAGATGGAGCCCAGCATGGTGTAGAGCTTCGCGGTCCGCGCGGCTTCGGGTACGGTATTCAGGGTTGCGACGGCGCGCTTGCTGTCACCTTCTTCGTTGTAAAGGTAAGCCAGCGTCGTGATGGCCTCTTCCGACGTGGGTTCCAGCTGGATGGCAGCCTTGAATTCGGCTTCCGCCTTGACTAGGTCTTTGTTGACCATGTATAGCCGCCCCAGAACCAGGTGGCTCTCGATTGCTTTGGGCTCCAGCTTTACGATGGACTCATATTGCTCAATCGCCAGCTTCAGGATTTCCTGCGACTGCGTCCCCGACTGACCTTCGCCCATGGAACGAAGGTAGATGCGGCCCAGAAGTTTCCGCGCTTCCAGATTGTTGGGATCGCGCTTGATCATGTCCTGCGCTTCAAGCACGGCATCGCGGATGCGCCCGGTGCGGGCGTACAGTTCCGAAAGGCCCGAAGCCAGGAATTCTGACGACGGATCATTTTCCAGGGCCAGCCGGTACTCTTCAATCGCTTTGGACACATACTCGGACCGGCCATACAAAAACACCATCTGCTCATACGTGTGGGCGAGTCCATAGTGATAGTAAGAGGCGGCGTGGTCCACTTTTTTGGCCGGCGCCGCCGGTACGGATTGCTGCGCCGCTGCGGGTGCAGGACTGCTGGGCTGCGTGGCAGGAGGGTTCCCCTGCGCAAAACACGAAAGGGAAAACAATATGAGTGCTGGAACTGGAATAAGAGTGCGCAATTTTACGAAAGTCATAAGAATCGAACTACATTAACCTCTCTGTTTGGATGAGGGAGAAGCACATGGGAGTTGGCCTTCTTAGTCCAATTGTAGCCTTTGCTGCCCTTGTTGTGCAGGCAGCAAACACTTCTTAATGATCAAAATAGCCGGACCTAGTGGCGGAAGTGGCGGACGCCGGTTAGCACCATGGCCAGCCCCAGACGGTTGGCCGCGTCAATGACTTCCTGGTCGCGAACCGATCCCCCAGGCTGGATCACGGCCGTGGCCCCGGCCCGGGCGATTTCTTCCACGCCGTCCGGGAAAGGAAAAAAAGCGTCCGAAGCGGCCACGGAACCCTTCAGTGGCAGAACGGCCTTCATTGCGCCAATCTTGCAGGAGTCCACACGCGACATTTGTCCGGCGCCCACGCCGAGGCTCTGCGCGTCGCGCGCATAAACAATGGCATTCGACTTCACGTGTTTGCACACCTTCCAGGCAAACAGCATGTCCCGTACTTCCTGGTCGGTGGGCTTTCGGGACGAGACGATTTTCAGGTCAGCTTCGGTAACAGGACGCACGTCCGCATCCTGTACCAGCATTCCGCCGGAGACGTGTTTGGTCACAAACGTCTGCGACGCGGCTTTGATCTCGACCAGCCGCAGGTTCTTCTTGGCGGCGAATTTCTCCCGCGCGGCCGCATCAAAGCCCGGCGCGGCAATGGCTTCGACGAAGAGTTTGGCAATTTCCTCCGCGGCTTCGCCGTTTATCACCCGGTTAACACCAATCACTCCGCCGAAGGCCGAAACGGGATCAGCCTCCAGGGCGCGCAGATAGGCTGCACGCAGCGTCTCGCCAGTCGCCGTCCCGCATGGGTTGGTGTGTTTCACAATCACGCAGACGGTTTCATCAAACTCCTGCGCCAGGTCCCACGCGGCCTGGAGATCAACAATGTTGTTGTAGGAAAGTTCCTTGCCCTGCAGCTGTTTCGCGCCGGCGAGGCCCTCCGCCGGTCGCCCCGCGGGAATATAGAGCGCCGCGGCCTGGTGCGGGTTTTCGCCGTAGCGCATGGCCTGCCGGCGTTCGAGCGCAACATGAATTCGCTCGGGCAATTTTTCGAGCGGGGCGAGCCTGACGTTCCCATTTGCCACGAGACGTTCCAGTTCCGTGGCGATCTCGCCGTCGTAGCGCGCCGTGCGCGCGTAGGCTTTTCGCGCGAGCCCGAGGCGCGTCGCCAGACTCAGCTCGCGCGCGCCGCGCAGCTCCGCAATGATCGCCGGATAATCCGCCGGATCGGTGATGACGCCGACGCTCTGAAAATTCTTCGCCGCCGAACGCACCATCGCCGGACCGCCGATATCGATATTTTCGATCAGCTCTTCCACCGCCACATTCGGCCGCGCCGCAGTCGCTTCAAACGGATACAAATTCACCACGACGGCATCCACGGGAAGTATTCCCTGAGCCAGCGTCTCCGCAATATCGTATTCATTGTCGCGGCGGAATAATATTCCGCCATGCAC
>PLJN01000151.1 GCA_003140235.1 Acidobacteriaceae bacterium
GCCTGAGAGTAACGCGGGGATGCGGCGTGGGCTGCGGCGCGGGATGCGGCGCGGGATGCGGAGCGGACTGCGGCGGGGGCTGCGGCGTGGGCTGCGGCGGGGGAAAAACTCGCTCCGACAGTTGCAAAACTCCAGCAGTCTGCCCTTGAACTTGTGGAAAGGATGATTGCCGCATGAAACCTGGAATGTTCGAATCTTACCGCAATCTATTTCTGTTCCTGCTGAATGTGGTGGGCGGGATCGTATTCATGGGCTCGCTGTTTCTGGGTGTGTACACGCTTTCAGGAGGCCTGAAGTGAGCAACCTAGAGCGAGCGCAAATGGACGTTGACCAAATCCTTGCCGATCTGCTGGAAATCACGATGGCCGAGCTGCACAAACGCCGCGCTGCCTACCACTTCTGCCCGGAATGCGGGGGCGTGACTGTTGGGATATTCAGCACGCAGAAACCGATCGGGCCAACGGGCATATACAAATGCCTGGTGTGTGATTGGATTTTCGATCTTACGTTTCAGGTGCAATCGTGAACGCGGTCCGCAGCGCAATTGATATCTGGCTCAAAAATCTTACAGCGTCTCTCTGTGGAGGAAAACGAAATGAAACCGTTAAAGGGAAGCGACTTCACGCCGGCGCCGCAAGGGTTGTGGCATGGAGTGTGCGTGGATGTAGTGGACAAGGGAATCGTAAAGTCCGCCCTCTATAAACCGCGGCACATGATTCAGATTCGATGGGTGGTGGACGCCGATCCGCCGATGGAAGATGGGCGCCCATACATCGTGGCTCGGATGTTTGGCTACACGCTCGCCGGCGAGAACAACAAACTCCGCCCGTTCCTAGAAGCGTGGCGCGGCAGGGCGTTCACCAAGGAAGAACTCATGGGATTTGACCCGGAAAGATTGCTCGGCGTGTGCGGGCAAATCCAAATCATCCATAACGAGTCCAAGGGAAATACCTACGCTAATGTGCAAGCTGTCCTACCGCTCCCGCGTGGCGCGCAGAAAATGACCATTCCCCAGGATTACATTCGCCAGGAAGAACGCGACCGACGAGAAGAACTTGAAAAGCACCCGAACGGAAATGGCAATAGTTCCGAGTCTGAATCGGATTCCTACGAAGCCGCAGAGGAAGATGTGCCTTTCTAATGTGCGCAAAACGAGTAGCAAAGGAGAACAAATGGGGAGACCGGAGCCGTTTCTACAACGTGAAGGGCAAGGAATACCCTTCTGTAACTACGATTCTTGGCTGCATCGGCAAACCTGCCCTGATTGCTTGGGCCGCGAAAGTGGAACGGGAGATGATAATCGAGGAATCAGCGAACCTGTACGAGACGCTGATAGACACCCCCAGAATGTCGAAGATCGGCTGGATAACCACGCTGACAAGCAGGCTCGGCAAGACGAAAGCGAGCCAGAAGGAATTGGCCAAAGCGAGCGAGATTGGATCACAGGCCCACGCGTGGATTGAGTGGCAGATCAAGTCTCAACTGCTGCATGAACAAGGCCCATGCCCGGTAATAGACGCTCCCGCAATGCTTGCGGTATCAGCTTGGGAGCGGTGGAAAGATTCCGTCAACTTCAAACCGCTTCTATGCGAGCAACCGGTCTGGAGCGAGACGCACGAATATGCCGGCACGATGGACTTGCTGGCCGAAGTCAACGGACGTCCAACTCTTCTCGATTGGAAAACAGGTAAGGCCATCTACCAAGAGTCCTTCCTGCAAAACGCGGCCTACCGCCATGCGCTCCTAGAAATGGGCGTTTACGGGAAAGCCGATGGGATGATCGTGCGGCTGCCAAAGGTGGAAACTGACCCAGAGTTCCAGGTACAACCTGTAACTGAACCGGAGCCAGATCTATTCAAATGCTTTCTGAGCGTTCTGGACCTTTGGAAGTGGCTGAACAAAAAAGAGGAATTGGTGGCCGTGACGTGAGATTCGCCAGTGAAATCTCCATGGAATTGGCGCGCCCCGGAGGAGAAGTCAATGGAAGTCCATGTCATGCAATATTTGCTGCCAGATGGCCGAAAACGTGACACATCGTTTGATGCGCCGGACTATCTGGCACCGATTCTGACAGAAATAGCTATGTGCGGACTTACCATCGAGGCCGAGGTTCTGACGACTGGCGAAGTCTCTTTCACTCTCGCTTGCCATAAATATGCAGCGGATTATGACATTTCGATTTGCACCAACGGGCCGGGAGCGCGGGAGTTACTAATTGGGCTGATTGAACGATTCGATGAGAAAGAATGCAGGAAATGGCTGCGGGAACAAAAAGAGGCAGACGACGGATTAGGAGTCGGATGGGGCACATAGCCTGCGGCGCGCCCCGGAGGGGGATGAAGTGCGAGATGAAGCTCTTCTTAATTCACTAACTGCTCTAGGCAGGACGTGGATTCGAGATCCCGAAAAACACCTGATGGAATACGATGGCGACAATCACGGAGATACGTCTGAGGCTGCCTATAACCGATGTTTGCAGAGTTGTTACAACGAACTTGAGTCAATCCTAGAGAGGTTCCGAAAATGAACGACCTAAGCCCGCAATGCGTAAGAATCCTTGACTGCTTGATGGCAACCGAGGGCTTTGTCGATGCCTGGGACCTCGGGCGCATCTCTCTCAGCTTTACACGGCGTATCCACGAGATACGGGAAGCAGGTTATACCGTGGAACTTCGGGACGTGTGGCAAAAAGGCCAGCGTAGGACTGCTTACCGGCTTGTGCGTTCCGAGGTCGTGAGCGCGTGACATGAGTACAGAGATCGAACTTCGAACAGTCACGAAAGATGGAAAGTTCATCTTTTGGCTGAGAGGCGACGCGAAAGAATTACGCGACCAGGTGCGCATTCACTGGGATCTGCTTAATAGCCTTTGCGAAATTGACGAAACGGAAGCACAACAGCTCGAGATGGCAGCACGACCCGAGGGGGAGTAGGACTTGCAAGGATTCGTAAAACTGAGGCGTACCGTCCGAGATCACTTGCAGGACGGTCGAATAACCCTGGAGGAATATGGTGTTTTTACCGTCCTGCTTATCAACGCTGACTATAGATCAGGTGTATGGCATGGCTGCGCCCTTACTCTTGCAGGACAGATCAGGAAGTCAGGGCGATGGTGTCAGCGTGTTTTGGCTTGTCTACGAAAGAAGGGATACATATTTGCTGCCCCCTCGAACGGGAGAGGCCGGTACTCGATACGTGTCAATAAGTACTTCAATAAGGCGTCTGTGGTGACACCTTCCGAGGCAGAAGGCGTCTGTGGTGTCGCCTTTCGGCCAAATAAGGCGTCTGTGGTGACACCGTATAAAGAAGTACTGCAAGAAGTAAAACTAAAGAAAAAAGCCGCGCAACCCCAGCGCGCCCCCCATCCACATCGTTCCGAGGAAGATCAAAGGCAAATCGTACATGCTAGGGATCGGAGACTTGAAAAGGAATCTGAGGCCCGGAAGGTAGCCAACACTGGCCGGAACTGGATGAGTGAGCAATTGGATGAGTTCTTCAAAAGGAAAGCCCTTTGACCTACATCGAAGCCTCGAAGATTATCACTCACAAGCATAAGTTGGCAGCATGCTTGCCCGAGCAGCTCGCAAAGAACTACGCCATAGAATTCAATTGGGATAAACCAGAGTCACATCGGCCATTCCGTGCGGAAGCGTGCGCGGAATGTAATTTCTGGCATGTTCGTCGCGGTTCTTACGTTTACGTGAAGGACTTGCGGTGCTGACCCAAAACGATCTCGTGAGACGCTTGCTCGCCAAAGTGGAGATGTCCGGCTCCATCCTCCCTGACCGCTTGGCCGTGGCACGGCATGTGATCCGGGAGCTGGCGCCGACGATTTTGCAAATTGTGCGCGAGGAAGTGACGGCAGAGCAGCGGCGGCGAGCGGGGAAGGAGCGGCAATTGTGAAGTCTCTTTTCATAACAAGTAGTGGGCAGACCCAGAAACTAAGTGCCTGGGCGCGACAGTTGGGAATTGGAAAAACCACCATTCTTCAGAGAATCAGGCGGGGATGGCCTGTCGAGCGAGCTTTAGATTCCAAAATACAACTCACTGTGGAAAATACATATTTTCATCGTGGTGGTCGTAATTGTCGAACATGCAGGAAAGACAGGCACGCGGCTGATGAAAGAAACAGAAGAGCGAGGCTTAGATGCCAGCGTTTAGCATTGAAAACATAGCCACGCACGCCGAGCCAGACGAGAACGGCCATCTTGTGCAGTGGTGCGAGATTCACATTTTAATCCCAAAGGATTTTGATTTCGAAAAGGGATCGGCAAAGCTCTTGAAACAGATTCAGTTTGCAGTCGGGTTAATTGGCCGTGGTGATTCGTAGGAGGCAGCCAATGGCACAGAAGTTTTCGGGGTTGTAAGTTCTGCAAAAATGCAAAGGATCGCGTCAGTAAACGTCGTAGAAGGAGGGAACGTGCCCTGCAAAAAACACAAGGATTGTCCCGATTGCGCTAATTATTCATTGGCAGCGGTCGAAGCGGCGTACAGGAGTGCAATAGGCGCGGTTAAAAGGGTGAAGGATGGATTGGGCGCCGGCGGTCGGGATGCGGGTATGTACACGGAAATTCAAATCGGACAGCCCATCTGTGATGCCGCTCAAGACGCCATAGAAGAACTCATCTCCACAGGCAACGCGCTGGCCGAGCATGACGCCCGCCTGCTGGAGCCGATGGAGAATCTGGTTAAGGAAGGCCGAGAATACGCGGTACGAATGGACTGTGACCACGTTAAGAAGTTCGTCGGGCTACTTGAGGCCGCACTCCGGCAAGCGAGGGGGACGAATGGCGCGAAAGAAGGCTAACCGCGAGTGTGAAGATTGCGGCGAGGAAGTACCGGGACGCCGACTGCGCTGCAAGGACTGCAATAAACTGGTCTGCAACTGGTGCGCCGGGCACGTTCACCGGACCGCGAAAGAAGCCGGGAAAGCGAGGGAGAAATGACGGGCAGCGTGTGGATTATCGAGTTTCGACGCACCAAATCAAACGTGGGAGATTGGCACATTGCTGATGTTCTCCCCATGCTATCGGAGCAGTTGGCTAATGACACTCTTAAAATGAACGAAACAACTTTTCCTCAAAGAGAGTATCGCCTTGTTGAATGTCGGAGAGTCCAGCCATGAGCGACAGCGTGTGGATTATCGAAACCAGGTCGCCAAGGGAAGATTGGACGCCAGTTTGCCATTGGGCTTCGCTCGGACGGGCAATTGCTGAAAATAAGGCAGCAAAGGAAATGGAACGTGAAAAGGCCATCAAAGGCTGTGATGAATACCGAGCCGTCGAATACCGGAGAGTACAGCCATGAATGAGAGCGATAGAGAGTTGGCCGAGAAGATATGGAGTAAACCGGGAAAAGCCACTAAAACATCCGATGAGTGGATAGCGGACGTTGCCGAACTCATCGCCGCCCACTGTGAGCAAATGGCGCGTGGGGCGAAGTTAAATGGCGCAATGGACGTACTACTCCAAATTCGCTCATTCCGAAAGTCGTATCCGACGTCGACCGGGACCCATGTTCCGGTGGACAGCGGTGCTGCTGAAACATTGGAGTTTATCGGAAATCTGTACTACGAGTATCGAAAGGCCATCGACTCGTCAGCCGCGCCGGCCGCGTCAGGCGAAGGGACAATGGAATGGGTAGAAATCGAATGCGATTGCGACCCTGAATACAGACATCATTGCTTTCATTGTGGTGGCGCTGGTCGAATAAGACAGCGGAGAAGTAAAACTTCTAGCCCATCTTGTGATTGCCATTTACATGAGCACCAAGTCTGCGACATTTGCCAGGCCGCGTTAGGTGAAGGGGCAGCGCAGCCCGCATTCCTAGACACTGAATGGGGTGGCGACAATGGACCGGATGCAGCGCAGCCGACCTGCACATGCACGCCGCTGACAAATAACAATTTGATTAGGCTACTCAATCCGTTGTGTCGAGTGCACGCAGCGCAACCGGGAGACGGCAAGCACAAGGGCGGGTGAGGTGAGCGTGAGCGATTTTCGACTATGCTTCTGCGGCTGTCCCGAAGATTGCCACGACGACTCAGGCCGCTGTATATACTGTTCTAGTGATGATTGCGGCGGATTCACTTACGACGAAGAGGGGACGATTATGGCACTCGTAGAACCGCCTCCCGACGTGCAGTGAGCCACCCTCGCACCCGGCGCGGCGAGCATCGAGATGGCCGGACAAACTAGGCCGATACTGGGAACCGCAGAACTGGACAGGCGGCGACGCTGAGAGTCCTATGCACCGGGCGGCTATAGGGTCTGGCCTTCTGGATGCCCGCGGGCCCCGGCGCATTCGGGGAAAGGAGCAGCGTGGCTGAAAAGGGATGTTGGCGCGAATATGAATGCATAGCCACAATCCGTGTGCGCATTAACGGCCCTCTGGATGAAAAGTCCGAAAAAAAGCGGGCGAAACTATTGCTTGCGAAGCCAATCATCGAACTTAACTCGGCAGTTCCTACCGAGCTTGTTGGTTGGCGCATTGGGGTGATCCACGCAATCGGCAGACATAGGCGTCACCCATCTTACTCGCCGAGACTCGGGGAAAGGAATGGACATGAGCGAGTTGTGCGATGAAAGCACCTGCCCATCTTGTGGGGCGCAGTGCGACCGGAAAATAGAGCACGAAGGGCAGCATCATTGCATAAATTGTGGCTGTCGTTGGTTTTACGAGGATGATGAAGACGACTGACCGACCGCCCGAGACTCGGGGAAAGGAATGGACGTGAGCGACGAACGAGGGTGGCAGCCGGTGAGGCTCGTGTCGGATAAGATGCGCAGGATGTGTCCGACGTTTTATGATCGAGGTTTTACATGGCCAGAGGGAAAGATTGTTCGCGTCGTGAAAGTGGCGATCGCTAAGGATTCTTTGCATCCGAGGAAAGCATATCGAGTTCACCCGGAAGACGACTGGGCGCCAAAGGGAGCTTTGCTTTGTGAGCATCAGATTCTAGCCGACTGACCGCCCGAGACTTTCAGGCCGCAGGAGGGAGCGCGGCGAGGAGGAAACATCTCAGTCCCTAGATGCGATTGCCGAGTGAAGTACGACCTTGCTGATGCCCATTTCCCAGCGAGCGTGGTGCACTGTCCGTTCCATAAGGCCGCTGCGGAACTTTACGAGTTGATCGACCTCCAAATTTGCCTCCGAGGGCCCGAAACGTTGCATGAGGGCAAGCCATATCCATGCCGATGTTGGAGTTGCCGGGCAATTCGAGCACTGAGAAAAGCGAGGGCCAAATGAACGAGCGTGCTAGGTTTGAGCGCAAGTTAAGCGTCCAGACCAACGGTTGCTGGAACTGGACTGGAGCCATAAGCGGGACTGGTTACGGCAATTTCTCTAGAAATGGCAGAAAAGCAATCCTAGCTCACAGATTTTCCTATGAAATATCAAAAGGTAAAATACCGGATGGACTGCAAATCGATCATTTGTGCCGAAACAGAAGATGCGTGAATCCTGAACATCTGGAAGCCGTCACTCGCTACGAAAATTATATAAGAGGCGTATCTCCTCCAGCTCAAAATGCAAAGCGAACACATTGCATTAGGGGTCACGAACTTAGCGGCAAGAATCTAATCATCAGGGCTTATGGTTCACGAAGATGTCGCAAGTGTGAGAATGCCGATCAAGTGATTTATTCTCGAAGGCGCCGAGCTGTGCGGGCATTGAGGAAGGCAAGATCCCGCGAAACTTCCGGCCCTGGCCCTGAACTGGTCAAAAGCGGCGAACGGATCACGTAAATGGGCATTGCTGGCGACTACAGCCTATTAGGCGAACGAAAGCAGCGAGCCACGTGGGTAGAGGCTTGGAAAAGAAGTATGCGGGGCTTTCGGAAGCCGCACCCCGCGAGCGGCCCAGCCATCTCTTCCGAAAGATCCTAAGCTGACGTTGCCGTTGCCGTAGCGTCGCGCACATTCAAATCCGCTACCACCGCATCAACGATCTTCTGGATGTAGGCCGTGTCCACGTTAGAGATCCCCGCTTCGCTCAAAAGCTGCGTGACGGTCGGTTCCACGGTGGAAATCACGTCCGCCGCTTTCTGGAGTCCCGTGCCCGTTGCCTGGCCGCCAGCCGCCATCTTTTGTTCCGCCAGAACGACAGCCTTTTGAATCAGGGCCGTAGCGTTCACGACGCCTGTAATCGTTGCGGCTTCTGCTGGAAAGAACAGGGATGCAAGTTCCGCGGCTTTCGGCAGGTAGGTTTCGACGAACGTCAAAGCCTTCAGTGCGTCTCGGCCGATTGCTTCCATGACCGTGATGAATTTATTTGTCATCAAATAGCTCCTTTGGCTTTCTGGACTAACTCTCGGATTTGGGTTTCGACTGCCCCGCAGCCGTAAAGGAAAGGCTTTTTGAGGCAGGTGACGTGCAACGTCCGCGTTTCGGAATCGTAATTCCAGTCGAACAAAAGAAGAATGGGACCCTCGTGGATGGTTGCTTGTGAGCCGTTGAATTCAATGCCGGCTTCGGTGGCCTCAGCAAGCAGCTTTGCGTAAAGGTCTTTGTCGATTCCATCCAGCGTGATTTCCGGGCACGGCATGGGTGTCTCCTCACGATCTGGATTCTGCCAGTCTTTCACCTGGTCGAGCTTGCCTTTGAAAAAGCGATTCAGAATGTTCATGGTGAGGGAGGCCGGACGGCCTTTCGTCAGCCATCCGGCCCAATTGTGAGCGTCCCAATTGTGCGTTGCGTTGGGGTAAAGTGGCGGGCGCTCGGGGAGGCTATGTACCNNACCTGAAGCCGGTGGTCCCCGCCGTTCCAGATTATTTCTCGGGCGAATCGGGGGAGGATGACGCAGCCCTCCGACGCTTGCCCCGGCCTTTCGATGGAATCTCCGTGGATGAGGAAACCTCCTCGGCCAAACATTGCATTTCCAGCGTCGGGGAGTAGTCGTAAGGCGAAAGGGCCGTGGGTCGGAGAGTCGAAGGGAGCTTGGACATCGTAGAATCCCTCGGGGATGGGTCCGACGTTTTTGACGTTTTCTTCGGTCGGGGCATTTTTCCCCACTCCTGCTCCGGAATAGCCGGACGCCAGCAGGCCGCTGCCTTGTTTCAGCATTCGGCCAGTTTTCTGCTCCCAGATCCACATGGCTACGCCCGGTTACGCGGAAACACGCCAGCAATCCACAGGATGACGAGCACAAGTACGATGAGTCCGAGTGGGCCGATCCCGCCGGCCATGCCGTAGGTGTGGTAGCCGTAGTAGCCACCAGGGACACCGAGAAACAAAATCAGAAGTAAAACCACAAACCAGAACGGCATCGCGCCCTCCTCAGTGCCGAATCACATTCACGAGTGCGGCGTCTCCAAGCAGAAACGCCAAGAGCCCGCAGAAAAACATGATGCGCCCGATTTCCACGAGCTTGCCGTTCGCGGAGAGGGCATACATCAAAAGGCCGATCACTGCCACGAGCAAATTCAGGTAAATAATCATCTTTCCTCCTCTGAGAAGTAGCGCACCAGAAATCCGCCGCAAAAGAACAATCCCAACATCAAAAGCAAGCCTGCGTCCCCGGTCATTGGAGTTTCCAACTGCCAAACAGGGATATGGAAAGTGCCGCAGTGATCACAGCGAACACCAGAACAATAAAGGCCACCAGCAGCATGAATTTCACCGTCCAAATCGAATCGGGTCCGCCCCACCCGTACTTTGCACTTTGCTCCCGTTTCCATGCGTCATGCTCTGGGTCGGTCCATCTGATTTGATTGCCAAAAAGTTTCATGGCTTCGGGATCACCACTTGCCCCTCTGGCGTGACGCGCGCCGCAGCAGTTGCTTCTCCGTGCGTTGAAGTTGTGATGGAGAGCTTATTCACAGTGGTCTGGTAGATGAGTTCGTGGAAGGTAAACTGCTGAAACCAGTGCCAGGCGCCGAGGGCCAGCACACCAGTCGTGGGAATAGCGAGAATCAGCACATGCGACCCATCCACGTTACGATTCCAGGTGTAGCCAATCCCGATCGAGACGAAGAAAGCGACAATGATGCTTGCGGCTCGACTGGCAGTCTTTTGGCCGTGCTGAAGGAGCGGGAACCAGGGCGAGCTTTTGAGCTTTTGCATGATCCACACCGTTGCAGCGGCCGCGGCGACCTGCGTAGAGAGAACATTTGAGACTGCGTTGGGATCCGGCATCTTTTCTCCTTAGAATTTCCCAGGGTTATCGTCTTTCACGAGGGCGCGCTTCTCCGCTTCTTTACGGATTGTGTCGCGCAATTCGGGCGGCAGGGCTTGAATGACCCAGGCCACGCGAATCAGTTTTTCCATCGGCATGAGAGCCATGCGCATCGAGGAAAGGATTCGCCACATGGTAAGAATGGCATTGGCGAGGGATTGGTCGCGCGTCTCATGGCTCAATGTCACTAGGTCCGCCTCACTCCCAGGAATCGTCTTTCAAAAGTGTGCTGATTCTCCTGATAGCTTTCGGGTTCTCGGCGTGGATGTCCAATTGCGCCGCTACCATCTGCTGATTCCTGCGATTTGCCTTTCTGTCATTGTTTCGCACGTTCACGCCCACGTTGTTCACGTCCTGTTTGGCCTTTGCTATAGCCGCCTGAAAGGCTGCAACCTGGGATGCGCCAATCCAAATTTTGCTTATCACTACCCCGACAACCATACAGACAAGGCTTAGGATTGCGATGTCGAGAGAGTTCATTTCTGCAAGTCTTTATCCTGAATGCGCCCCGCAAGGAGATCGAGCGCCTTCTGTAAGTCATCTTCGCGCGTCGTAAGGTAGAGTTCTCGAGCGATCGGGCTGGCTATTCTCGCCAACTCTGCGATGGTGTTCTTGGCTTCCTTCAGTTGCGCGGCCAGGAGTTCGTATTCGAGGTAAGGGCCAAGCCTCTCCGCGATGTCCGCATAATCAGGGACGGCGGGCGGCGGGTGAATCATTTCCAAAATAAGCGTGCGCAGTACGGCTACGATGCGCTTTTCCGGTGTGTCGCCTTCCCTTGCCCTGATGTTCATTCGTGGATTCATAGGTCATTAGGTTGCGAGCGTTGCGGTGACCGTNNGTGCCGCAGAGAACCACTGGCGTCGGAGAACCTGCTTCCGTGCCAAAGCTGAATCCGCTGAGTCCCAGCGCATTTCCGTTGGGATCTGTGAGGCAGACAGGGAGCGGCCGCCCAAGCTTGTTTCCGGTGAGAGTGGATGTCACGGAGATGGAGTTGCCGTTCGAGGTGGCGAC
Source organism: Acidobacteriaceae bacterium (assembly GCA_003140235.1). GTDB lineage: Bacteria > Acidobacteriota > Terriglobia > Terriglobales > Acidobacteriaceae > Angelobacter. The sequence continues at coordinate 11,184 of PLJN01000151.1, forward strand.
AATCGGCGGCGTGATGGGCAGTCCATTGGAATTGCACAGCACTACCGGAATGGGCGACTGACTGAAGCTGCCCTTTGTGGCTCCAGTGACTGTGTATTCGTTTCCGTTCGCATCGCAGAACACGACTGGAATGGGATTTGCCGCGAAGGAGCCGAGCGTAGGGCTCGTTATCGCCAGCGCGTACCCGGCAAAGTTTCCTACCGTGATTGGAATGGGTGATCCCATAAAAGTTCCTGCTCACTGCATCTTGAGAATGATATCGACCGTGCTCCCCACTGAGGCTTGTGCGGAAATTGCGATTCCCACCCAGGCGCCTTGGGCTGGGATTCCCGCCTGACACTTGATGCGGCCGTTGGTGGTTGTATCCGCGATCACATTGTTGCCGATCGCACACGTCCCGGTCCCGAGGATGCCTTTGACCTTGCTGCCCGGAATTGTGGCAACCGGACAATCTGTGGATGTGTTGTTGCACAAATATTGTCCGCTAGCTTCTTGTGACTGTACAAATCCAAGGCAGAGCGTGTCTGCCGTGGTGCATGGGATAACGGAATCCGCTGCCCCGGTGTTTACTTTTACAAGCATGTTCGTGACGATGGAGGCGCTCGCGGAAGTAAGAGCAATGCCGTAGGATTCGACGCCCGTACTGGGATTATATAAAGCGAATGGAACCCCAACATCCATCAACACGTCGCCTTTTTGCTGTTGCAAGAAAGACGTTACCGCGCCACCATTGTCACGACTTCTGATGTAGAGAGCGAGAGAGTTCGTTTGTACTGCGCCAGCGGTCGCTTGACCGATGTCGATGCAATCGACAGCGGCGGTAAGAATAGAGCCGTCTGCACATTGAAAGCCGACAGTATAGGAGCCCGATCCCGCTGGGGCCTGAACGTAGTACGCTGGAAAGTTTGTGGATTGAGCATTGCCTCTCATGCTGGCAAGTGCCGCATATCCAGTGGTCGCGGTATTGCTTACCGAGGTGTCTAGCTCGTTGGCGATGATGACGTTGCCGGTTTGACTTGCTTGGTCCGTGACGCTTAGGTTGCCGCCCCACACGTGCTCGTTGTTGGCATAGGCGAACCCGCTTCCATAAAGTCCGACGCCGCCGACCCATCCAAACTGACCACCTGTTCCGGTATTGCGTCCGACGTAGGCGCCCCAAATTCCGTTTGAGTAGGCATCCGTCACGCCAGCAGAGCCCACCGGGTCGCAGGTGAGCGCGACCATTGCGCTGGTGAAAAAATACGGTGTCGTCAGGCTGGTCGTGTTGCAAGTGCCGCCGCCGGTGACGGTGCTTTGAAGGTCGGTATTCTGCGCCGCGCTTGAAAATGATCCTGGGTCAGTGAAAGTTACCGGGGCAGTCGCGCCAACATTGAATGTCGCGGACGATGTAGGGCTGAGAACTTGGTTTAAGGTGGGCGTGCTAGATGCAGTCGTCCATGTGTTCGTCGCCGTACAGGAATACAGACCTATCGCCGGACTCGCTGTGGTCAGAAAAAATACTTGACCCGTGCTTGCGTTGCACGTAGCTGGAAGCGCGGCGCCGTGGCGGACGTTGCTGGCCGTTCCTTGTGCGCGGGCAATGCCGGAGAGTAAAAGAATCGCGCTAATTATTGCTGATAATTTGCCAATTCGAACCATCGCTGATTACCTCGACATATTGGAATTGATTCGTGAGCTGGTAGGAAGAAAGTCCGTCTATGGTCTGCGCGGACGTGGTGAGCACGGATACCGTTCCTGCCCCGGCATCCACTTTTTTTATACATGCTAATTGACCTGTAATCCCCACCGCCGTCGGCAGTGTGGCATTGATGGTGCTCGCTGCCGTCGTCACGAGGTACAGGGCACCAGTCGCCGCAGCAAAGTTTGCCGATTCCGTGACAATCGAAACCAAGCCGCCGCTCGGTCCGGCCGGACCGGCTGCGCCCGTTAGACCTCGCGGCCCTGCCGGAATGAACATGGCGGGAAGGGAAGTCGCAGGCGTTAAGGTGCTGAGGTCATACGTCCCGCTCGTCATTACGTATTCAGCGATCCATATGGCCTGGTAAGATCCCGCAGGCGTGATGGCGATCGTGTAAATCGTGCCGACGGGAGTGATTTGGTCCTGGCCCCACAGGTTCAAGGCCCACGTTCCGTTGCTCGCCGCCACTGTCGAGACCGTGATCGGAACGAGCGCAGAGCTGCCGGTGATAATTGGAGGATTTGAACCGAAATACCCAAGCGTGGCCGTTACGGTCCCGGCTTGGCTCGCGCCTGCGATGCTTGTGATCGTTCCCGAGAGAAAAACTCCTGGTGACTGCGTGAGCGTAAATATCGCGCTAGCTACAGTGCTATCCGCCGAACCGGCTATTGCGGCGAGCGCTTTCACCGTGGCCGACGCGGTGATCGAAATCGTCCCGCCATTCGAAATGGAACTGGAGCCGTGTGTCGGTACGGTCCCATCCTTGGTGTAGTAAATCGTCGCGCCGGGAGTAGCTGACGTGATGGTGATGACTAACGAGGCGACGTTATTGAACGTCCCGCCGTTCGGACTGAAGGTCGGAGTGGCGGCTACCGGGGTGATGGTATATGCCGCGCTGCCGACCGCGCTATCCACGAAATTAGCCACGGAGGCAATGGCCTTAAGGGTCTCGCTTGCGGATACAGAGACCGTGCCGCCGCTTGAAATTGAATTAGAGGCATGTGTCGGCGTCGAGCCGTCCGTCGTGTAGTAGATCGTTCCACCGGACGCGGACGTAACCGTGACATTCTGCGTTCCGGTGTATGATCCGGCGACCGGACTAAATGTCGGCGTCGCTGCCTGATTTGCGCCGGCTGCCCAAAGGGAAGTTTGGATACCGGCTATGGCGGTCGTGGCGTAGAGTCCGAAACCGGGCGATCCGCTGGCAATGTAGTTGTTCGTGTCGGTAAACGATTGAACGACGGACCCGTTGCGGCTCAGGGAAAGAACATTCCCCGTGACGGACAGCCTGAAAAGGTCGCCTTGAACGGACGCCTGGGCAGCGGGGGCGACGAGTGTGTTAAGGCTTCCGGCAACCCAGGCGTAGAGCGCCCAGGTCTGCGCAGTGAGATCCAATCGGGCGGCGTATCGAGTCCCGCTCGCAGCAGTGCCTTGACGGACGAGCATATAGGCGAGATCGCCGGACGTTGCAAACGTCGTTAAAGTCAATTCGGCGTACTGATCGGCGGGCCAAGTGTTGCCTGGCGCGGGAACCGATCCTGAATAAAGAGTAGCCCCAACGGCGGCCGCGGTTACTGTCTCGCAGAGGTTGCCGGCTATGACCTTTAAAGAGCCGGTGAAAGCGACGTCGGCCACAATCGTGAACACACCGCCGTTTGACAGCGGGTTCTCTATCGTGCCGAATGCGTAGGTCTCTACCTGTACCATGCTCATAGTCGTGGACTCATGTTTTCGCTATTTGTTCGCAGACACATTCGTAAAACGTTCGCCATTGACAGAAGCGTCACTTTGAGGGAACATATACACATGCTAATTCTAACGATTGCGGCGGGAGTTGTTCTCGGACTGGCTATCTGGAATTTTCCATTTGATAAGGCGATTGACTTTCTGTTTTCATTGTCTGACAAGAATAAGAAGTGGCTCAAGGTTGCCGCTGGCCTCACTGCCTTTGCTGTCTTGTTCGCCCTTGCGGTCCTTACGTCTCCAGCAGAAGGTAAAGGTTTCGGAATATTTGCGGGGCTCGCATGTATCGTTCTGACAAAATTGCTCTGAACCCTACCAAGAACCACTAATGCCCTTGTGAGCCAGTTCTCCAACGACGCCTGCCCCTGCGGCCGTTGCCCCTATCTTAGCCACAGTTCTCACTGTTTGAGTCCCAGCCAGCTTTCTCGCCAAATTCATAGCTTGGGTCACGTGATCTTCCGTCCATCCAGCCCTGTCTAGTAGGCCCTTTTGGTTCTGTACCAAGTCTAGGAATTTCTCCTTCAACGCAGGCCCGACCTTGGCGGTGGCCTCGGGAGCGCCTGATCCAGTTTCTTCCGTGGTAGGATTCAAGAAAGCAGCGATCCGATTGTTTGCCATCGCCGCCTTGTAGTCCGCTTTCATCCCAGCGGTATCGAACCCCTTGCCGTACGTGTCTATCACAGTATCCATTTTGGTCAGTGCCTCCCGAAAGGCTTTCTTGCCCGCAGCGGTAAAGTCATCTCTCGCGTCCGCGACTTCTTGTTGTGCGTCGGAGAAAGCATTATTCGAGAGCGTGTCTAGCTTATTGGCCAGCACCTTGTAGCGTCCGACCTGCTCATCGGCCACTTGCCGGAAACCATACGGGTCGGCTGCTGTGGGTGTGATTGCTCCCTTAGCGTTGCCCGCATCCCTGGCAATGTTCGCAATTCCTTCCTGAACTGCTTTTGCGGGGCTTCTCAATGCGCTGATACCAGCACCAGCGGCGTCAAGGGCCGCGCCGCCAGCAGCCACTCCACCGGCCGTCTCTGCCGCTTCTCCAGGCGTTGCTCCCTTCAAAAGCGCTTCGCCTCCGCTGACCGCGCCGGTACGCATCGAGTGCATTCCCATTGCGATGGCCTTGCCGATAATCGGATGCTCGGCAGAAATCTTTATTACCTTCTGCGCCATGCCGAGCCGTTCCGCAAGCCCCAAACCCTTAACCCCTTCATCGCCAAGAAAGAATTCGGCAACGCCTTCGCCAAACTTGCCAGCGCTCTCCGCTGTGTTTTTAGATCCAGTCCCGCCTTCCAATTCTGGACGCAGAACTTCGTCAGGCATCGGAATGCCGAGCTTGTCATGGAGAAACTTTCCAGCTGTGTGCACAGTCTCAGCCGCACCTTTTTCAATTCCTGTGCCGACGCTGGAAAGAGTCGAAGGCTCTGCGGAGTCTTGCTGTGCTGGAGCCTGACCGCGTGCATAGGCTGCCTGCTGATCCGCGCTCATGGGCGGATTGTTCTGCCCAGGAGGCGTGGTCGTTGCTGGAGTGAGTCCAGCGCTCAAATCTATAGGCGCAGGAGTCAGGCCAGCGCTTAGGTCGAGAGTCTCACCACTCATTGTTTTATTTGGAAGCCCTGGGATTTAGCCTGAGCAATTGCGGCATTCACGTCCTTGCCCGGATTCGCTGCTCCCCATGCCTTTGAGTCAAAGACGTGAGTCTGCGGTGTCGCTGCCGGTTTAACCTGAATCGCCACGCCCGTATTCTCAGGCAGCCCCTGGGACAGCATCCCGAGGTTCTGGTCGAACGCGCCAAGTTTCTGGCCCACTACCCCGGAATTCGATTCAAAGCCCGGCAGTGTGGCCTGGAGGGCTTTGATCTGCTGTTCGTTGCTGCGTGCACTGCCGGTTAGGACTTTCTGGAGGCCCATTGCCGACTCGCGCAGAGACAGTACGTTGATGACATAGGACCGCGCCTGTGGCGTGAGTCCAGCCAGAATCTTCGAATTGACGATGCTGTCCGAGGTCGTTTCTGGATGGTCCGTGAGATATTTCGCCACGCCCGCAGCTTGACCCCAGGATGTCGAATCCAGGGCCGAGGCTGCCGTTTTCACGTTGTCCGATTTGACCTGAATGTCGTTGAGCACCTTGATGTCATGCTGATCCGCGCGAACATCCGTTTCCTTGACCGGCCGCACCGAACCGTAGGCGCTCGTGTTCGCGTTGACCGCGGCTTGCGTGGTCATAATCGTTTTGCCGCCAGAATCCACGGCATAAACCGGCTTATTGTCGAAGGCCATCTTGACCTTGGCGGCGTTTTCCTCTTTTTGCTTCGTGAGGTCCAAATCGCCAATGAGTGCCTGCTGGGCCTTGGGAATTAACGACTGGAGCCGTGGCGCGTCAGCCGGGTCCAGGTTCGGGTCTTTCAGCATCCCCTGGATGCTCGCCTGAGCGCCGGGCTTGGCAAGTTCCTCGGGGCTGGATTCCAGCTTCGTGATATTGCTGCTGAGTGCCTGACTCTGCGCTAGTTTCGTCTGCCCTGACTTTTCCTGCTGAACAAGATCGGAGAACGTCCCGAGTTGCGATTTCAACCGATCCGCCGTCGCTTGAAATTCCGGGTGCTCCTTCGCATATTGCGCGGCGAAGTCGGATTGACTCGTGAGCTTCGTGACTTNNATCTTTCGTCGGCAGCATGGGCGAAATCATTCTGGACATTCCCGAGTTGGCGTCGTTCAGCAGGTCCCCCATGGGGGCCTTGGGATTGGACATCCGATAGTGCTGCTTGGCGTCCTCCATCGAGGCGAAGGGCAGTTGACCGTTTGCGAGCTGACCATCGTTAATCGCTTTCAGCACGCCGTTGGGATTCGTGGTCAAGTCGTTCAGGATGATTTGACGGCCATGTATCTCGTGGTTCGGCTCGTCTGCCGAGTGCGGGATGTTCGTGGCAGTGACAGGTCCAATGAGCCCGCCGTTGCGAGCCGCGTTCGCCTGCATAGCACCCTGCCCCTGATTGCTCAGATCCTCCTGGTTGTCGCCCTTGATCGTTGCGAAGGGATGCGGGTAGCCTTGCTGGTCGGCGAAGGCATTGGCTTCGATTTGGTCTTTGGCAATCTTTGCCCGCGTTTCTTCCGTTTGCGCCGCGATGAGTTGAGCTGTTTTGGAAGCCTGGACATGAGAGTCAGCCGCACGCGCACTCTCGAACTGAAGCTGCTTTTGCACCACCTGCTGCTTGAATTCGTTCTCCGCGCCCGCGCCGGCTCCCGATCCGAATCCTCCACGCCCTCTGACGTTGTTTACGCCAGCAAGTCCGGAAAGGGCACCTTGAAGCACCGATGCCCAGAGTCCGGGCTTTGCCGGGCCAGGTGCGGCGGGCGCAGCGGGAGCCTCTGAGGGATTGATCCCAGGAGCGGGAGATGGAATTGCGGGCATGGGCGCGGGAGCGGGCGATCCAACGTCCGGCGCGTCTGTTCCCATCAATGGTTCGTCTGTCATAATTATGCCCTCATCTGCGTGCCAGATAGCCGCCCAGAGCCGATCCGGCCCCGCCAGCGACCGAACCGATGATTGCCCCAAGCGTCGGGCCCTGTGCCGCCGTCTCAGCTTGAGACAGCCCGCTCACGGCGTTTGATCCGCCAGAGGCCGCCCCGGCATACCCCAACGGATTCTCAAGGCTCGCATTCCCGCTCAACGCTCCGACGCTGTTCCAGTAGTTTTGCTGCTTCAGGGCTTCGTTTTGAGCCGTGATCGTGTTCTGCGCCTCTGACTGTGCCCCGGCTTCCCCCGCCGCGATCGACCCGGCGACTTGCGCGTTGACGCCAGAAGGCAGAGCATCGCCTCCGTGTTCGGCCGCCACAGCCCCGGCAGCCCTCTGCGCATTCTGATACTGCGAGGAAATCGTGTCCGTTGCGCCGGTGCGCGCCGCAGTCAGCGCCGCTGGAGATTCGCCTTGGCCGCCCTTGGAGATGTTCGGCTCAAGCTGATTTGTCAGGTAATTCGTAATGGCGGACTGCTTGCCGTACTGCGCCGTGAACAGGGAAGTGAGCTGGTTATCGAAGTTGGCCTGAGAGGTTTCGGCGGCCTGCGCGGTCGGATCGCCTTTACACCGCCAAATCGGCCCAGTGTACTCGTAGCAGCCGTCGTGGCCGACAAAGGTCAGCGTCTCGATGTCCAAAATTGGATTCAGGGTAATTCGCATAGTTTTCCTAGCAAATCAGAGGGAAGCTGCAACCGCATCAGCCAGGTGTGTTTCTTTTCATCGAAAAGGTGCCTTTTCCAGCCGTTCGCCTCGCACAGTTCGGCAAATTCATCGTGGCTCGTCGTGAAGTAGGCTTCGGTGCATTCGGAATCGCGCATGATCTTCTTGATGAGCACGTGGATCTCGTACAGCGCGAGAGTTAGTTGGCTTTTGGTGAGGTTCTCATCGTTGCACAGAGACTCGAGCGAAAGAACAGGCTGAACCGGGAGCAAGGCGATGGTCTGGCCGTCCTGGGAGGCTTTGACCATGCAGGTTCGAGGCGCAGCGATGACCGCCGGATCGAAATTGCTCGATTCCTTCTGCCTCCACATCCATTTCGTAAACAATTTGGCATCCGACTCAGGAAAAACGGCCAGCGGCATGGTCTCTGCCGTGATTTTAAGCAAGAGATAGCGCCTTCCCAGGGCTGTTTGCGAGCGCCGTGCTGCCCCAGTTGCCGATCGACACAACAAAGACCGTAGCCGGTACTCCCGTGCGCGCCGTAACGAACGTCAGCGGGGAAGTGGTTCCTTCCGCTACGAGACTTGGCACGCCCGACCCGAGTTTCAGGTAAGCCTTGGCCTGCGTGAAGTAGGGGTCACCCGGATTGCGGGCGAAGGACACCGTGACCCTGCACGTTGTAGCCGTGAGAATGCGCTTGGTTGCGGACACGCTGCTGACTGCCTGGGGGACCCCCTGCGTGCCCTGCCGCGCTGGCTGCGAAAGAGAAGAAAGCGGCGCCGTGCCGGCGACCTTCACTTGAGCCAGCTCGGTCTGAGCACTGATATTCGGCCAGCGCATTCCCTGCCTCGGATTCATCCCATCTGCTCCTGGTCGAAACGGAGGCCAAGGGTCAAGATTTCGTTGGCGACCGTATCGGTGTTGCCGAAATCGACGCTCACTTGCAAGTGTTTCATAAGGAGCGGGGTCGCAATCTGATTCATCTGTGTGGGCCAGCGTTTCGCCATCAGCGTCTTGCTCGTCTTCAGAAATGCAGGATCATCTTGCGCCAGGGGCAGGGTCGTAAAGGCCGCGCCGCCCGTCGTGGCTATTTCATTCGACATAAAGGCGACCGTGGGAATGCTTCCGACGTTCATTCCGATCAGGTTGATAAAATACAGCGGGACCATCGGCTGTCCGGGCTGCGTCACGACGATATTGCCAACGATCACTTTAGCGTCATACGCGTGCCCGTTGTCCGTGAAGGTGGTCAGGCTTCGCGCGTAGATGTAGTCCCCGGTCGCATTCGAGGCGGCGAGAAGCGAGAAGATCCCACTGGAGGTCTCGACCGAATTGATGGCCCCGATGGATGGGCTTCCGGTCAAAAGAGGTTGGTAGATCGGGCTCCAGTTGTTCGCATTCAGGCTGAAGCGCGCGATTGACTCGACGGCATTTGAGAGATAGATTCCCGAGTCCTCTCCGTTACGGTGCATTGTGAGGTAGGTTGAGCCGGGAGCCCACGCGCTTGCCGTTGCCGATGCCGTGCTCTGCCCTTTGGAAAGCAGCGGTCCGACATTCCAGCCGATTTCCTCTTTGCCGCCTGAAATCTTGAACGCCTGTTTCTGCGTCGTGTAGATGTAAATGNNAACGGTCTGCGGGCCTCCGAGGATTGCATACCATTCAGCGGTCGTGCCGACGACAAGCCCATTTGTGGTGGGCCACAAACCAGTGCCAGCGCCGGGGAAAGTGAACACATTGGCGGGAGGGAAGCATTCCTCGCTGATGCCATTGAGCGTGTCGGGGCCGCCGCTGAAGTACAGGTTGTTTCCGACGAGCATCCAGATTCGCCCCATCCAGTACGCAATGATCGTTCCGCCAGTGGCTGAGAGGGAGCCTGTCGCTCCTGGAGGTGGATCGTTCAGGTGGAACAATGGCGCGACCAGCTCATTGTCGAGTTCGGCGTCGGTGTTCGTGTCGTAGAAGCTGGCCGTCTCGATGCCGTATAGGCCCTGGACTCTTCCTTTCACGTGGCGCACGGAGAAGGTGTAGGGACCGCCCGCTTCCGCCGCTTGAATCCCGACGAGCTGAAGGCCCCAGTTGGTGTCGTCCGTGATGTCGGCTGGTACGAACGTGACGCCCCAGGAATCGTTTGCCCCCCCGAGCGAGTAGGTGACCGTGCTCGATGTGAGCGTAATGGTCTTGATGTTCGAGTATGGCACTCCATTGCGCAGGATTTGCGCGGTCATGGTTCCATCGCCCGCACCGCCGTCGAATTTCGCATCGAATGAGAACGTGAGGCCCTGAGGCGTCACGCCTGCTGGAACAGGGATGCTGAATGTCGTGGCATTCAGGGGATCGCTTAGGGCGGTCGCATTGAGCTTCAAAGCGATTGTGCAGCCGTACCAATGAGGCACGCTGCCACTGTGACTCCACGTCGGAGAGTAGGTGCTCGTGCTGTTGAACGCCTCGTAAGCGACGGCAGTCTCTACGTTATTCTGACCGCTGGGATTGGAGATTAGGCTGTCGATCAGCGTATAGCCGGAAGGTTTTACCTGCCCCGTGCCGGGGCTGGCATACGCGGCGGTGATTACACCATCCGTGGCGTTTAAGGTTGTCACGCTCCCCGTATTAAATGTGCTGCCCGACGCGCCCGTGAGACTGCTGGCCGTCTGGTCAACCGGCGAAGCCGAAACCGCTCCAGAAATCTCGATGGCGAATAGGTGCCAGAGGGTGTCGGAAGATCCACAATTCACGGTGATCCGCGTTGAACCGGCAGCGGGGGAGTTGACGATCCAGGCATTAAAAAAGTTAAATGATCCCCCAGTGACCAAGTTGGTATAGGCATTCCCCTGAGAATCGCTGATCGAGGTGACGTTCTCACCCATGCAGAACACGAGCAACTTGTTTGCTGCATTCACAGCGGATGGAAGCGTGACCGAAATGCTGCCTGTAAACAGGCTGTTATTGACGCCGTACTTCGCGCTTTGAATGACGGAGAAAGCCACGGAACCAGATCCAGGGTTAAAAGCGGATGTGGCATAGCTCGACGCCGAGGTCACATTGCCTGGATTCGTCCAGGTGTTCGTTCCCGGAACGCCCGTATCCGCGCCCGCGCCGCAGATCGTGAGGCCGCTGTCGTAAGGACCGAGCGGGCTGCTGAAGCTCGGATTCAGGATCGCGCTGTCGAAGTACCAGATCCCCCCGCCATCGTCCGTCCTATAGATTTCAATGGCGAAAAATGTTGCCGTCCCGGTATCCGGGGTGCTTGAATAATCAGCATGAGTGAACGCGGCGGTGAATTGGGTGCTAGTTGCCGAGAGGACATAGAGCGTCTGCCCGTTCAGAAATGTAGCGGTCGTGATTCCCGAGAGGCCGATGCCGAGGCCAGGCGTAAAGCTGTTCGAGCAAAAAACCGTCACAACGTTTGAAAGCAACTGGATCGCTGTGATCGTGGCAGTGCCGTTGCAGTCCGGGTCAAGCGACTGCCTGCATGCAAGCGTTGCTAGGACCGGCGTACCCGTCCCAGTTTCCGTCGCGCTGCTATTCGCCAGCATGAAGTTGGCTTCAAACTGCGAGCCGGAAAGTCCGGCCGCCAGGACTTGCACCTGTTGCCCGTTGAATCCCGTGGTGACCGGAAAGCCGTTGAGCGTCACGTACTGCCCAACGCTGAAGCTGTTTGCCGCCGTGAATGTGGCGACGTTCGAGGTCACGCTCCATGCCGTGATCGTGACCGGGGCAAGTGTGGTCGAGGAAAGTATGGGGCCGGTGCTCGGGGACGCGGGAGAAGACGTGCTGAGATTGCCGTGCATGGTCCGAAAAGCATAGACCCACGAATATCCGGCATACGCCTGCACTGTGCCGGGGCCGATATTCGTCCAGGTTACGCCCGAGTCCGTGGTCGTGCCGCCCAGAGTTGCGTTCCAGGACGGCGCGCTTGAGCCCGAGGTTCCGGCCGCCGTCACAAGCTGAATATTGTTGTTCGTGTCGGTGATGACGGTGGGCGCCAAGTACCCAACGCTTGCGACCCACTGAGAGGGCGGGCCGACATTCGTCCAGACCGCCGTGCCGTCAGTTGTTGTGGCTCCGATGATTCCGGTCCATTGAGGCACGCTCGCGCCGCTTCTGCCGGTGGTCTTAATGAATTCAATGTTGCCGTTGATGTCCAACAGGCACGTGTTGGCCGAATAGGCGAAGCCTGGAATCCAGTAGCCGGGGCGTGTCAGCCCGTTGGAAACAACTGGCGCAACACTCGGCGCCGCCGTTCCCCAGCCGGTCAGCGTCATGCCGTCCCACTTGTAAAAATCAACGCCGTCCGAGATGTAGGTGATGTTCCCGACTTGCTGAACGAATGCTTGGCCCGTGGTGGTTTTTGTCAGGATGGACGTAAGGGCCGTGGGCGTGAGCGTGTAGAGTGCCAAGTTCGTATCGACCATCGGCGTCACAGTGCCGGACAGGTTCCGCACGGAGTAGAACTGGTTGACCTTTTCCCCGGCCTGAAGCTGTTGCGTGCAATACTTCACGAAGCCAGGTCGGCGCTGGAGCGTCAGGCGGTCGGTCACCTCGATGTTCACGCCGTCAATCAATGCGTCATGGCGCGTGACAAACTGAATGCCAACGCTGGACAGCGCATTGAATAGCGGACTCCTGTTGAGAAACAGTCCCGCAGTAAAAAACGGGAGCAGGAGAGGTTCTGGAGTCTTAGCTTGCGGCATTGCTACCTGGAGGCGTGATCCTGTTCGCAGTCGTCGTCATCGTCGGCGAAGCGCCCTCTTTGCGGATCTTCGCTGTACACCCAGCCGTCAAGCTCGCCGAGCTTTTCGCCGACCTTGGGAATGGTCGGAGGTTTCGGAGTGAAGTCGCTGTCATCTATTTTGGCCATAAATCCTCCTAAACTCTTTCTTGCATTTCACGCAATATTCGCTGCCCTTGGTTTTGAATTTCTTGGACGGCTTTAATTTATGAATGCACATTTTCACCACCCCCACCAGGAGTCGCCAGAATCCATGATCGGCGATTCGGGCTTGAGGCTGACGCTGGTTTCTTCGGTGTCATCGAACGCCTGAATCTTCGTGATTTCCTGCTGGAGTTTCTGGTACTCGACTTCCGCCTTCGGGGAGTTCAGCCAGCGGTACATGCGGTACACGACCGCTTGGCGGTAGAGCGCGGAGTAGTGATCGGGGAAGGGAGCCCAGGTATCGCCGAGCGACTGCTTCACCGGGGCTTGCGCCTGATAGACGAGCTTCACGCCCCAGGTGGTCGAGCCGGGCGCGCGGTAGAAGCGGATTTTCAGCGTGCCCGCGCCGTTGTCACTCATCATCGCAACCTTTTCGGGATTCGAGACCATGCTTGTGACCGGCTGCTCGCGGTAGAACGTCATCTCCTGGCTGTACTGCGGGCTGGAGGTGTTGATCATCTGCACCATGCTGCCCGAAGTGCCGTAGCCGAAATTGAAGATGCCGGGAGCGCCGCCTACGTCGGCATTGTTCTGCCCTGTGCCAGCGGCAAATGTGAAACTCTTTGTTCCGATCGTGGTGATGACATAGCCTTGCGACCAGGAAGTCATCGCTCCCGTGTCGGTAAAGATGGAGTTGTACGCCGAGGCCGTCCCCGTGGTCATCGTGACGTTGTTCAGGTAGATCGTGTCGCCCACCGCAAACCTGTGCGCTTCAATCGTGTTGACCGTGACCACGCCTGCCGACACGGTAATTGCTGAACTCGAAGCAAGGTCAATTGCCCATCCCTGAGAAGTTGAACCGAGCGAGAACGCGCACGCGCCTGCGAAAAGGTAATCCTGTTTCTGTGGGCAGGTGACGAGGAGGGGGAGTTCGTTGCGGTTGCATTTCCAGTCATTCGGATCGGTGATGAGGTCGGAGAGGGCGTCGTTGCAAATCGAGAGTCCCGGCTCGTTTGTGTATCCCCCTATGCCGGAAAGCGGCAAAAGGTCAGCATGGGTGCTGGTGAAGTTAAGAATATTTTGGAGCGTGATCTGAAAGGACATTACGAGAACATTTCATTCGCAGTGGGGAGTTCTTGGAAGATCCGATTGAACAGCCCCGTATCGTAAAGCCCCAGCGGGTCCGTGTTCCCACTTGGAACGGGGCCGGGCCTGATGTTCACGTGGCATTTTTGGCAGTGGATGTACCCCGGTGATGGGGCTTTCTCCATGACGAAAACGCCGTGGCTGTGACCGCCTTCAGCAGCGGCATGTTTGTGGCTGCAGACGGTCCGCTGGAAACGCACATCGCGCATCTGTTGCAAGATGCCTTGAGAGTTGGTCTTGCGCTCCTCGTTGGCCGCTCTGAGACGGGCGACTTCCGCGTCTATTTCCTTCTGTTCGAGGACCGTGGGCTTTTTGAGTTCCTGAATGACTTCTTTCAGCATCTCGGCGTTCTGGGCCTGCATCTCCCGCATCATTTCCTTCACAGTTTCAATTGAGAGTGATTTTTCTTCCGGCATTCGTTTTCTCCTCGTTCATATAAGGGGCAAGCTGTTCGAAAAAATACTTACTTCTTTGATCGTGAATGGGTTCGCCAAATTCAGCGATAGAGGCAGCATAGGTAACAAGCCTTTGCTTGACCATTGCTATATGGACAGTCCGCCAGCCGCGAGGGTCCTCGCGTAGCGCGATTCCATCCGTGTCATTGACGTAATGACCCCATTCAGGAATCCATTCCTTCGGGAANNACATACTTGTGTTCGTTGCGCCATTGCGGAAAAATCATGTCGTAGCCATCGCGCTCTATTTCATCTTTTGTTTTAGGTCGATAGACAGCCACGTTGCCAGGAATGCCATCCTTGATGAGGAAATGCGGATATATATTCTTCATCTTTTTAAGCAAAGTCGAATAGTACAGACGCGGCCCCTCCGACCGCTCGGCCTTCTCGATGTCTTTTTGCCCGTAAGCCTCGCGCCCGGAAATGTCATGCCGCAAATCCTCGCGCTGCCGGATCACTTCTTCTTCTGGGTTGAGGTGCTTATCGCCTAATTGGGGATTGAGTCGGCTGCCTGCCAAAGTAGATTCTCCACGTGTCCGTCTGTGTAAACTGCGGTCATTCCGGGCCTCGTTCCAATCACGAGGGCCGGCATATGCGTTTCATCGAAACTTGTTAGGGCGAAGTCAACGGAATCCATTTCGCTGGGCGTCCGCACAACGAGTTCGTGAAACTCATGCGCGAGCGGAAAATCCTTCATGTCCGAAATCAGCACGCACGACAGCGGCGTGATCGTGAACGCGGCAAGGGCCGTCTCCACGAGCCCGGCCGTCGCCTCGCGGGACAGCATGTAGGCGCGCGGGACGGTGGCCCCTGCTTCCATTACGTGAGTTCTGTGCCGTACTTCCCGGTCTTGCCACCTGCAACCAGGCTGGAACTGAAAGTCCCGCTGAGCGTGCCGATCTTTTGGAGCTTCGCATCATCGAGGAAACGGTAGGTTCCGGTGACGGTTCCGGCGGGCGTATCCCCAATATTGTTGCTGACCCACATATCCCCATTGCTCATGACGTGCAAAAACACTGGCGTTGACATGACTTTTCTCCTTGAGGAAAAGGGGAGGCCGCGCATCTCCTCCCCTTACTCCACGTGCTGTTAGCCGATCGAGGACTCAACCCGGATGCGGCGGAATTTATCTGACGAAGCGTGCGTCGGCGGAATTGCACAACCGAAAAAGAAGTTGTACGCCGAGGCCGCAGCGATCAGGCCGCCGGGATCGAGGGAGTTGGAACCCATCGGGAAATTCTGGGTTTTGACGGTGAAATTCTTCTGAGAGAGGTTTGTTTTGCCGAGTGAGCTGGCCATGATCCCCTGATGCCCGATCACGTAATTGTGATAGGCAATGTGGGAAGTGCTTTGCCAATTTGTCTCGGTGGGCACTGCGTTACTTTCGTAATAAAGTACCCCTCCGACATTAC
>PLJN01000003.1 GCA_003140235.1 Acidobacteriaceae bacterium
GTGTACTTGCTCGCGCCGCCGTCCACCTGGCTGATGCGGCTGGCGCCATCGAACGTGTATTGGTGGAAAGTGTCATTCAGCAGGTTTCCGGCAGCGTCGTAGTTGTCCCCGGTTTTCTCCCTTTTTTCCCTTTCCTCCCTTTTCTCCCTTTTCTCCCTCTATTTCTCGAAAAGCTGAGACAGTGAAGCTGCAATGTCCTCATCAGCTGTGTAGGTTTTGCCGTTCATTTTCAAACTGCTGCCATTGACTAGAATTAGAGCGTCTCTCCGATTTCTGTATCTTATTCTCACGCGATAATTGGCATAAAAAACAAGCGGTTCCCGTCGGCTACGGTTGATCCTGCCAACAAGGTCGGGCACGAGTTGTCTATCCGTGACACGTACTGTTGATCCCTTTGCATTCGGCGGGTTCGTGGTAACGAGAATCTCTTTTACGTTATCGCTTGGTATCAGATTGCCGCTACAGATCGCCAAGCACATACTGAGCATCAAAGCATTCACAAGATTCACTGCATTCTCCTCGCGATGAGAAAAACTTGCCAGCCTCGTCGTGTTCGTAACAGCTAGCCCCCGCGCTACCTGCTAATTTGCCGCCTTTTGCGGCGTCGTGACGAGTGTCTGGTGGAGGCGGCCCAGGTCGCAGTTCGCTATGATCCCCAGTTGCGCAGTGAGTATTTGCATCGCTGTCACCAAAAACCGAAAGGTGTAGCCAAGGTGGCAACGGCACGCAAGTTGGCCATACGACTCTTCTGGATGCTCCGCACCAACAAGCCGTATCCGGAAGTCGTTCGCATCGAGAGCAGCTCGCGGGTGCCCCTGGACGGTAAGCAACGCTCGCAGAATTGATTGGGCGCTCTCGCACCCAACCTGGGTTGGGTGTTCGAATAGAAGAATCATGGTCGTGATTGGGCCGAATCGATGGTTGATGGAACGGCAAAAGCAAAAACAAAACCGTTCCACGAATGGGTGATTCAAAATCAGATGCTTTCCAGACCGGGGTCCCCAGCACGCCCGGTTTTGGCGTGTTGGGGTGGAGTGTCTTCGTCTTCAACTTCTCTGGCCAACATCCGATGCTCCGGCATCGCCGGGAAACTTTTGGTGACAGGACCTTCGCTCTTATCGAGGGCCACCCTCGGTATTGTGAGGCTTCGGGAAATCAAAAGCAAAACTTCAAAATCGAAAACCCTGGGGCACCCGGCCGGGTTTCTGTCAATACCCTTTACAGAGAACCAAATCCACAGCCTTTCCGCTATCGAGGATCACCATCCAGTCGCTGTCGCGCAGGAATATGACCTCTTTACCGGCAGGATGGATGCCAAGCTCTCCAACGGCATTGATGGTATTACAGTACTGGTCGTAGGGCCTGGCTTCTGAGAGCGTGCGAATATTACCGAAGCGGTCCTTCAGCTCCTCTTTCGACAGGCCCTTAACCAAGTTGACAGCCCACGTATCGTGCGTCATAGCTCCCAACGCATGATCCAGATTCATGTTCTGATTCAGCCCGTGCTTCCACAGGACGTAGTCTATGTTCTTAGGGTCGTAATCCATCGGGTATCGCTTCACCCACTGCATAAAAAAGGCAAAGGAGAGCAATACTCCAAGGCCAATTAGTAACAATCCGACGACAGTTCGCTTTAGCCAAATGTTTTTCATAGTGTCTCTCATCGAGGGGGATAAGGTTTTTCTTTCGGAGGAGGATTCGGCAAGGGATGCCTCACGACTGGAGGAGGCGAGTTGGCGCCGTTCCTCTCACCGTTATTGGGAGTCGCATTCGGATCTCGGAAGGGTAATTATATACTTGCCTCACACAGCCTCGGGTGAGACAATCGGGGATGCCCGGTGATCCCCGCCAGCAGCCAAGACAAAGCATGTCTGCCCTGGAATACTACGGGATTCCGGCTCTGGAGTCTCGCTGAAATGAATAATTTTATCTTTCACAGATTTCTAGGAATCCTAGATTTCTTACGTAAACTGGAGACCGCATCTCAGCAGCCTTGGGCCACTGGCAGCGGCAATATACGAGTCATGTCGGATGACATCGCAAGGCATGTCCAGCCCATAGTTACAATGCTCAAGCAGGATTGTGAGTTTTTGGATTTAAGCGCAGCGCACCAAAGAATAGATCAGCAACTCCGCATCAGCCTGAGAGACGGACTTACCTATCAACAGCTTGAGCAGGAAGCGCGAGTGCTGCGCGAGTTGGTAGACAACGATCCGCCTTTTCGGCGCTTCGCTTATGTTCCCGACCGCAAGGCGCAAGTATCAGACAAAATGGGCCACGAGTGGGCAAAGGCTTGGGAGAAGATTCCAGCAAGCAAGACGGATACTCAAGAGGCAGTGTACTGCTATGCGCTTGATCGAAACACCGCTTGCGTTTTTCATTTGGTGCGCGTTGCAGAATTCGGCTTGCGGAGATTGGCCGCAAAGCTAAAAGTAAAAATCACTCACACCGGGAAGATTGTTCCAATCGAATTTGGCGAATGGGACAAGGTAATAACAGCCGCCAAAAACCAGATCAGCGCAGCGCGTGGCAGACCTTCAGGCCCGAAACGACAACGGCTGCTGGAGTTTTATTCAGACGCAGCAGACCATTGCCTCTTTATGAAAGACATCTGGCGTAATAATGTCTCGCACACACGTAAGCCTTACACGGAGCTAGAAGCCTTAGCCGTAATGGGAAGGGTGCGGGACTTTATGGCATTTCTGGCGGAACATCTGTAACATTACTTCATGCAAAAAGCAGTTTCCCGCCAGAGGAAATATCAGATCAGGATGACGAAAGAGCATAAGTGTTTCCGCGAGGGCAACCCGCTGGACAAATGGCCGGATGGCACATATTACAAGTCCTGCAAAGAATGCCGCGTGAAAGAGAGAGATCGAGCAAGAGAGCGAAGGCGCAAAGCTCAGTAGAAAAACGAAAAGCCCCGACTGGAATCGGGGCCGCTAATCTCTGTGCTTTGACGGCGCACTAGAAATGAGTGTGCGCCAATGGCATCCAGAAGTCAAATCAATTCTCCTTCTGCTGTTCGGAAAGTTGTCGAATCAATTGAGCAATGGAATCGAGCACACCGTCGGCTGCTTTCTTGCCTGGAGATTGGCTGGCGACCAGATAGTGTTTCCCGTAAATCTCCTCGGTGTCTGGCCCCAACTCGCGTATTGTCTGCCGCAAAGCGGAGGTCACGATCTGCATCTGTAGAATCTCCTCTTGCTGGCCGTATATAAAGCGATAAGCGCCAAGCAAAAGAACGCGCGTATGTTCGTCCATAATGTTTATCCTTTCAATGCTAGGCGGATATAATAGGCGCATGAAGTCTGAGCCGCAACCGTCCGAGGAATTCAGGCGATTCAAAAGACTGCTCACTGGCCTCATGGCCGTGCCTCACTCTGAATTGAAAGAGAAGATGGCAGAGTACGACCGCGAAAAGAAACTACGCCAGCAAAAAAGAAAGCGGGCTAAGACTTCGCCCGCTTCCCGCGCTTCAAGCGCCCGCTAGAAAACTTCCGCTGGCCTCGCTGTGAGTTTTCCAGTTACGTCTTTGTAAGTCAGGCGCTTGCCCGCGATGTGGGACAGCACCATTTTGAATCGCTCAAAGTCATTCACCGGAGCCTCGCTGTGCCCGCGATTGTTGTAGCGGAAGGTCTGCTCATCNNGACCAGAAATTCTCAAGCCCGTTGGTGTGGACTTTCCCGCGAACATATTCCACGGCATGATCCACCACTTGATGAGCATATTCCGAATCCAGCCCTTCGTAAGAAAGCAGAAAATCGCTGTAGAGGGCGGAACCGGCTTGCACGTGCGCTTTCACTTCAGCTTGAAGAGTTTTCTTCTTGCGGTCTGGGACAACGGCAGTACGGACTCTGCTATGAGTCCCTTTGTCTTTGTCTCCGCGCTCAAGAATTCCCATGACCGGAGTTTTGTCAGTCGGCCCGCTTCCGGTTATGCGCCGTTTCTTAACGTCCATGTGCATGTTGCGCGCTTTGCCGCCGATAAAGGTTTCGTCAACTTCGACTTCGCCGCCGTTCCCGCCAAGTTTTCTGAAAGACCCGGTGTGCATTGCCAGCCGGACACGATGGAGCATGAACCATGCGGACTTCTGAGTGATGCCGAGGTCTTTGGCGACTTCGCACGAACTGATACCGTTCTTGCAATTCGCAATCAGCCAAGTGGCGACCATCCATTTGTTCAGCGGAATAGGCGAGTCCTCAAAGATCGTGTCCACCTTGATTGAGAATTGCTGTTTATCGTGCCGGTTCTTGCAGCGCCAAATTCTCCGCGTGGCAATAAAATGTGCGCCCTTCGCTTGGCAGTGCGGACAGGTTACGCCGTCCGGCCATACAATGGGAATCAGGAATTGCAAGCAGATATCCGGGTCAGAAAAGTACCGGATTGCTTCGATTAAGGTCTTGGGTTCTTTGCTGTGTTTCATGTCTTAATTGTACGGAAATTAGCCGCGTGAGTCAAGTATATAATTACCCTCGGAAGCCCCAGTCATTGATGGTAACTTGGCCGCCGTACTGTGGGTTTGCATTTGCGGAAGCGGTTTGTCCTGGGCTATTTGCCGTGGGAGCAGCCACCACAATGCCAACATGACCTTCAGGATTCCCATTTGTACCGGTTCCATGCTGTTGCGCGATCGCATCTCCCGCCTTGGCTTCGCTCAAGGGCCTGGGCTCCGAGAGTCCAGTGATCTGCACTTTCGGATCAGCGAATTGACTGGCGGTTGGTATCTTGCCTGTGCCGACAACTACCGTGGGACTCCCGTTGCTAGCCTTAGTAATTGTGTCGGCTACCATCTCGTTACACTTGTCCGACCCTGACCGAAAAAACTGATTGTTGCTGATGTTCCGTGTCGAAATAGACCAATCGTTACTTCCAGCGGCTTTCTTCGCTTCCTCAGCAATATCCGCCGCCCTGTCAAAATGCCCATCGTCATCTCTTAAACTTACCGGATTGTTCAGCACATAAGTATACAAGTTGAGGCTCTGAGGATTTTCCAGCTTCGCATACGGGATCGGCTCTTGCTTGGCACTCCAATCCGGGCTCATCCATCGGCCGATGTTTGCTCCGTGATACCGCGCCCCAAAGTAATCCAGCCCGGATTCGTCATCCCGCTCTTTGCCGGTAAATTTGTAGTGATTCGTGTTCATTTGCGCGTTGTATGTGCCNNTGCGCGTTATATTCTTCGCCGTAGGGCAGGAAGGTTCCCTGCCACACGGGCCAACCGCCGCCGGAGGTCATGAGCCGCGAGCTCCCGATCTGGTCTCCGTGGTAGTAGTACGTGGTCTGCGCTGCGTTCGTCACATCCGCCGTGGCTGTGGACGTCTCCACGGTCGCCGTGGAGTTGGTCTCTCCCGGTCCGTAAGGGCTGATGTTCGCGCTGCTCTCCCGCGTATACAGCGGATGCACCGTGCCATCGGCCCCTTCCACCACGACGTCATCGAAATATGCGTGCCAGGTCCCGCTGGACGT
>PLJN01000128.1 GCA_003140235.1 Acidobacteriaceae bacterium
CGGCTTTTCTCGTTCAACAATCCGTTTGGAGCGTGTCCGCGATGCCTGGGATTTGGCAACACCATTGATTTTGGGTTGGACCTGGTCATCCCCAATCCTTCCAAGACTCTTGCGGAAGGCGCGATCGAGCCGTGGACCAAACCTAAATATCGCGCGTACCTGGCCGACTTAAAGAAGTTTGCCAAGCAGCACGACATCCCGATGGATGTCCCATGGAACGGGTTGGAGCGAGAACAACAGCAACTGGTGATCGAAGGCGAAGGCAAGTTTCCCGGCATTGAAGGATTTTTCGCATGGCTGGAGCGCAAGAAGTACCGGTTGCATGTGCGTGTGTTCCTGAGCCGCTATCGGGGATACGCGCAGTGTCCCGAATGCCATGGCCAGCGGTTGCGGATTGAAGCGCGGCAAGTGAAAGTTGCCGGGAAGAATATTTGTGAAACCACTTCCCTCACCGTGGAACAGGCGGCGGATTTCTTCGCGAACCTCGCGCTTTCCCGCGAGCAGTCTGACATCGCCGGTAAGATTCTGGAGCAGGTGCAGGAACGGCTGAAATTCCTGAACGACGTCGGATTGGAATACTTGACTCTCGACCGGCTCGCTTNNGCGCAGCGCATTCAACTGGCGACTTCACTCGGATCGCGCCTTGTCGGCGCGCTCTACGTGCTGGACGAACCGTCGATCGGCCTCCACAGCCGCGACACGGCCCGGCTGATCCACATTCTGCATGAGCTGCGTAATCTTGGGAATACGATTCTGGTCGTCGAGCATGATCCCGATGTCATGCGCGCGTCCGACCGCATTCTGGACCTCGGCCCTGGCGCCGGCGAAAACGGCGGACGCATCATGGCGGCTGCGCCCTACGAAGAGTTGAAAAAGCTTCCGCAATCCCTGACCGGAAAATATCTGAGCCAGGAATTGCGCATTCAAATACCCACCAACCGCCGCAAGCCAGGGACGCCAGCCATAAAGATTGAAGGAGCGCGCGCCCACAACCTGAAAAACATTAGCGTGGACATTCCCTTGGGAATACTGGTCGCCGTGACGGGAGTATCGGGATCGGGCAAATCTACTCTGGTCCACAATGTTTTGTATCAGGCGTTGGCGGCGGAAAAAGGAATTACCAGCGGCCCCGGAACGGCCCTGAGCGGATTTAAGAAAGTTACCGGAGGACAATACATCGCGGACGTTGTGCTGGTAGACCAGTCGCCGATTGGACGGACGCCGCGCTCGAACCCCGTGACTTACATGAAGGCCTTTGACGCCATTCGCGATGTGTTAGCGTCCACTCCGGAAGCCAAGAAGCGCGGCTACACCGCGGGCCACTTCTCTTTCAACATTCCCGGCGGACGCTGCGAGACTTGCCAGGGTGACGGCACGGTGACCGTCGAAATGCAATTTCTCGCGGATGTTGAGCTGATTTGCGAAGAATGCAAAGGCACGCGCTACAAACCCGGCGTGCTGGAGATTCGCTATCGAAACAAGAACATTCACGAAGTGCTGAACCTGACCGTGCGCGAGGCCTTGCAGTTCTTTGCCGGCGTCCCGAAGATCACCGACAAACTGCGCGTCCTGGAAGAAGTTGGTCTGGGATATCTGCGGCTTGGCCAGTCCGCAACGACCCTGAGCGGCGGTGAAGCCCAGCGCATGAAACTCGCCGCGCACTTAACAGGGGCTGGCCGTCCGCAAAGCTTTGACGGTGATACTTCGGAGGAAAAAGAAAAACGTAAGAAAGCCCGCGCCGGCAAAGGGACACTCTATATCTTCGACGAACCCACCACAGGTTTGCACTTCGACGACGTGAGCAAGCTGCTGGCTGCGTTTCATAAGTTGATCGAAGCCGGCGGGTCCGTGCTGGTGATTGAGCACAACATGGACGTGATCAAAACGGCGGATTGGGTCATTGACCTTGGCCCCGAAGGTGGCAATCGTGGCGGTGAAGTTGTGGTGGCGGGCACTCCGGAAGTAGTGGCAAAATGTAAGAAATCGTACACGGGAAAGTGGCTGGCCCGCATCTTACAAAGCGGTGGGAAATCGCGAAAGAATGGGACTGAATAAAGCCATCTTGATCACGGCGCTGGCGCTCTGCCTGCCGGTCATGGCACAGAAGCGTTCACCTGCACGCGAGGCCGTTGCGGCTCCCGACGCTCTGCAGGAAGCGGAAGACCTGCTGCAAAAGCAACAGTACGATCTGGCGGAAGCCAAACTGAAGACGCTGATCACGAACAATTCCGACAATCCTCAGGTTTGGTTTGATCTGGGCTTTACGCAAAGTCATCTGGGAAAATCCCCGGACGCGATTACCGCCTACCGCAAGGCGGTCGAGCTGAGTCCCAAATGGTTTGAAGCGCAAATGAATCTTGGTTTGCTCCTGATCAAAACGGAACAAAATACTGACGCTGCGTCCATCTTGAAATCGGCCGTCCAGCTAAAACCACTCACCGGCGGACCGCAAGCTTTGGGTCGCGCATGGTTATTGCTGGCGCAAGCGCTCGAAGCATCCGACCCTAAGAACGCCGGTGGCGCGTACGACAAGGCCATTGAATTCGATCCGAACAACGCTGAATTGTATTCCGCGGCGGGAAGCCTTCTGGAACGCAATGGCGATCTCTCCGGAGCTGAGCAACGCGACCTGAAAGCTGCTGACCTGGGAAGCAGCGCAGGCGCGGCGCAACTTGTGGGTGTTTACATCAAACAGAAACGGTACGCCGACGCAGAGACCTGGCTGCGAAAGTTCCTGGCGCAGAATCCGCAGAACGCTCAAGCGCAAGCCCAGTTGGGACGACTGCTGGTAGCGGAGGGCAAGATCACTGAAGCGATCTCCAACCTTGAGGCGGCGGGCGCTGCTGGTGGCCCGGCAGCCATGCGCGAGCTCGCTGGTCTTTATTTCGAAAACAAACAGTATGACAAAGCCGCAACGTTGTTTCAGGGACTGCTGGGAAGGAATCCGGAAGATGCAGAACTGCATCTGGGACTCGGGAAGGCCATGAGGCATCTGCTTAAATATCCTGAGGCTGAGGCGGAGTTGATTCAGGCGCTGCAGCGTAAGCCGAACCTCACCGACGCGTATGTGGACCTGGCTTATGCGGCACAGCAGAACAAACATTACGAATTGTCTCTGCGCGTGCTCGATGCCCGCGTCAAGTTTCTACCAGAAGAGGCGGAGACCTACTGGCTGCGGGCCGTCGATTTCGACAACCTTCATGCCAACAAACAGGCGGCACAAAACTATAGACTGTTCCTGACGGCCTCGGGCGGCAACTCGCCGGACAAGGAATTCCTCGCGCGCCACCGCCTGATAGCGATTACACCCTGATGAGAATGAAGACCACTGTCGCGTTTTGCGCCTTTCTGTTGCTGGCTCTGGCCACGTGTGCCGCGCAACGGACCATTGAGTCGATGAAAGAGGAAGCCGACGCTGCACAAGGCGGACAGCGGGCAAAATTGTACGCGCAGTTGGCCGACACGCTGGTTGGTGTTGCCAGCCAGCAATTCAGCCAGGACGATGATCAGGCTGGCCAGGCAACGGTGCAGGACATCCTCAAGTATACCGAGCAGGCGCGCGAAATCTGTCTGCGCACGCGCGACAAGATGAAAGCCACGGAGATTCTGCTGCGCTCCACCCAACGCAAATTGAACAGCCTGAAGCACACGCTGGGCGTGGATGATCGTCCGGCCGTCGACAAGGTGGAAAAGCAAGTCGAGCAGTATCGCCAGGACATCCTCGAGGCGATGTTCGCTCCACCCAAGAAGGACAAGGAGAAGAAATGAACAAAGCCAGAAAGCTTATTGTTCTTGTCCTGCTACTGACCGCGGTTGCCGCAGCGGGAAGGCGCGATGCGCTGACGGACGCCGAGACCGATAAACTGCGCGAAGTAGCCATGCAGCCCTACAAGAGAATGAAACTCTTCATCAGCTTCGCCGATGCGCGGCTGGACTCCATTCAAAGGCTGCGCTCCGACCCCAAGGCCGCCGAAGGACGCGGGCACCGCATCCACGATTTGTTGGAAGACTTTACCGCCATCCTGGACGAAATTAATGACAACCTGGACCAGTATCAAGGGCGTCCCCTCGTCAAGGAAGACCGTGACGACTTTCGTGATGGCCTGAAAGCCTATATCGCAGCGACCGATGCCTACGACCTGAAACTCAAGACCTTGCGTGCCGCCATCCAAACGGACACGCAGACAAAAAAAGAAGCGATGGATTTTCAGTTCGCACTCCAGGATGCCCAGGACGCGCTCAAATCAAGCATTGATATTGCGCAAGAGTATCTGCGAGCCAATCCGGAGGCGAAGAAGCCGGGAAAAAAGAAGTAACGCTGTCCTGTGTCGTCACGCAACGTCAGACAGATGAACCCCAAATACGCTGCCATTTTCGAGCAGGCTTATCGGGAGGTACGTCCGCGCGCGCCGATGCCTGAATTCAATATCCAGTTCTTCCCTTTCGCCAATTTGAACAACACAATCCGCCTGCGTGAGGGACGTGTTCTCGTACGCTTGTCCGACCTGCTGGAAGGTGCGCCGGCGCCGGTGCTGCATGCCATCCTTCATATCCTGCTGGCGAAGCTGTACCGAAAAGAGATTGACGCGCAACACACCCTTCGCTACCGGCAATACAGCGCCAGCCGCGGAGTGGCTGCCAAAGTCCACATGATCCGCCAGATGCGAGGACGAAAGCGGATTGACGGCCCTAAAGGCGACCGCTACGATCTGGAACAACTCTTTGACGATCTGAACACGCGTTTCTTTCATGGCCTGATGGCGCGCCCACAAATGACCTGGAGCGGCAACCACGCCCGCCGCAGTCTGGGACATTATGATCCCGCACACAACACGATCGTGGTCAGCCGTGTTTTCGATCGTCCGGAAGTGCCGCCTTATGCCGTTGAATACCTCGTCTACCACGAGATGCTTCATCTGCGGCATCCCGTCAAGCTGCGCGGAGCCCGCCGCTGCGTGCATTCGGCGGCGTTTCAAGCAGACGAAAAGCTCTTCCCTCGGTTGGAGGAAGCCAAGAGGTTTCTCAAGCAGTTGTAAATGGATAGACTTCCCTTTTCAATTTGTTGACTGCCACGTCCCCAGCACGTAAAATCCTAATTGAAATTGAAATTCATTTTCAATTTCAATTAGACCTATGTTCCCTGCCCTGGTTGTCACACTTCGCGAAGGCGTGGAGGCCGCGTTGATCGTCGGCATCACCCTGGTCTATCTGGCCAAGGTGGGCCGCGCCGACCTGCGCAGGACCGTCTATTGGGCCCTGGCCGCGGCCGTTGTCGCCAGCGTGCTCGGAGCCGTCGCTTTCTCCTATCTTCCGGCGAGTCAGGAACAGCTTGAAGGCTGGATCATGCTGGTGGCTGCGGTGTTTGTGGTCAGCATGGTCATCTTTATGATGCGCACCGCCCGCAAGCTCAAAGGCGAAATCGAAACCAAGGTTGGTACGTTCGCCACTGCCGGGTCCCGGTGGGGACTGTTCGCCTTTGTCTTTCTGATGGTGTTTCGCGAAGGCGTGGAGACAGTGGTGATTCTCTCAGGCGTCACGCTTAACTCGACAGAGCTCATGAGCTTTATGGGGACGCTCCTCGGCGTTGGGCTGGCCGTGATTTTTGGTGTGATGTTTGTAAAAGGCAGCGTGCGGGTCAACCTGCAGAAGTTCTTCCGCGTCACCACGGTGATTCTTTTCTTCGTGGCGTTGCAACTCCTGATATCCGGCCTGCATGAACTTTCGGAAAATGGCTACCTGCCGCCGAGCAAGCGCGAGATGGCGCTGATTGGCCCGATCGTTCGCAATGACTTCTTCTTCCCTGTCACCATGCTGGCGCTTGTGGCGCTCATGGTGTTGATGGAGTACCGCCGTCGTCGCCCGGAAACGGTTGCCGCTGGCTCGAAAGCGGTCGTATCCAAAGCAGACGACCGCAAACTAGAGTGGGCTGCCAAAAGGGACCGCTTATGGGCTAGATTGGTCTGTGCCACTGCATTCGTTTTCATCTTCATGGTGACGGCGGAAGTCATCTACGCGCAAAAAGGCAGTGACCTTTCCCCTGCCACGGAGATTGCGTTGGATAAGGCCGGCTGCGCTCTTGATAAGGACGGCTGCGTCACGATTGCCACTGTCGATCTAGCCATGGGCGAACTCCGCCGGTACAGCGTGCAAGTAAAAGGCGCCGAGATACGTTTCCTGCTATATCGCAAACCCGATGGTACGATCGCAACAGTTGTTGACGCTTGCCAGATTTGCGGCCCAGTTGGCTTTTACAAAGGTCCAAACGGTTTGATTTGCAAGAACTGCGCGTCTCCGATTAATCCCCAAAGTGTGGGCCAGTCCGGGGGTTGTAATCCTCTTCCTCTCCATGCAACCCAAAACGGCACGGCGGTGGTCATCACCAACGCCGATCTTGCGCAAGGAGCGGCACAGTTCACCCGGTAACATCAATGTTTCTGCGTCTTGTATTCGAATCTTTTCGCCGCCAGAAACGCCGCAAAGGTGTGGCGCTTCTGGCCATCGCGCTGGGCATGAGCATTGCCACCGCGATGATCGCCGTGGGTACAGACGTGGGCGACAAGCTCAACCAGGAACTCCGCAAAGGCAATGCCAATCTGGTGCTGACGCCCATGGAAGACACTCTGGACGTGAACCTTGGGGGCGTCACGTTGAAACCGGCCAGCGAAGGCGCGTACATACAGGAATCCGACCTGATCAAGCTGAAAAGCATATTCTTCGGCCACAGCATTCTTGGTTTCGCGCCGTTTCTATCGAATGAGGAAACCATCAGCGTACACGGCCATGAAGTCAACGCTGATCTCATTGGTACGTACTTCGCGCAGCCACTCCAATACGGGACCGAAAGCTTCGCCACGGGCGTCCGCACGGTAAACGGATGGTGGAAAGTAGACGGAGATTGGCCGCAGGATTATGCGGCTTCATCTTGGCCCACGAACGTTGCGGCCGATGTTCTGGTCGGTAACAAACTGGCCCAGGCCAATAGCCTGACGGTCGGCGACGAAATCAGCATCGCCGGCAAGAAGCTGCGGGTCAGCGGAATTCTGAACACTGGCGGCGCTGAAGACCGGGCGATTGTCGCGCCGCTGCATATCGTGCAGCAAATTCTCGGAAAGCCGAATGCGGTACGTAGCGTGGCTGTCAGCGCCTTGACCAAACCGGAAGACGCGTTTGCCCGCCGTGATCCCAATAAAATGTCGCCCAAGATGCGCGACCGATGGTACTGCACGTCCTACGCGAATTCCATTGCTTTTCAAATTCATGAAGCCTTGCCCAGCGTCCGCGTCGATCAGATTCGCCAGGTAGAACAAAACCAGGGCAGGGTCCTCGCCCGAATCTCCGGTCTCATGCTGCTGCTCACGCTGGCTGCGTTAGTGGGCGCGGCACTGGCCGTTTCCGCCGCCATGGCCGCAACCATCTTGGAGCGGCGCCAGGAAGTGGGACTGATGAAGTCTCTGGGCGCCAGCAACGGCATGGTGGCTTCCCTGTTTTTGTTTGAAGCCAGCCTTCTCGCTCTGGCTGGCGCGGCCGTTGGTTGCATCGCTGGAATTCTTCTGGCCCAGCGCATGGGGCAGAGCATTTTTGGTTCATCCATCACCCTTCATCCGGCAGTCATCCCGATCGTGGTGGTTGCCGCGCTTCTGGTCACCTTTGTGGGGAGTGCCGGCGCGGTGCGCAAAGCGGTACAGTTTGATCCGGCGGTTGTCTTGCGGGGTGACGCATGAACCGCAAACGCATGTTCCTTCGTCTGGTAATGAAAGATGCGCTGGTACGCAAAGACCGCGCATTCACTGCCCTGCTCTCGGTTGCCGTAGTGGCGACGATGGCCACGGTAGCGCTCACGATCTACTACGATCTTGAGGGAAGACTCAGTCGTGAGTTTCGCAGCTTTGGCGCGAATGTGATTGTGACGAAGCACGAAGGCAGCTTGAGCGCTGACGAACTGGCCAAGCTGAATTCCATTGTGGGCAGCAAAGGCGATGTTGTACCTGTGGCGTATGCGATCGGTACTTTTTCAACCGGACAGAAGATCGTTGTCGGTGGCGCAGATACGGAGAAGCTGCTGCGCTTAAACTCCTGGTGGTCTGTGAAAGAGAGAAATGCCAACCCATTGGAATTGATTGGCTCCCGCGCCGACCCGGGCACAGCGTTCACGCTTGAGTTCGACGCTGGTGGGAGTGGAACAATTCGGGCCGGCACAGTCTTCACATCCGGCACAGACGATGATAGCCGTCTTTACCTTCCACTTGAACGGTTCGTTCGTGAGACGCATGTCCTGCCCAATACTGCCTTGGTTCGCGTAGACGGTCGTCCACAGGAAATCCAGAGCGCCATCGACCAACTTCACGCATCGCTGCCCCAGCTCGAAGTCGAGCCTGTTCGCCAGATCACTCAGACACAGACCGCGGTGCTGGGCAAGACGCGTTCGGTCGTGCTCGCGGCTTCTGCGGTGGTCGTGATTCTGATTATGCTGTGCATGGTCGCGACGTTTTCCAGTTCGGTACTGGAGCGGCGCAGGGATTACGCGGTCATGAAGGCGCTAGGGGCTTCGAACCGGGCAGTCAATCTTTTGTTTGCTTCTCAGTCAGTCTTTCTTGCGCTGACTGGCGCACTGATTGGTTTTGTGGCGGGCAGCGGCGTCGCTTACTGGATCGGCAAAGCCAACTTTGACGCCGCCATTCTGCCGCAAGCGGTGCTGTTATTGCCGGTGGTACTGGGCAGCATTATGCTGGCTCTGATTGCTTCCACAGCGCCTATAAGATTGTTACAAAGAATTCAGCCTGCCGGAATCCTGAGAGGAGAATGATGTCCATTGAGCTAAAGAGTGCGACCCGCATTTACACCGCCAATGCGGAAGTGCGCGCTTTAGACGACGTTTCCCTTTCCGTGGCGCCGGGTGAGTGGCTGGCGGTGATGGGTCCGTCGGGATCCGGCAAATCCACTTTGGTGAACCTCATCGGCTGTCTGGACCAACCCACTTCGGGCGAGGTCTGGATCCATGGCACGAATGTCGCGCAAATGTCAGCGACGGAGCTCAACCATTTTCGTGCGGAGAAGATTGGATTTATCTTCCAGCAATTCCATCTGATTCCCTACCTCACCGCGCTGGAGAACGTGATGCTGGCGCAATACTTCCACAGTATGACCGACCAAAAGGAAGCATTGGCAGCGCTCGAACGCATCGGACTGGCGGACCGCGCCGATCACCTTCCCGCACAGCTCTCCGGCGGCGAGCAGCAGCGCGTTTGCATTGCCCGCGCGCTGATCAATGATCCCAGGATCATTCTGGCCGACGAGCCAACAGGAAATCTTGACGCGCTGAACGAAGAGATTGTTTTGCGGCAATTGCGCGATCTCCACGACCAGGGACGAACCATCATCATGGTCACGCACGATCCGGTTGTGGCACGACTAGCCGACCGGCGTCTGGAATTGCATCACGGCAAGATCATTGCC
>PLJN01000082.1:0-2520 GCA_003140235.1 Acidobacteriaceae bacterium
TCGACGAAGCCGACCGCATGCTGGACATGGGATTCATCCCGGCCATTCGCCGGATCGTCCCCCAGCTGCCGCGGACACGTCAGACCATGTGCTTTTCCGCCACACTCGATCCGTCCGTGGCGCATTTGATGACGGACTACCTGCGTTCGCCCGTTCGCCTGAGTTTTGGCGCAACGCGCGAGGCCGCCAAGAGCGTGGAACTGAGCGCTTATGAAGTGCAAGCCGACCAGAAGCTGGCATTGCTGCAGCGTCTGCTGGCGAACGAGACCGGGCGCAGCCTGGTTTTTGTGCGCACCAAACGGGCCACACAGCGTCTGGCGACCAAGCTGGAAAAGGCCGGTCTGAACGTTGCCGTGATCCATGGCGACCGTTCGCAACCCCAGCGTAACAGCGCACTGGCGTCGTTCCAAACGGGAAAATCCAGCGTACTGGTGGCCACCGACGTAGCGTCGCGCGGCATTCACGTGGACAACATTGCCCAGGTGATTAATTATGACCTGCCGGCCGTGGCGGAGGACTTTATTCATCGCGTCGGCCGCACCGGAAGGGCTGGGCTTTCAGGAAACGCGATCACGTTCTTTACTTCACTGGAGCGCTCCGACCTGGCTTCTCTGGAGCGGAACTTGCAACTCAAGATCCGGCGTGAGCGCGTGGATGCGACCGACCTGAAGAGGGAAGAGCGCGTTATGCCCGTGGAGGTTTCCCATCTGGTTCCGGTGCCCGAGAAGCACGGATCCAAGCGGATGCGCCTGCCGGGAGAAGTCCTTCAGCGGTACGCATAGTACTGGCAAACTTCGCGGGCCGCATCGGTATGAATCGAGCGGCCCGCGAGCAACATCTTATTGGATTGACTTACAACATCGACGAAAGGTCCACTTTGGCTGCTCACGACAAATACGACCCTCTGAAAAAGCTTATCGATACTGATGGCGGTAGCAAAGGTTTCCTCACGGACGACGAAGCCGGCGATCTCATGGCCAATGAAGGCCCGGGCGGCGATGGCATGGACGACCTGGTTACCACGCTGGACCGGCGCGGCATTGCCGTAGCCAACAGCGACCTGCCGTCGCACCGCAGGGCAAAATTTGACATCGAACCGGAAGCCGGCGAAGAAGCGGAATTCAGGCTGGCTCCTGAAGTGCTCGACAAGACCAACGATCCCGTCCGCCTCTACCTGCGGGAAATGGGAACGGTCCCTCTGCTTACCCGTCAGGGTGAAGTGGAGATCGCGAAGCGGTTCGAGCGCGGACATCTCCGCGTGCTCAAAGCCATTTCACGTTGTCCCGTGGTGATTCAGGAAATCATCGTGATGGGCGCTGACCTGGTTCGCGGCGCACGGTCCATTAAAGAATTCGTGATCTTCGACGAAGAAGAAGTCACGGACGAGATTTTAGTGGCCCGCGCCAAGTCCACCATCAATCAGATCAATGAAATGGTGAAGCATTACAAGACGGCGCAAACGTTAGAGGAAAAACTCGAAGGCGTCAGCCAGAGGAAAAATCCGAAGCAACATCGCCGCTATCGCTGGAAGCTGGGACGCGAAAAAATTACCGTTTCCAAGATCATTCGCAGCTTTAAATACACGCACCCCAAACGCCGGCACCTGATCGAGAGGGTGACAGCGGCGGCGGACACCATGCGTCTACTGGACCGCCAGTACCATCAGCTGGAGAAGAAATGTACCGGCACGCGGAGCGAAGAGCTGCGCTCGGAGTACAAGCGGCAGCAGCGGAATTGTCTGGCCGATCTCAAGAAAATCGAACAGGAGGCCGGCGCTACATTTCAGGAACTGCGTCACACGCAGCGCGAAATCGTCCAGGGCAACGTGGACGCCGAGTACGCGAAACGGGAACTGGTCGAAGCCAATCTTCGTCTGGTGGTTTCGATTGCCAAGAAATACACGAACCGTGGGCTGCAATTCCTGGATTTGATCCAGGAAGGCAACATGGGCCTGATGAAAGCCGTGGACAAGTTCGAGTATCGCCGGGGGTACAAATTTTCGACGTATGCCACGTGGTGGATACGACAGGCCGTGACTCGCGCCATATCGGACCAGGCGCGCACAATTCGCGTGCCCGTACATATGATCGAGCATATCAATAAGTTAATCCGGGCTTCGCGCCAATTGGTGCAGGAACTGGGGCACGAACCAACGTCCGAAGAGATCGCGCAGCGCATGGACATTCCGGTGGCAAAAGTCCGCAGGGTACTCAAGATCGCGCAACAACCCATCTCGCTGGAGAGTCCGATTGGCGAAGAGGGCGATTCGCATCTGGGCGATTTGATCGAGGACGCCGCCGGGGTCTCACCCGCGGACGCCATGATCAATGTGGACTTGAAAGAGCAGACAGCGCACGTTCTCCGTACGCTCAGCCCGCGGGAAGAACGCATCATCAAGATGCGCTTCGGACTGGAAGACGGCTCGGAGCATACACTGGAAGAAGTGGGACAGAACTTCCAGGTCACGCGCGAACGCATACGCCAGATTGAAGCCAAGGCGCTGCGCAAGCTGCGGCATCC
>PLJN01000082.1:2529-9320 GCA_003140235.1 Acidobacteriaceae bacterium
CGTTCCTACGCCAAAAGGCGCACCTACCAAACTCCGCAATTGCGTGCCGGTTAGCTGGTACGCCGCAACGTCACGGGACCCCTGGTCGGCAATATAGACAAAGCTGTTTGCCTTATCAAAGACAACAAAAGAAGGACCGACACCGGTGTTGAATGGCGAGCCCGGAACAGCCGCCAGCGCGCCATTGGAAACCGAGAACCCCGACACACTGTTGGACCCCTGGTTCGTGACCAGCAAGAAGTTGCCTGACGAGTTGATTGCCATGGCACTTGGATTGGTCCCCGTCGCGAAAGGCGATCCGGTGACCTCGGTAGAAATCGCGCCGTTGTTGAGTGAGAAGGCGCGGACCGAATTTGTGGCCGGATTGGTTACATACAAAAACCTCACCTGGGGATCCACCACCATAAAGGTGGGGGAAGATCCCACCGTGAAAGCAGCGCCCGGCGACAAAGTGCCAGTGGATCCAATAGTCGCCATCCCTATTTGGCCGGTGGTGGGACTGGACACGTACAAAAACCGCGAATCCGGCGACACGGTCAATAGCGCGCCAGGGAAACCGGCGCCGATGTTCAGGGAACCCAGCGCGACCAGCGTGTTGTTGGGAAGATCAACCGAGAATTCGGCAATACTGTTGGAACCCTGATTGAGCACGTAAACAAAGTTACCGTTGGGGGTCATGGCCATGGCAATGGGGTTGGCCCCGGCAATGATGGGCGGCGGCGGGTTGAGCACCCCGGGAGGCAGCGGAGGCACGGTCAATATGCCGCTGCTGGTGTCGCGAACACATATCGTGATGGTACCGTCGGCATTGTTAGCTATGAATGCGAGCTTCAAAGAAGGGTGGAGCACCATGGCAACCGGGACGGACCCAGTGTTTGAAGTGGGCGCGGTGGTAAACGGAATCAGCGCTCCGGAGGAATTCTGGCTGAATCCAAGCACTGCATTCGTGTTTGGTCCGAGTACGTAGACGGAAGAATTGCCCCCCCCGCCGCTACCCGTTGTGCTGTTCGTGCCACCACCGCACCCGGCGGTCACCATGACCAGTGCCAGCGCGGCGGCAAAAATACCCGCTCTCATTCGGTCTCCTCTTGACATCGGCAAACGCCCACGCCGTGCCGGTTAGAAATTAAACACCACTCCACCGGCAGCCAGTATGTTGTTGTGCACCTTGATGCCGGAAACAACCAGGTTGGGCGGACCGGTATAAAGATCGCGCACTTCCATCCGGAAAGTGATTTTGCGCACTCGGAAGTCCACTCCGCCGCCGACCTGAAAGGCCCCTTTGGTGGTGGCATTGGCCGAGATGGCCCCGCCATTGATCGCGGTCTTGCTGTCGCTGAAGTGCGCCATGCCGGCGCCCGCTGAAATCCAGGGACTCAGTTTCCGCTTCGGCCCGATTTGCAGCTTCAGCGAAGGCGTGAGAAACATGGACTTGTAGCCGGAAGCGGTGAAAAGATTGAGGCTCTTCACGTTGGACGTAAACGCGTAAATAAACGGGAACTCAAGCTGGACCGACGCCCCAGGAAACGACGTGAGCTCGCGGGCGTAATTTCCTTCAAACGCCATCGACTTGTCGACTGTGGTTACGCCATTGAAGCTGCCATTGCTGCCGACCTGGGGCGTAATTTTGACTCCCACGTCGAGTGCAAGCTGGTTCCTCTGGGCCGTTGCGTTGAGACAGATGCAAATTACCAGACCTGCCAATATTGCTGCTTTGCGCATTGTTAGAACTCCTGATAAGCCGTTTTTGTACTGATTTTCGGACCGAGTTTCATTGCATGATGAAAACGTTCTTTTGCTCAAACCCCTGGGCCAGTCCCCTAGTGCGTGGTGGTAATCCACACCGGAGTAGTGCCCACGGAAAAAGGCGAGCCAGCAACCGGGGTCAAAGCGCCTCCGACACTCACGGTAAATGCGCTGATGTTGCTTGATCCCGGGTTCGCCACGTACAGGAACTCGTTGGTGGCGTCCACCGTTATGAAAGCAGGCCCGGTGCCAGTGGCTGGGGGAGTCCCAAAGACCGGAGTCAGCGTGCCTGAACTGGAGCCGATGGTGAACGCGGAAATGTTATTGGATCCCTGGTTGGCAACAAACAGCACAGCGCTGCTGGAATCAATCGCCACCCCTGCGGGATTGGTCCCGGTGGTAAACGGCGAGCCGGGCAGCGGCGTCAGTATGCCGGTGGCTGACTGAACACTGAAGCCCAGAACATTGTTGCTGGCCGGGTCCGTCACGTACAGAAACCTTCCGCCGACCAGATCGATGGCCATTCCGCCCGCAGCGGTGCCGGCGGTAAAGGGAAGCCCCGGAAACGGCGTCAATACGCCGGAGGACGAAAAGGCATAGCCAGTCACACTGGCATGGCCCACTCCGGGCGCCAATACGTAGACAAAGTTCTGTTTCGTGGTCAATACCATGGCAACCGGGTTGGCCGGGGTGGCAAAGGGCGATCCTGCAACCGGGGTGAGTCCACCGGAGGTCCCGTCAACCAAATACGTCGAAATGGACGCCGAGCCTTTGTTCAACACCATCAGCACATTTCCCGCGAGGATCGCGGCGACTGGATTTGTCCCCGTGGGCACCGGCGATAACGTGGATGTAAGCAGGCCGGTTGTGGGATCCATCGTAAAAATCCTCACGTCGTTGCTGCCCGCATCGGTTACGTAAGCAAAGGTCTTGAGTGTATTCGCAGCGAAAGCCGAGGGGCTTGAGCCGGTGGCAAACGTGGCGGTGGAAAGCGCCTTGAGACCCCCGGCAGAAGTCTGCTGAAAAGCAAAAACATTGTTCGCCGTCGGACCAACCACGTACGCAAGCGGAGTTACACTCAATCCGCCGCCTATGGTCGTGCTGGTGCTGCCGCCACCACAGCCCGCGAAACAGGCCACCGCCAACACCCCTGCCACCAAGATCATTGCTTTCATCGGGTCTCCGTATGTACTTGTGATTGTAAGAGATGCCGCGAAAAATGGCTACTCGGCGGGTCCGGAAGATTCCCTGGCTTGCTCCTGATGCGCCGGGCCGTCCGGTGGCATACAATGTTGTCGTTCAGATTGCAGACGGAGGAAAGTCATGCGCGCAGACGCTGTTGAAGTTTCCTGGGACCCGGAAGAGTCGAGTTGGATGGTCCGTATTGAAGCCGGCGAACAAGTGATTCGCCGCCATTGTAAACTGCCAAGAACTGCTGACGAAGATGACCTGCTTTTAGCCGCACAACAGACCCTGGCCGATGAAGGCTATGAGCCTGATGGCGCACCCGTGAGCGTCATCCATTAGAGGTGCTACTGCCTCGGTTGGGAAGAGGCCGGCTGCGTGGCGTTATGGTGCCAGCCGGACTCGTACCACTTTCCATCACGATAGATGAATATCTCCGTGGTATATCCGGTCACGGGGCCGATGGGCTTACCGTCTGCTTCGCCTTCCCAGCGGTAGTCGGAAAAAAGAATGGCTGTGGTTTCGTAAACCCGAATTTCCGTGTGAGGGAATTCTAATTTTGAAACCCTGGCGCCGCTGTCGGCAAACTTCTTGGCACCAGCCAGGATGTCCTCGCGTCCTTTGAGGTTATCCGGCAGACCATAAGCGGCAACCAGGTCCGGACGCAGCGTATTCTTCAGAAAGACGGAATCGTTGGTAAAGTAGGCCCGCCAAATGGACTCGCGCAGATCCATCAGCACCTTGCGCAGGTCCGCACGCGGAACCAGGTGCGTTCCCGAATCAATGTGCCATCCGGCGTTGAGCCACTTGCCGTTGCGCCGAATGAAGATTTCGGTGGAGCGTCCCGTTTCCAGTCCGGCGCTCTGGCCGTTGAACTCCGCTTCGTAAATGTAAGTTGAATAAAGGATGGCGGTGTCGCCGTAGAGTTGGATCTCCGTCCGGGGAAACTCCAGACGCCTGATGTTGATGCCGTTGGCGTTGGCTGTTTTTGCGCCGGCAATGATTTCGTCGCGATGCTTCCAGTCTTCCGTCCATTCCACAATGCCAATGGCTTCGGTGGGCAGCAGGGAAGGGTCCTGCAAAAACTCTCCACGCCACATAGCTTCGCGGGCCGCCAGTAGGGATTTTCGGACCGTGTCACTTACGGGAGAA
The DNA here is from genome assembly GCA_003140235.1 of Acidobacteriaceae bacterium. GTDB lineage: Bacteria > Acidobacteriota > Terriglobia > Terriglobales > Acidobacteriaceae > Angelobacter. Next base: position 6,613 of record PLJN01000082.1, read on the forward strand.
GATTGGGCTTTCGGGCCTGCGTGGGGTTTGTTCGGAGACACCGGCGCCGGCGAGGTCTGGGCGCCAAGCACGCTGCTGGCGAGAAGCAGTGCTGTAAGCAGATGAAGGCGCGTCTTATTCATTGTGCTTTACCGCTTCTTTCATACGAGTGAGCATGGAGGGCTACGCCGGGACCGCCATTGATGACGACGAAGCCAGTTCCCGCAACGATGCATCGTACGGCGCTCGTGCGATGCCGCGCTCGGTAATGATCGCCGTCACATACTTGTTGGGTGTCACATCAAAGGCCGGATTCTCTACCAGCACACCGTCGGGCGCAACCTGTTTTCCCGCGTGGTGCGTCACTTCTTTCGCGGACCGTTGCTCAATGGGGATTTGGTCGCCGTCGGGTGTGTTCATGTCCACCGTGGACCAGGGCGCGGCCACATAAAAAGGAATGCCGTGTTCCTTGGCCAGCACTGCCACGGTGTAGGTCCCGATCTTGTTGGCCACGTCGCCATTTGCAGCGATGCGGTCGGCTCCCACCACGGCTGCCGCAATTTTGCCTTGCTTCATCATGGCTCCGGCCATGTTGTCCGCAATCACCGTGGTGGGAATGCCGTCTTTCATCAGTTCCCAGGCAGTCAGGCGCGATCCTTGCAGGAACGGGCGGGTTTCATCCGCGTACACATGGATCTTTTTTCCCGACGCAACGGCCGCCCGTATGACTCCCAAGGCCGTCCCATAGCCGCAGGTTGCCAGCCCACCGGCGTTGCAATGCGTGAGCACGCCTCCGGACGCTGGCATCAGCGTGGCCCCATGTTGTCCCATGGCTTGATTGGCGGCAATGTCTTCCACATACATCTGCTGCGCTTCGCGGACCAGTGCGGCCTTGATTTCCGGTACGTTCTGGGCTCTTGGGGATGCAAACGTTTTCTTCATGCGTTCAATGGCCCAAAACAGATTCACCGCCGTCGGGCGAGTCTCGCCGATGGTCTTTGCGATCTGCTCAAAATCCAGTCGCAGGCTGGCAACGTCTTTGGCCGCCGATTGCTGGACTCCCAGCGCAATCCCCATGGCCGCGGCCACGCCAATGGCCGGCGCACCGCGCACGATCATGTCTCGGATCGCGGTGGCCACTTCCTGATATGTCCGGCAGGTGACGTAGACCTCTTCCATGGGCAATTTGGTCTGGTCAATAAAGCGGACGCCGGAATTGGTCCATTCGAGAGTTTTGATCATGAGAGCTTCAAAATGATTGTAAACGGAGGATGAGAATTGGGTTGAGTAAATCAGGATTGGGGTAATTGGGTAAGTTGGTAATTGGGTAATTGTCTGAGGCAATCTTAGGCAATCAGGTTTTCAATTACCCAATTACCAAATTACTCAATTACCCAATCTTCAAGTGCGCTGCTTTCACATCAGTCGCCTTGAACACGGACAGAAATTGCGCGGGCAAGGCGGCCTTTTCTACTGCCTCTCGTCCGCCAGCTTCTTCGCGCTCTACCAGGCACGCCACGCCGATGATCTCGAACCCAAACTCTCGTGCCGCTCCAATTGCCTGGATGGTGGAACTGCCGGTGGTGCAAGCGTCGTCCACGATCACGACTTTGGCGCCTTTCTCTTGAAAGCCTTCAATACGGCGGCCCATGCCGTGGGACTTTTCCGCTTTGCGGACCAGGAAGCCGTGGATTGGTTTTTGTGCCGGGTCCTGCGCGCTGAGCAGAGCGACTGCAACCACGATTGGATCGGCGCCCATGGTCAGCCCGCCAATGGCGTCGGGCTGCCAGCCGTTTTCCCGGAATAGATCCAGAAAGACGCGCCCGGTAAGGCCTGCGCCCTGGGCATGAAGCGTGGTGGTCCGGCAATCTACGTAGTAGTCGCTTTTCAATCCGGAAGAGAGTGTGAAATCGCCCAGGCGAAAAGAATTCTTAGCGATGAGATGGAGTAGCTGTTCGCGGGCAGTCGGTGTTGCCATGGAATTCAAAATTACCCGGAAATAGGTACTCTACGCAAACTGCGCTTCCTGGAGTCGCGGGTGCTCGCGGGAAGTAGCCGGAGGCCACAGGTTAAAATCGCTTGGGTTACTCGCGACGGACAAGGCATTTTCTGTGATCGCGCAAACTAGGACTCGGCCCTTGCGCTGTTTCTTTTTTGGGAAACTTACTTTGCTCATGCCTCATCTGGCTCATTTAGACCCCATCCACGATGATGTCCAATTCATTTCGTTGATTGACAATTTTGGTTCGCAAACTGGCACACTTAGCCGCATCAGCTCTGCGAACCGAGAGTTCGCCAGCACTCCTCATCTGATCCTGTTGCTGTGTCAGCTGAAGTTGATTGGAAATTAGCTCCAAGAGGCATTCCGTTGTCGTGGAGCCTTGCTTAAAGTAAGACATCTAGAGGCAAATTCCTTTCATCGGAATCTTAGTTTAGATCAAGTATATAACTGCCTTATCTTGTCTGCTATCCTGTTCCATATGACGACTGAGATGGAATTTGAAAACGGCGATCACGTGCGGGGAAAAAGCGGCGGCTCGGAAGTGCTCACGGTCGTAGAGACTCGCAGTGACGGGATTTACAGAGTTCAACTTGGAAAAGACGCTGGCACGATGCGCTACATCAAGGGCAGCGAGCTTGAACTTGTCGCTAAAGCCGAAAAACCGAAGATCGAACCCGGATTTTATCCAGGCCGCTCAATTATGGACTAGCAGGCTGCTGAAAAACTC
>PLJN01000065.1:0-494 GCA_003140235.1 Acidobacteriaceae bacterium
TCGCCATCCGCACCATGCTGATGAAAGGCAAGAAAGGCTACGTGCAAGCTGGAGCTGGAATTGTTGCGGACTCGGTTCCGGAAAGCGAGTACGAAGAGTGTTTGAACAAAACGCGGGCCGTGGTGCGGGCGGTGGAACTGGCTCGATCGGGAGAGTAATTCATTTACATCCCGAGCGACAGCGAGGGAGCCCTACCTGATCCACGAACCGTAGTGGGAAATGTCCTCAGTCTGATGCATTCTTCGCGGGACTCAAACTCATCGCCCGTCGTGCCTTCATGCGATAGGGATCCCTCTCCCGCTTTGCGGGATCGGGATAAGATCTTGTGACGCCGGACCTATAAGCCGAATTCTGTCCGGCGGTTACCCGCCTGGACGGTTATTCCTCTAGGCCGTCCATCGCTGAACGGCTCAAGCGACCTACCCGAAGGTTATACCGCGCCGAGCAGGCACGGGCCGCAGCTTTCTGCGACTCCCTTCCTATTTGGTCTTGCT
>PLJN01000065.1:516-9108 GCA_003140235.1 Acidobacteriaceae bacterium
TGCGGAGTTCGGACTTTCCTCTCTCTCTTCTTGCGAGCCGGGGAAAACCCCGCTGTTCAAGACGAGACAGCAACCGTCCGGTCCGGCGTCAACAGTACTATTATAGATGCTGACAGTCTTGGCCGCCGCAAACCATGGCTGGCGCTTGGCATGACTTTCTGTCACGTCGGATTATTGCTGAATCGTTTTATTTAACAGTTTTCCCCATGCTTCTGTGGCTTAGAATAGGGCCAAGACTTACTTGTCGTGATGTATTCAATGCACTTCCTACCCGGTATCGTTTCGGCGGGACTGGCCCTGTGCGGCATGGGGTTCTACGTGCTCTGCCTGCGGAGCGCACGTGCGTTTCTGCGCGACAATTGCAAGCCGGCGACCGCGTTTACTCCGTCGGTTTCCATCCTGAAGCCGCTGCGCGGCATTGATCCCCAGATGTACGAGAGCTTCCGCAGCCACTGCGTGCAGGACTATCCCGAGTACGAAATTATTTTTGGCGTGAGCGAAGCCGATGACCCGGCCGTGGAAGCGGTACATGATCTCATGCGCGAGTTTCCGCAGTGCAAGATACAGCTGGTGGTTTGTCCGCGCGTGCTGGGCACCAACCGCAAGACCAGCAATCTGGTGCAGATGCTGCCCCACGCCAGCCACGACCATATCCTCATCAATGACAGTGACATTTTAGTAACGCCCGATTACCTGGGCCGCGTGATGGCCCCGTTTGCCAGTGCAAAAGTCGGCATGACGACTTGTCCGTACCGCGGTATTGCGGCGAACACGCTGGGGTCGAAGCTGGAATCAGTGGGCATCAGCACGGATTTTATTGCCGGAGTGCTGGCAGCAAGGCAGGTGGAAGACGGAATCCATTTTGCTCTGGGTTCAACTCTGGCCATGAGCCGCGTTGCGCTCGACGCCATTGGCGGACTCGAGCCGCTCGTGGATTATCTGGCAGACGATTTTGAGTTGGGCAACCGCATTTCCCGGGCCGGGTTCGACGTTGTACTCGTGGACGTAGTAGTGGAGACGCATTTGCCCACGTACAGCTTCCGCCAGTTTTTCGAACACCAGATGCGCTGGGCCCGCAGCACACGCGATTCGCGGCGCAGAGGATACGTCGGCATACTGCTGACTTTTGGTTTGCCCTGGGCGATTATTTCCGTGCTGCTTTCCGCGGGCGTGTGGTGGTCCTGGATTGTTCTGGCTGCGGCTGCCGCTTTGCGCACCGCTGTGGCGGCGCAAGTCGGGATTGGCGTGGTGCATGATCGCTCGGTGTGGCGCCACTTGTGGCTTGTTCCGTTGCGCGACCTGATTGCCTTCTGGGTCTGGTTTGCCAGCTTTGCCGGACATCAAGTCCACTGGCGCGGCGAGATCTTTATTCTGGAGAACGGGAGGATCCGTTCCACTCATTTGCCTCAACCGGCACCCGTTACCGCGGCTGAGCCGGACAAAGTGTCCGCTCATTGGTAAGCACCAGCTTGCCGCCCCACTTTGCCAGCTGGCAATATTCGTTGCTCTTCAAGTAAGACGGAATGCTGTCTTCTTCCGTCCACAGGAACACGCGCTGTCCGTTGTGCCAGCGTTGATTGAACGACTGGTCGTCATCAAAAATCTGCGGCGCGTCCGGGAAGGTTGATCCGTACCAGATGTTGTTGCGGCGTCCGTTGAGGATACGTAACTGCTGGTGCGTGTAGAAATTCAACGTCGAGGCAGCCTCGTAATCTCCGTTGACTTCAATCACGTCCCCCGGTTTCCAGTGTTGTTCAATCTTGTCAGCCAACACCTTGGATGAAAGCACCGGCGAAAAAACTACCAGACCGTTGTGCGCTTCGTGGAGCAGCACAGTCATCATCACACCCAGCACCAGATTGGCGGCGAACGTGCGGTTCGAGCGGCGCAACAGCCAGTTGAGGATGGTCCCGACAGCGAACGCAATCCCCGTAATCAAAAGTGGACCACGAAACGCGCCCATGGCCTGCGGCGTGAGGTCAAGGAAGTGTCCGAAAGAAAGCGCGTAGTCCTGCGGATTTTTCTTGAGCAACTCGGCAATGTCGTAGCCCAGCGGCGGAACGTGGGACTGCACGGCCAGCATCACCGCCGCAACGCACGCAGCCACACCGATGGCCATCAGCACCAGCGACGAAATCCTTCCGCTGCGGCGCTCCGCGCTGTCGAGTGAAGAAGTCGTTTCGCGCGCCAGCCAGCCTCCGATCAGCAAGGCAAAGCCCGGCACTCCGGGGATCACGTAATACTCCTGGCGGCTGGAGAAACTAAAAAAGACCAGAACGGAAAGGGTCCAAATGGCGAACAATAATGTGCCGCGTTGTTCTGTTGTGAGTCCGGCGCGCCAGTCTGCGATGCGATGTGGGACGCGGCCCAGGGCCTGCGCGATGAACGCCGTCCACGGCATGAGCCAGAGCAACATCAGTCCCCAGAAGAGCCACAGCGGCACAGTGTCGTAGTCCGCAGGGAAGCGCTTGTTGAGATAGCGCAGGAAATGTTCATTGACGAAATAAAACCAGAAGAAGCCTTTAGTCTGCCCTTGTGCGGGATTGCGGAAGCCGGCCAGCAGATGCCACGGAGCGGCAATCGCCAGAAAAACCAGAAAGCTCGAAAACAGACGCAGCTTGAGCAGGCGGCGCAAATTGCCCGTGAGCAGGAGAAACGCGAAAATTGCCCCGATGGGAAAGACCAGCCCGATCAATCCTTTCGTCAGAACATTCAGTGCCATGGTTGCGGCGATACCCCAACAGATCCAGCGCGAAGGCTTTTCTTCTTCGAGTGCTGTCAACAGAAAATTAAACCCGAGTGCCAGCCAAAGCCCAACCAGCATGTCCGGTATGAGAATGCGCGTGAAGATAAATGGACCAAATCCAGTGCCCAGCACCAGCGCAGAGTAGAATCCGCCTTCCTCGCCGAATATGCGGCGGCCAAGACGGTACGTCAGCAGCAGCAACGCGAGCACGCCCAGCGCGATCGGCAAACGCGCTGACCAGTCATGCACGCCAAACACTTTGAAACTGGCAGCGGTAGCCCAATAAACCAACGGGGCTTTCTCGAGATAGCGAAAACCGTTGTTGATGTCGCCAGTGCCGTTGATGTGCAGCGTGACCCAGTCGTTGGTCACCACCATCTCGCGCGCCGCTTCGGCGTGGACTGTGTCCGCATCATCAAGTAGTGCGGGTTGCCGCAGGCTGCCCAGATAGACGACGGCCCACAGCAGCACGATCAGCGCAAGGAAAATTCTTCGCTTGGCGATGACCGGGTAAGTTGGCGTAGATACAGCTTGCATGACCATGGGCCGCTTCATTATATGCGGGGTGTGTGACCAGGGTCTGTTACGGCTTCCTCGCTAGCGTCGTTGCGCGTTCTGGGGACAGCAGGGCGCATACGCGAAATCGCGCAGCCGTTTGGCCCTGGCTGGGTCTCTTGCCGCTATCGTTTCCAGAATCGGTTCCAGAAACCGGCCATATTTTGTGAACGCCAGCTGACGGTCTGATGCCAACGCTGTTTCCAGCGCTCTCTCGGTTGCTGGAGTCACAATTTCCAATCGTCCCACAAAGATGCGAACTGTTTGTGCCGGCGCGGGATTGATCGTCAGCGGCAAAATGGAATCTACGAAGGACTGGGGCACGATGTAGAACACCCGGCTGCCTTCTTCAAACCACGACGTTTGCCAGGTCTTGATCATGGCATGGGCTTCATCGCGGTAGAGACCGCGCGCTATCAGGATTTCTTCCAGGTCCGCATACAGGCGTTCGACGTTGTCGGTGAGGTCCGGCGGTTGCAGCAGCATTTCATTCTGCAATTCGCCGCTTATGCGATAGCCCATTTTGTCGCCGCGGCATTCGAACAGAATTACATTTGCGATCCCTGCTTTGCCGAAGTTCCTGACGAGCAAATTACCATCGGGCGTGAGCCGGGCCGAAATGGGAAGGTCCATCGCTGAAACGCCGCGATAAAAGAGAAACTTTTCCTGCTGGGCGCCGCCTTGGGCGCTTACGCGCACAGGCGTGGCGGAAGTCTCCCGCGCCGCGTAGTAGTGACTTTCACGTGGGTCGCGGGCGAAGTCGGTGGACTTTCCTGGTTCCAAATGGACGGAGTCCCATGAGATGTTTCCGTCAGCGCGTTGCTTATAGAGAGACATCGAATTGAGATCACGACCGGCCAGCGGCGTGTCTTCGGAGTGCGTCTCTGACGGCCAGCGTGCGGATGCCATGGAATTCACGCGACCGGCATGCGGATACCACTCAGTGATCAAGCCCCGGGAGAAAGCTACGTGAACTGAAACGTCAGTCTCGTGGGGTGAATAAAAATAAAGAACGGGAGTTTCCATGCGCACCGTGCCGCGCAGGTTCGTCTTGCTCAGGGCCCAGCCGAAATGCTCGATAAAGCCCGGCAGAAGATCGGACCCCGAAGGCGACCAAACTACAGCCTGACCGTCGTTCCCGGCGATCGATGTGAATGTGCCCCATTCGTGGACGATCAGTTCAGAATCCACGGTGCGAGTCCTTGCACTCACAGCGTGAGACGACGCCATGAATGCCAGACTCACAGCACAGGCCAGCAGAGTAATCAGCAATACTTTAACTTTGTTGTTGAGTAAGTTCATTTTTTCTCGGCCTCCATCGCTCCGAGTCCTCATCCACTCAATGACGCTGTTGACTAAAGAAAATCGTAATCGTTCCCGGCTGGTTTTTCGGATCGTCGTCAAGTGCGCCGTTCGAGACGATAATCTCCTTCTTGCCGTCTCCGAGCAGGTCCGCCACTGCAAGGTCCGACCAGCCAGTTCGAACATCCAGCGTGGAAACCTGGAACGTGCCGTCTTTTGTTCCCAGGTAAAGCATCAAACGATGGTTCTGGCTGCACGACACAACGATGTCGCTCAATCCGTCTCCGTTCACATCTCCGATTGCCACCTGGTCCGGCCCGCGGCATCCCGCAAGCGAAAATGGCGACCCGCGCATCTTCGTGAACCCTCCTTTGCCGTCGCCGAGCAGCACCGTGACGCCGAGATCCTTCGGGTCTCTGACATCCGGCGCGTAGGGAAGGACCGCGAGGTCGAGTTTGCCATCCCCGTTGATGTCGCCAATCGCAACGGACCACGGAGCGGCTCCCGCAGCAAACGGCGAACCGGGCGCTTCAATCAATCCACCTTTTCCATCCCCTAGCAGGATGGTGACGGCATTCAAGTCCAGGTCCGTGGTAACTACGTCCGGCTTTCCGTCGCCATTGAAATCGGCGGAGCGCAGGCGTTGGTAAGGCCGCTTGCCTGTGTTAAAAAGCTTTCCCGGTAGAATCAGGTTGCCGTTTCCATCACCGGGAATCATCAGGATCTGGTCGTGCCCCCAGCTATCTGTGATTACAGCCGGCTTACCATTCCCCACGAAGTCCGCCGCGACGACTCCGTGCACATGCGGATACGACTGGGTGGCGAACGGCGAGTGCGGCGAAGGGGCAAAGCCTCCGTTGCCGTCGCCAAGCAGGATGGTGATGTAAGGCGTCCCCGTGTTCGCAATGATGAGGTCCGGATTGCCGTCACCGTTCATGTCTGTGACCGCAATGTCATTCGGCGCCTTGCCGCACGCGAAAGGAGAGCCGGGCGCGCTCGCGAAATGGCCTTTGCCATCTCCCAACAGCACGCTCACCGTTTCGTCTTCTGTGTTGGCGACGATAATGTCGAGCTTGCCGTCACGGTTCACATCCGCCACCGCGATGGACGCTGGGTGGTGGCCGGTTGGTATCACGACCCGATTGAAGCCGTCCCACGGCTGAGGTTTGGTCTCCGCGGTATCGGAGCACGCAACGTGAAGCCCCGTCATGAGGAACGTCATCATGCACGTAATTGCTACCGCGATGTATTTGGTTGGCATCAACACAAAGTTCTCGACCAATTGCTTTCTCGAGTGCAAGACGCGAAATAGAGAAAAGTGTTAACAGAAAGCAGTGGACAATTGGACCATTTTTTATGGATGAGTAGGCCAAGTGTTTTCTCGTTCTTGTCATTCCGACCCTGAGCTTGCGAAGGGGAGGAATCTCCTTTCCGTCGCCTGAGGAGATTCTCTGTCTACAAGCTGCGGGCTCAACATTCTCCCCGCCTGAAGAGAAAGCAGATTCCTCACTCCGTTCGGAATGACAAGGGTCGGTAGCAAAAAACTACTTGCTGCTCTTCGTGCTCTTGTCGGGCCAGGTGCGCTCCCAGTGCCGCCATAGTTCGGAGTCGCCAAACCCAAGCTCGTTCCACCAGAGGTCGAGCATGTTGCGGTCAAGGCGCAGGATTCCCTCGCGCGTTACTCCAGCGGGCGCGGGAATGAAATGCGCGAGGCGATCGTAGACGCGGCCACGGTCCGGCTCGGTCACACGAGTCAGCAGGTGCCAGAGTGTGAGCGCATCGTGCTTGCGGGATTGAGCCAGGACGACGTGCAGCACTGCCGCTCTGTCTTCGGGTGAGCTGCTCTCAAGATCGAATGTTGACAGAGCGGCGAGGAAGGCTGGCGATGCGTCTTCGAAATACGGCGTGCCCGGTCCCGTCTTTCGTTTTGTCGAACAGGCAGCTCCGGCAGGAATAAACGCCTCGTGGTCGGCGAGTTTGAATCCCACCCATCCCAGCGTGGTGTGCAGCACACCGTTGCCGGAATCGTCGACGTGCAGCGTGTAGGCGCATCCCAGATCGACGGCCATCGCGGACGGCGTGTCGATCACAAATTCACCCGCGGGCGCCCAGATGGATGCGTGGATGGTGCCGCGATCAAGCGCCAGCCGGTGTACTCCCGAACTGCTGTCAGGAAGTCGCAGGCGGGTGCCGGGATCGACGACGATCTCCCCGACTTCCTCCACACGGATGTTTGCTTGCGACTGGCTATCCGTCTCCAGCATTTGACCCAGGCCAAGCTTTCCCGTGGCGTTCTGCGCGCCCAGCGTGTCCCGGCCGATTCGTGGCGTGCCGGTCACGCGGGTCACGTCCCATCCGGCGCCCGAGTTGGGATTCGGTTTCGGCCGGAGCGTGAAGAACGAAATGGCAGCGATCACCAGAATGCCGGCGGCTACGGCAGCAAACCGCGGAAACAGGAACGCCTGCCAGAAGGGACGGCGCGCGGCCTGCACATGGGTCGCCGTAATTTCAGGAAACGCCGGAGCAGCGCGATTGTGGCGCAGCTTGCCCAGAGCGCTTTCCAGCTTTTGAATTTCGGGATCTGGTTCGCCCGAACCGTCCCACAGGTAATCGTCATTCATGGGTCATTCCTCTTCGTGCTTGCAGCTTCTCGCGCAGTTGTTGCATGCCGCGGTGGAGATTCACGCGCACCGAGCCCGCAGTCAGTCCCGTGCGCTCGGCGATCTCTGGCCCGGTCATGCCTTCGACTAGTCGAAGCAGGAGCGGTTCTCTGTAAGTCTCCGGCAGGCTGCGGACCGCGGTGAGAATGCTTGCCGTCTCAGCGTCATCTAATCCGCTCGTTGGTTTTCCGCCGGATTCGTTTGCGGACAAGTCGTCCGGCAGTTCCACTTCGTCAACGCTTTGCCGGTGATAGTCGTTGGCGCGGTTCCGGGTGATCGCTGCCAGCCACGCTCCGAAGCGGGTTACGTCGCGCAGGCTGTGCAGTCGGGGAAGCGCCTGGAGAAACACATCGTGGACCAGATCGTCTACGTCATTCAGCGGGACGCGCGCCAGCAGAATTCCATGGACCATGCGCGCGTACCGGTCGTAGAGCAGGCCATAGGCGGACCGGTCGCCTTGGCAGGCGGCTTCCACCAGTTGGCAGTCATCGGAGACATCAGCGGCGGATTGCCCGGCGTGCGAAATGCAGTGCAACTCTGTCCTCCAGCGTGAAGACCAAGCGGAGCAAATCTTACCCTGATGATAGACGTGAAATCAGTGGGAAGTGTTAACAAGCCCAGGACTCGCTGCTTGTGGCCGCCCGTCGCGAAGGAGGGCATTTACAATGAAAAACTACTTCGGCGCGAAGCCAGTAAAGTAAAGATACTGATGGATAAACACACTCCAGCGGCTTGGAACGGACCGTCAGAAATGCTCGCCGCCGAACTGCGCGCGAACATTACCGGGGAAGTTCGTTTCGATGACGGCAGTCGCGCGCTCTACGCGGTTGATGGGTCAAATTATCGCCAGACGCCGATCGGCGTTGTCATTCCCAAGACTATCGACGACGTCGTTCACACCGTGGCGCTGGCGCGGAAGTACGGCGCGCCCATTCTCGCTCGCGGAGGCGGCACCAGCCTGGCTGGGCAATCCTGCAACGTTGCGGTGATCATTGATTTTTCCAAATACTTGAACCAGATTCTGGAAGTTAACGCCGAAGAAAAATATGCGTGGGTACAGCCCGGCGTGGTGCTCGACCATCTGCGCAAGCGCGCCAACCAGCACGACCTGACCTTTGGACCGGATCCGTCGACTCACGAGTACTGCAATCTCGGCGGGATGATCGGCAACAACTCCTGCGGCGTGCATTCCATGATGGCTGGGCGCACCGTGGACAACGTGATCGAGCTCGACATCCTTACTTATGACGGCGTGCGCATGCGTGCGGGCCCAACGTCCGATGCGGAGTTGGAGCAGATCATCCAGCAGGGCGGACGTCGCGGCGAAAT
>PLJN01000065.1:9151-31050 GCA_003140235.1 Acidobacteriaceae bacterium
GGCAGTGAAGGTACTACCGTGATTGTGCTGGGCGCGAAGGTGCGTCTGGTGGATTGGCCCAAGCAGCGCAGCCTCGTCGTGCTGGGATACACAGATGTTTATGCCGCTGCCGACGCTGTTCCTGAAATCTGCAAGAGTGAGCTCATTGGCTTTGAAGGCATGGACGATGTGCTCATCGAGAACATGAAGAAGAAAAATCTTCATCCTCAAAGCATCAAGCTGCTGCCCGAAGGCAAGGGATGGCTGCTGTGCGAGTTTGGCGGCGAGACGAAAGAAGAAGCCAACGCGAAGGCACGTGCGCTCATGGTCCGGCTGCAAGGCAATCCCGGTGCTCCTAACATGAAGCTCTTTGAAGATGAGAAAGAGACTTTGACCGTCTGGAAAGCGCGCGAATCCGGACTGGCAGCAACGTCTCTTGTTCCTGGCGAACCCGAATATTGGGAAGGCTGGGAAGATGCGGCGGTGGCTCCGGAAAAGCTGGGCGAGTATCTGCGCGAATTGCGGCGGCTGCTCGGTGAGCATGGCTACAAGTGCGCGCTCTACGGACACTTCGGCCAGGCGTGCGTCCACATGCGCATTGATTTTGATTTGCTCACGTCCGAGGGCATCACGAATTTCCGCTCGTTCATCGAAGAGGCGGCGGACCTGGTGGTGCGTCTGGGCGGTTCGCTTTCCGGCGAACANNGGCTGCATCCACATGCGCGTCAGTTTCGATCTCATCACCGAAAATGGCGTCCGCAACTATGGTGAGTTCGTCGAGCGCGCCGCAGATTTGGTCGTTAGCTACGGCGGTTCGCTTTCCGGCGAACACGGCGACGGCCAGGCACGCGGCGAACTTCTCGGCAGGATGTACGGCCCGGAACTCATGGAAGCTTTCCGTGAATTCAAACGCATATGGGACCCGGATTGGAAAATGAATCCGGGAAAAAAGATTGACGCCAACGCGCTCGACGCCGACCTTCGTCTGGGTACCGACTACCATCCGCCTAAACTCAAGACGCATTTTTCTTTCCCCGAGCAACAAGGCGCCCACGGCGGTTTTGCCGAAGCCACCACTCTTTGCGTAGGCGTGAGCAAATGCCGCAAGGACGAGAACGGCACCATGTGTCCCAGCTACATGGCCACGCGGGAAGAGATGCACTCCACGCGCGGACGCACGCGACTGCTGTTCGAGATGCTGCGCGGCGATCCGATGAAAGGTGGCTGGAGGAGCGAACCCGTCAAGGAAGCGCTCGACCTCTGCCTGGCGTGCAAAGCGTGCAAGACCGAATGCCCCATGAACGTGGACATGGCCACCTACAAAGCCGAATTCCTCGCTCATTATTATGAGGGCCGTCTCCGCCCGCGGTCGGCCTACGCCATGGGATGGATTCACCGCTGGGCAAAGCTCGCCCGCTTGGCGCCGGGTCTGGTGAACTTTTTCAATCAGGCGCCAGGAATTTCCAGCGCTGTCAAATTCTTCGGCGGCATTGCGCAGCAACGGCGGATGCCGAGCTTCGCCACGCAGACGTTTACGGACTGGTTCCGCAAACGCGCGCTGCAAGATCAAGACAAGCCGCAGGTCATTCTGTGGCCGGACACACTGAGCAATTATTTCCATCCCCGCATTGCCCAAGCGGCCGTGGAAGTGCTCGAGCATGCCGGTTATCAAGTGATTCTTCCGGAAGGCAAGCTCTGCTGCGGACGGCCGCTATATGACTTCGGCATGCTCGATTCCGCCAGATCTTTGCTCAATCAAATACTCACGGCGTTACGGCCGCACATTGCCGCTGGGACTCCGGTGATCGGACTGGAACCGAGTTGCGTTTCGGTGTTTCGCGACGAGATGACCAACTTGCTTGGCGACAATCCTGAAGCGCAGAAGCTCAAGCGACAAACTTTCTTGCTGAGTGAATTCCTAGTTCAGAAGGCGGACTACCGTCCGCCGCAACTGAAGCGTAAGGCGCTCGTGCATGGGCATTGCCATCACAAGTCAGTTTTGAAATTTGATGCGGAGCAGGAATTGCTCGCGCGCACCGGTCTGGATTTCCATGTGCTCGACTCCGGCTGTTGCGGCATGGCCGGATCTTTTGGATTTGAAGCGGACAAGTATGAAGTGTCGGCGCAAATCGGCGAACGCGTTCTGTTGCCGGCGGTGCGCCACGCCAGTGCGGACACGCTGATCATCGCCAATGGCTTCAGTTGCTTCCAGCAAATCGAGCAACTCGCCGGACGCAGAGCGCTGCACATCGCCGAGGTTTTGCAGATGGCGATCCAACCGCACCCGGGCAAGTCGTAGAAGTTGTGGAAAACGAAAATAAAATTTCGAGATAAAGTTTTTCTTATTTTCTCCGCAAAGGCTGGCTGAATCTGCCAACTGTTGTTTATAATCATCCGTTTTCCGAAGTGAGTTTGTAATTCGCTGCTGGCAATCAATCGACCCATGTCACAAACTTTTCATCGCAGTGCGAACACACTGGCTCGCGCCAGCATACTCGGAATGGTGCTTTTACTTTCTGCGGTCGGTTCGGCGCTGTTCAAGTTGCAGCGTTCGCCTTACGTGACTGGGCAACACATTGCTCCGGACCAGCCGGTCCCGTTCAGCCATCAACATCACGTTGCGGGATTGGGACTCGACTGCCGTTACTGCCACACGTCCGTTGAGCAATCGAGCTTTGCTGGAATTCCGCCGACCAAGACCTGCATGAATTGCCACGCACAGATCTGGACCAACGCCGCTTTGCTCGAGCCGGTGCGCAATAGTTTCCGCACAGGCGAGTCGCTGCAGTGGACGCGCGTGCACGATCTTCCTGACTTTGTGTATTTCAATCACAGCATTCACTTGAATAAAGGTGTGGGCTGCGAGAGTTGTCACGGACGCGTGGATGAAATGCCGCTCATGTATCTGGAGAACACTTTGCAGATGGAGTGGTGCCTGAGCTGCCATCGCGAGCCGGAAAAGTTTTTGCGGCCGCGCAAAGAAGTTTTCAGTATGACGTATCAGCAGCCGTCTCCGGAACATGCCGTCGAGGTTGGCGGAACGAAATACTTCAGCCAGGAGAAACTCGGCGCTGCGCTGAAAGATATGTATCACCTGCGTACGATGCGGGACATTACCAGTTGTTCGACGTGCCATCGGTAAAAGAATAAAGATAATGTCTAAGAAGACTGATTCAAATTCGGAACTGGTCCCGGTAAGCGACATCAAGCCGGCAAAGCTGGAACTTGAGACCGTGCGGCAGCAATTGTCTGCCGTCAAGGGTCCCAAGTACTGGCGCACGCTGGAAGAACTGTCTGACCGCAAAGACTTTGGCGAGTTGCTGGAACGCGAGTTCCCGCGGCACGCTTCCGAGTGGGTCGATCCGGTGTCGCGGCGCAGCTTCCTTAAGCTGGCTGGAGCTTCCATGGCGCTCGCCGGTCTGGCCGGATGCACCAAGCAGCCCATGGAGCAGATTCTGCCGTACGTGCGCCAGCCGGAAGAATTGGTTCCTGGCAAGCCGGTGTTCTATGCGACGGCCATGCCTTTTGCCGGCTACGCGATTCCGCTCCTGGTCGAGACGCACGAATATCGCCCAACCAAGATCGAAGGCAATCCGCAACATCCCGGCAGCATGGGCGCGACCGACATTTTCTCCCAGGCCTCGATTCTAAATTTGTACGATCCCGACCGCTCGACCACGGTTAACTACGAAGGCGAGCCAAAGACCTGGAGTGATTTCCAGGGGAAAATGCTCAGCCTGGTTGCGACACAGAAAAAGGTCCAAGGAGCCGGGCTGCGTTTCCTGACTGGGTCCACAACGTCGCCGACTTTCGCCGCGCAGATGAAAGCGGTCCTGCAGCAGATGCCACAAACGAAGTGGCACCGCTACGATCCGGTACATCGCGACGCAGCGCGCCAGGGATCAAAGCAGGCTTTTGGCGGCTACTACGATGCCGTCTACAAATTTGATGCTGCCGATGTAGTTGTTTCGCTCGACGCCGATTTCCTTTCCGGAGCATGGTTCCCCGGGTTCGTGCGCTACAGCCGCGACTTCATGTCGCGCCGTAAGCTGCTTGCCGACAAGGAAATGAACCGGCTCTATGTTGCGGAGAGTTCTCCCTCGACGACCGGCGCCAAGGCCGACCATCGTCTGGTGGCGCGCGCTTCTGAAGTTGACGCGATTGCGCGAGCGCTGGCGGAAAAGCTGGGCGTTGCCGCAGCAAGCGCTGGGCTGCTCAGTCCCGAACAGCAGAAGTGGGTCGAGACCGCTGCCGCAGACCTTACGAAGCATCGCGGCAAAAGTCTCGTAGTTCCCGGAGAATTTCAATCGCCCGCCGTTCAGGCGCTGGCCCATGTCATTAACGCATCGTTGGGCAACGTTGGTCAGACCGTGACGTACATCGATCCGGTTGAAGTGGATCCTGTCGAGCACACTCAGTCCATCCGCGATCTCGTGGCCGACATGAACGCCGGCAAAGTTGACGTGCTGATCATGATCGGCGTTAATCCGGTGTACAACACGCCTTGCGACCTGGGCTTTTTCGATGCGCTGGAAAAGATGGTCCATGCAGGCGAAGACGAAAACAAGACAAACATCATCCAGCTTTCGCTCTACAAGAATGAGACCAGCGATCACGTGCACTGGCACATTCCGGAAGCGCACTACCTTGAGACCTGGAGCGACGCGCGTTCTTACGACGGCACCATCACCATCATTCAGCCGATGACTGCGCCGCTGTATGACGGCAAGAGCGCGCACGAGTTGCTGGCGGTGTTTAGTGATAACCCGAGCGCGAGCAGTTATGACGTGGTGCGCGCCTACTGGCAATCGCAACACACCGGCGCGGATTTTGATATGTGGTGGCGGCGTTCCATCCATGATGGCCAGATCGCAGGCAGCGCTTCGCCGGTCCGCTCGGTCAGCGCCAAGCTTGGAGCTTTGCCGGCGCTCGCAGCTTCGAACGCCAACGATATTGAAGTCATCTTCCGTCCTGACCCGTGCATCTACGATGGCTGTTTCATCAACAATGCATGGCTCCAGGAAACGCCCAAGCCGCTCACCCGCACCACGTGGGACAACGTGGCCATGATCAGTCCGGCGCACGCTGGGCGCCTGAAGTTCAACCAGTTGCAAGATGATGGCGATCACCAGTCCGACGCGCAGAACACCATCGAGATCGAGTTCCAGGGCAGAAAAATCAAAGCGCCGTACTGGCCGCAGCCCGGTCATCCGGACAACGCAGTCACGCTGTTTTTGGGATATGGGCAAACGCGATCCGGACGCGTCGGCATGGACACGTTCAACGACGGACCCATAGCAGAAAAGATAATCCCCAGGGGCTACAACGCTTATTTCGTGCGTCCCAGCACCAATCCGTATTCTGGCGGCGGAGGAGCCGTCACCGCTACCGGCGCCTATTGGGACATCGCCGTTACTCAGGGCCACTTCGCCATGGAAGAACGCGAACCGGTGAAGGTCGCGAAGACTCTGGAAGAGTTCATCAACAACCCCAACTTCGCCCACGAACACAAAGACGAAGAGCCGCAGGATACCGACAAAGGTCCGGAGTCACTCTATCCGGACTACAGAACGTCGGAAAAGTTTTACAAAGACTACGCCTGGGGCATGACGATCGATCTCAATTCCTGCATTGGCTGCCAGGCATGCGCGGTGGCTTGCCAGGCGGAGAACAATATTCCGACCGTCGGCAAGTGGCAGGTACGTCGTGGCCGCGAAATGCAGTGGATCCGCATCGACGCCTACTACGAAGGCGATGTTGCCAATCCTAATGTTTACTTCCAGCCTGTCCCGTGCATGCAGTGCGAAAACGCGCCGTGCGAGCCGGTTTGTCCGGTGGGCGCCACAACGCACTCGACCGAAGGCTTGAACGACATGGTTTACAACCGCTGCGTGGGCACGCGCTATTGCTCCAACAACTGCCCGTACAAAGTGCGCCGGTTTAATTTCCTGCTGTTCTCTGACTTTGATACGCCCAGCTTGAAGATGATGCGCAATCCGGACGTGACCGTGCGCAGCCGCGGCATCATGGAAAAATGCACATACTGCGTGCAGCGCATCAGCGAAGCGCGCATTACCGCGGAAAAAGAAGACCGCAAAATTCTGGATGGCGAAATCGTTACGGCATGCCAGCAGGTTTGCCCCACGGAAGCCATCACCTTCGGCGACATCAACGACAAGAATAGTCACGTATCCAAGCTAAAGGCGCAGGAGCGGAATTATGCGCTGCTGGCCGAACTGAATACGCGTCCGCGCACCACGTACATTGCGGCCGTACGGAACCCTAACCCGGAACTTGGGCCTTCGGAGAAGGCATAGATAAAGAAGACGAATGCAAGGACCTGATCAACTACCGCCTAAAGGAATAAGGCCGCCCATCATTGGGCCGGGCCAGACCTTTGGCACTCTGACCGACCGGATCACTGGTATCGTGCTCACCAAGCACACGCCGATCTTCTGGTTCGCCATTGTCGGCTTCGCCCTGATGCTGTTCGGCATGCTGAACACGGCCGTTGGGTACCTGCTGATGAAAGGCACCGGAATCTGGGGCATCAACATTCCGGTTGGCTGGGGCTTTGCGATCGTCAATTTTGTATGGTGGATCGGTATCGGCCACGCCGGGACTTTGATCTCCGCCATCCTTCTTCTGTTCAAGCAATCGTGGCGTACATCGATCAACCGCTTTGCTGAGGCCATGACGATCTTCGCCGTCATGCAAGCCGGATTGTTCCCGCTGATCCACACTGGCCGTCCGTGGCTGGCGGTGTACTGGCTGTTTCCGTATCCCAACAGCATGGGCGTGTGGCCGCAGTTCCGCAGCCCGCTGATCTGGGACGTGTTCGCCGTCTCCACATATTTCACCGTATCGTTCCTGTTCTGGGGCATTGGACTGATTCCCGACTTTGCCACTCTGCGCGATTCCGCCAAGAGTCTGATGGTGCGCCGCATCTATGGCCTGTTCGCCATGGGCTGGCGCGGATCGGCGCGTCACTGGCACCGCTACGAGACAACGTACATGCTGCTGGCTGGTCTGGCTACGCCGCTGGTGCTGTCCGTACATAGCGTCGTGAGCTTGGATTTCGCGGTGTCCGTGGTTCCCGGATGGCACACCACATTTTTCCCGCCGTACTTCGTCGCCGGCGCGATCTACTCCGGGTTCGCCATGGTGTTGTTGCTGGCGATTCCGTTCCGCTATCTGTACGGCATGCAGGATTTCATTACGCTGCGGCACTTGCAGAATGCCGCCAAGGTCATGCTGGCCACCGGAATGATTGTGGCCTACGCCTACGCCCTGGAAATGTTCCTGGGCTGGTACAGCCATGACAAGTACGAGCTGGCCATGGTGCACAATCGTCTGCACGGGCCGTACGCGCCGTACTATTTCATGCTGATTCTCTGCAACATCATCATTCCGCAGTCGCTGTGGCTCAACAAAGTCCGCTCGACTCCGTGGATGCTGTTCCTGGTGGCTGTTGTCGTCAACGCCGGCATGTGGCTGGAACGTTTTGTGATCGTCGTGATGAGCTTGCAGCGCGACTTCCTGCCCAGCTCGTGGGGCATGTACTGGTTCACCAAGTGGGACGTAATGATTCTGGTTGGCACCATGGGCTTCTTTACGCTGCTGTTCTTCCTGTTCATCAGGTTCATGCCCGCAATCTCGATTACTGAAATGCGGACACTGCTGCCTCAGGCAAAGGTCAAAGAATGAGTACCACGCCTATTTACGGATTGATGGCCGAGTTTGACGGTCCCACCGAACTGGTGCACGCCGCCAAGGCCGCCTATGACGCGGGCTACCGCAAGATGGATACCTATACTCCGTATCCGGTGGAAGAGGCCGCGGAAGCCATAGGCGTGCATCACAACCGAGTGGCTTTGATCACGCTGATCGGCGCCATGTTGGGGATGATTGGTGGCTACATGCTGCAGTTCTGGGTTTCCGCGGTGGATTATCCCGTCAATGTGGGCGGCAAGCCGTTCCACTCCTGGCCGGCGTTTATTCCCGTGACGTTTGAGTGCGCTGTGCTGGGAGCGTCCATCGCTTCGGTGCTCGGCATGCTGATCATGAACGGATTGCCGCAACCGTATCATCCAGTCTTCAATTTACCCAGGTTCGCCGGGGCCAGCCGCGACAAGTTCTTTCTGTGCATTGAAGCCCAGGACCCCAAGTTCCGTTTGTCGGAAACGCGGAAGTTTCTCGAAGGCTTTCATCCTGACGATATTTCGGAGGTGCCGAATTAAAGCTCCGGCACAATTCCGCGTGGCGTTGCTGGGACTGGCCGTGGTGTGCGTGCTGAGCGCCGCCGGCTGCCGCCAGGACATGCAGGACCAACCCAAGTTCATCCCGCTGCGTTCGAATGACTTCTATGCCGACCATCGTTCCGCGCGCGATCCGCTTCCCGGAACGGTGCCCTGGACCAAAACGCCTTTGAATGAAGATGTTTATTTCTTCAGCGGCAAGCGCGGCAACGCTTTCGGCAACGATTTGCCGGCCAATATCAAGTTTGATCGGGCGCTGCTTGCGCGCGGTCAGGATCGCTACAACATTTATTGCACTCCCTGCCACTCCGTGGTGGGCGATGGCAACGGAATGATCGTGCAGCGCGGCTACCGCCGTCCGCCGTCACTCCACGATCCGCGTTTGCGCAATGCGCCTCTGGGATATTTCTTTGACGTGATGAGCAACGGCCTCGGCGCCATGCCTGACTACGCTTCGCAGATCAAGCCGGAAGACCGCTGGGCCATCACCGCGTATATTCGCGCGCTGCAGTTGAGCCAGAACGCAAGAGAAAGTGATATGGCAGCGCAAGACAAAGCAACGCCCGGTCCATCCGATATCCGAATGCCAGATACTTCCGCAACTCCGCAAAAGCCGGGCGCGCCCGCAACCATGCCGCAAGGAGGGAAGCAATGAGCCAGTATGTGCCAGCTGATTTCGCTCCTCCTGTCAGCATCCAGCGGATGCGTAACATCTCGCTCATTGTGGGAGTGTCGTTCTCCGCTCTTGCCGGCATCGGCGCTTACCAGAAACTGGATTTGTTCCTGCACTCCTGGTTGTTTGCGTTCATGTTCTGGCTGGGGCTCACCCTGGGTTCGCTCGCGCTGTTGATGCTGCAATACGTGAGCGGCGGCAACTGGGGACGTCTGGGACGCCGCATTTGGGAAGCTGCCGCCGGCAATTGGTGGCTCATGTTGCTGTGCTGGGTGCCCATCGCCCTCGGGATGAAACTCATCTATCCCTGGGCTCACATGACGCACGACGAAGCCGTGAAGAGTCTCGGCGCGGACAAGGTCAACATCTATCTCAATCACGATTGGTTCATCTATCGCGGAATCATTTACTTTGCCGGCTGGGCGCTGCTCTATTTTTTCCTGAAGAATTGGTCGAAAAAAGAAGAAGCCGGCCAGACCACGCCCGCGAAATTTGTATTGGTACAAAATGTCAGCGGATTCGGCATTGTGTTTTATGCGGCGAGCATCACCTTTGCTTCCATCGACTGGACCATGTCGCTGTATCCGCAGTGGTGGTCCACCGTGTGGGGCATGCAGACCATGGTGGGCCAGGTGCTGACGACTTTCTGTTTCACCATCTGCCTGCTGGTCAAACTGGCGCAAGTCGAGCCGGTGAACCGCGTTTTCAAAACGCACCACCTGCATGATTTTGGCAAGCTGATGTTTACGTTCGTTGTGTTGTGGGCGTATCTCTCGTTCTCGCAGTGGATCATCATCTGGTCGGGCAACATGCTGTCGGAGATACGCTGGTACCTGATGCGTCTGGCCCACGGCTGGCAGTATTTCGGCACCGCATTGATCTTTGTTCACTTTGTATTTCCGTTTGCGCTGTTGCTGTCACGCAACCTAAAACGACACGGGCGCCGCGTGGTGCTCATTGCTCTACTGGTCCTGTTCATGCGCCTGGTCGACTTGTTCTGGCTGACAGCACCGAATTTTTATCCCGGCACGAGCGCCGGCCTGAACGACTTTCACCTGATGGACGCCGCGATGTATGTGGTGTGTCCCATTGCCATGGGGGGCATCTGGTTGTTCCTTTTCTATTGGCGGCTGGGCCAGCGTTCCCTGATGCCGGTGAACGATCCCGGTTTTGCCGAAATGATGGAAGCGAAACATGGATAACGACAAATTTGTTCCACAATCCGACGAGTCGCACGTGAAGGAAGGCCACGACAAAGAAGAGGTCAGCGTTAGCCTCATCATTAAGTCTGCGGCCGTCCTGGTTTTCTGCGGTGTGGTCGCGTTCGCGGGCTCCGGGTTCTTTTTGCGCGGCCTGGAAAAGTTCGAGAGGAAATATTTCGACGTTGCACTCACGCCGATGGAACACAAGTTGCATGAGCAGCGCGCCGTGCCGGTTGTGCCAGAGCGGGGTAAAGCCGAGGGAGAAGAAGCCAAGCCGCTTCCCGATACCTCCGGTCGCGCGGAACTGGAAGAGCATTTGCGCCGCACGATTCCCGCGCCTCGGCTCCAGTACGACGATACGCATGACATGGACATCTTTAAGACTTCGGAAGATAAGTGGCTGGAGACTGCGGGCAAAGCGCAGGATGGCGGCGTCCGCATCCCCATTTCGCAAGCCATGGATTTGCTGGCCCAGCGCGGCCTTCCTCCGGTGAGTGGAGAATTCTCGACGGCCGGGCCGCAAATGCCCGCGCCACTGCCGGGTTCGTGGCAGGAACTTGTCCCAGGCTCAAGCAGTCAAGCGCGCCCGGCTGCCAAGCCAAGCGGAGGCACACAGCGTTGATTCGTAGCGCGCAAATTCGGCAGCTGATGGTGGCAACATTTGTTGCCGCGATGGCTTGCGTGTCTGCATGCGCACAGGCCGCTGCGCCTCGCATGGACGTGGGCCAGCCGTCCGGCGCTTCCAACCTGAAGATCTCAATTCTGGACCAGGTCGGCATTGATCAGCGGCTGAACCAGCAGGTCCCGCTTGATCTGCAATTCGTGGACGAACAAGGCAAGACCGTCCAGCTGAAACAGTATTTTGGTTCCAAGCCGGTGATGGTAACGCTGGTTTACTACTCGTGTCCCATGCTTTGTTCGCAAGTCTTGAACGGACTGGCGTCCGCGCTGAACGTTTTGAAATTCAACGTCGGCCAGGACTTCGACATTGTCACTGTGAGCATTGATCCGCGCGACACGCCGCAGACCGCGATGGAGAGCAAGAAGAAATTCATCAAGCGCTATGGGCGTCCGGGCGCCGAGCAAGGGTGGCATTTCCTGACCGGCAAGAAAGAGCAGATTGACGCGTTGGCCGGCGCCGTGGGCTTCCACTATGCATGGGACCCGGCGATCCAGCAGTACGCGCACGCCAGCGGCGTGATGCTGCTCACGTCGGACGGACGGGTGTCCAAATATTTTTACGGAATTGAATACGCGCCGCGCGACCTGCAATTTGGGCTGGTGGAAGCGTCGCAAGGCAAGATCGGAACGGTGGTGGACCAGATGCTGCTGTACTGTTACCACTACGATCCGGCAACAGGGAAGTACGGCGCCGCGATTTTTACGATTTTGAGAATTACTGCCTTGGCTACGCTGCTGGTGCTGGGCGGATTCATGTTCATCATGTTCCGCCGCGACCGCCTGGGAGCCAGAAGGGCCGTTTGATTAGGACAGTCGAATAGATGCAATTTAATGTGCCATTTTTTCCGGAGCAGGCCTCGACCGCGGCCAAACAGGTGGATTACATCTATCTGTTCCTGGTGGCGATCACGGCCTTCTTCTCGCTGCTGATCGCGGCCCTGATTCTCTATTTCATCATCAAGTACAAAGAGACGCCGGGCCGCAAAGCGGAGCAGATCCATGGTTCCATGCTGCTGGAGATTACATGGAGCGTCATTCCTCTGGGCATCTCTCTGATTATTTTTGTCTGGGCCGCATGGCTTTACGTTCACATGCAGCGAGCTCCCGCTAATTCTCTCGAAGTTTATGGCGTGGCCAAGCAGTGGATGTGGAAGTTCCAGCATTCCGGCGGACAGCGCGAGATCAACGCGCTCCACGTTCCAGTTGGCCGTCCGGTAAAGGTTACGCTGATTTCGCAGGACGTGATTCACAGCATGTTTGTGCCGGAGTTCCGCACGAAAGTGGACGTGCTGCCCAACCGCTACACATCGCTATGGTTTGAGGCCACAAAACCCGGCACGTATCATCTGTTCTGTTCGCAATATTGCGGGACCAAGCACTCGGCCATGATCGGCCAGGTCATCGCTATGACGCCGGAAGATTTTGAGAACTGGCTGGCCAGCGGCAAGGCAGAAGGCTCGTCCGCGTCGAACGGCGAAAAACTGTTCCAGCAACTGGGCTGCGTTACCTGTCATCGGGCCGATTCCGCCGCCCGTGGTCCCAACCTGATGGGCCTGTATGGACGTCCGGTGAAACTCACCGACGGCCGCACGGTGCTCGCGGACGATAATTACATTCGCGAATCCATCCTGGTGCCGAACGCCAAAGTTGTTTCCGGGTTCCAGCCCATCATGCCGACGTTCCAGGGCATGATCAGCGAAGAAGACCTGTTCCAGGTAATGAATTACATCAAGAGCATGGGAGACCAGCAGCAGGGTGGTCCGCTTAACAATCGCAGCTATCCCGATCAGATTCGCGAGAACGAACTCAGGCACATTCAGGAGCAAATGAAGCAGCAGGAAACCACGCCTCAGAAACCGGCAGGGAAAAAATGAGTACCGTAAATCAAGTCGCAATTCCGAAAGTGGAAGTAATGCCGGAAAAGCATTACTTGAATGACAATTACGGAATCCGGTCGTGGCTGCTGACCAAAGACCATAAGCGGATCGCGGTCCTCTATCTGTTTACCATTACCTTCTTCTTTTTCCTGGGAGGCCTGTTTGCCGCGCTGATTCGCCTGGAACTGCTCACGCCGCAGGGCGATCTGTTCCAGTCCGACACCTACAACAAGCTGTTCACCATGCACGGCGTGAACATGATCTTCTTCTTCCTGATTCCGTCGGTGCCCGCGGTGCTCGGCAATTTCCTGGTTCCTCTGATGGTGGGGGCCAAAGATCTGGCGTTCCCCAAAATCAACCTGCTCAGCTGGTACATCTTTATTGCTGGCGCAGCATTCGCGCTGGCCGCGCTGGTCAGCGGTGGTGTGGACACCGGCTGGACTTTCTACACTCCACTTAGTTCCGGATTCCTTAAAACTCCCGTGGTCGTGCTGGGCGTAGGTATTCTGATCGCCGGTTTCGCTTCCATCTTTACCGGACTGAATTTCATCGTCACGGTCCACCGCATGCGCGCGCCCGGACTCACATGGGGCCGCCTGCCGCTGTTTGTCTGGGCCAATTACGCCGCCAGCCTGATCATGGTGCTGGGAACTCCGGTGCTGGCGATTACGCTGATCCTGCTGGTGCTGGAGCGCGGCTTCCACATTGGGATTTTTGATCCCAAGCTGGGCGGCGATCCGGTGCTGTTCCAGCACATGTTCTGGTTCTACTCCCATCCCGCGGTGTACATCATGATCCTGCCGGGCATGGGCGTAATCAGCGAGATCATTACCTGCTTCTCGCGCAAGCGCGTCTTCGGTTACACATTTATTGCGTTCTCCAGTATCGCGATTGCCGTGTTCGGTTTTGTCGTCTGGGCGCATCACATGTTCGTCGCCGGTATCTCCACGTACTCCGCACTGGTGTTCTCGCTGCTGAGTTTTGCTGTAGCCATACCTTCCGCGGTGAAAGTGTTCAACTGGACCGCGACCATGTACAAGGGGTCCGTAACGCTTTCTACGCCCATGCTCTATGCTTTGGGCTTTATCGGGTTGTTCACCATCGGCGGGTTGACTGGATTGTTCCTCGCGGCACTGGGGCTCGACATTCACGTGCACGACACTTATTTCGTGGTCGCGCATTTCCATTACGTGATGGTCGGTGGCATGGTGATGGCGTACCTGGGAGGGCTCCATTTCTGGTGGCCCAAAATGACAGGAAGACTGTATCCCGAAGCCTGGGCGAAAATGGCGGCGTTGATTACCTTCATCGGATTCAACCTGACGTTCTTCCCGCAATTCATTCTCGGCTATCTGGGCATGCCGCGTCGCTATCATGCGTATCCGGAAGAGTTCCAGGTGCTGAACGTTCTCTCCAGCGCCGGAGCATCGGTACTGGCAGTCGGTTTTATTTTGCCGCTGATTTATTTCCTGTACTCTCTGCGTTACGGCCAGGTTGCCGGCAACAATCCGTGGAAAGCCACCGGCCTTGAGTGGGAGACTACATCACCGCCGCCGACGCATAACTTTGAGGAAACGCCGATCGTGACCTGCGATCCGTACAACTACGGAGACGACGAGGAGGTGCACGTTGTCAAATAACCAGACAACCACCTCCGCTCATCATCCGGCGCATGTCCATCAGTTCGACAGCATGGAACAGCAGAACGAAGTTGCAAGCTTCGGTATGTGGGTCTTCCTGCTGACGGAAATCATGATGTTCGGCGGCCTGTTCGCCGCGTACCTCATTTACCGCATCAAGTTTTATCCGGCGTTTGTCGCTGGCAGCACCAGCATCAGCGTTGCGTGGGGATTCGCGAACACCCTGGTGCTTATCGGCAGCAGCTGGACCATGGCCATGGGCGTGTGGGCGGCCCAGCAAGGCAAGCGAAAAGCCCAGGTCTGGTTCATTCTTGCGACCATGGTTCTCGGCGCGGCCTTCCTCGGAGTAAAAGCCAAGGAGTACTACGACAAATACGAGGAATGCCACATTCCCGGCCACATCATCGGCAAAGAGTTCAACGCCTGGGGCGGTTGTAAAGTTGGCGATCCGAGCATGGGCAACATCGCGGAAGAAATACGCGATGCGAAACACCACGGCGATCCCAGCATTCCCGAAAACTCCGCTATCGAGACAGCCAAGCAGACCCAGATTTTCTTTTCGTTCTACTTTGCCATGACCGGGCTGCACGCCACGCACATGCTGATTGGTCTGGGCGTGCTCACATGGCTGCTGTTCCGCGCCAAGCGCGGCGAGTTTGGGCCCGAATATTATTCACCCGTGGAAAATGTGGGATTGTACTGGCACTTTGTGGATATTGTCTGGATTTTCCTGTTCCCGTTGCTGTATTTGATCAGCCGGCACCAGCACCATGGATAATCATTGAGAGCTAACCATGTCTGAACACGCACATCCATCACGCGCACTCTATTTGGTGATATTCGCGGCGTTAATCGTCGGGACGTGCCTCACCTGGGGCATCGCCTTCAAAGACCTGGGAATCTGGAACCCGGTGGTCGCGCTGACGATTGCCGTCATCAAGGCCACGCTGGTCATTCTCTACTTCATGCACGTGCGCTATAGCAACAAGCTGACCATCGTGACCGTCTGCGCCGGATTCTTCTGGTTGCTGATTCTGATTAGTCTCAGCTTGAGCGACTACCTCTCGCGCTCGTGGTCGCTTCAGTAGTAAGCAGGACTTACCGGGCCAGAATCTGCTCCAGATAATCGAGCGCGCGCGGATCGTGGCTTTGTCCCAGCCAGAAAATGGCCTGCTTCCGCACCGCAGGATTCTTGCTGGTCTTCGCGACGTTGATCAGCAGCGGCACGCCTTCTCCGCCCTGGAGCTGTGATAGCGCGAACACCGCTTTCTTCTTCACGCTGGTTTCAGGATCATTCTCAATTGCGTCGGTGATCTGCTCCGCCACCTTGCGACCGCCGATCTGCGACATCCAGAAGATTGCCTGTCCGCGCACGTGCGAACTGGGATCGGTGTGGGCCATGGAGATCAGGTCCTGAACGGCGCCCGGCTCTTTGCTCTGCGAGAACGCAAGCGTTCCCTTGGCGCGGAAATTCTCGTCGCTGTCACCTTTTACGTATTTGCGCAGAAGCTCCAGACCTTTCTTGCCTCGCTCCACGCCGAGCCAGAACGCAACATTCTCGCGCAGCTTCGGGGGCCGTCCTGGTTGGATCAGCTTTTCAAGTGCCGTATCGGCCGCCGGAGTGTCGTGCATGGCAATCGCCATTACCGCCTGGTGAGATTGCTTCCTCCCCTGGCCCTCGCCGTCGTCTGCAGTCATCGCCAAACCGAAAAGAAAATCAACACTCTGCTCCGGCTTCACATCTTCCAGCAGTAGACATTGAGGTTGGTGAAATCCAGAGTGAGCACACAAAGGGAAGGAAGACCCGGCGATTCTTGTGTGGGTAGGAATCCCCTCACTACGTACGGGATTTCAGAGAGACGGCGCCGGCGACGCGTAGCACAGTGCTCTCGTCAAAATGCTTGCCGAGGACCTGTAATCCAATCGGCAGGCCGGACTTCGTTTGCCCGCAGGGAACGCTGATTCCCGGAATCCCCGCCAGGTCGGCGGTGACGGTGTAGATGTCGGCCAGATACATGGCCAGCGGGTCGTCGGCTTTTTCGCCCAGCTTGAAAGCAGGCGTGGGCGTGGTAGGAGTGACGATGGCATCCACTTTCTGGAAAGCTTGCTCAAAATCGCGGGTCAACAGCGTGCGCACGCGCTGGGCTTTCAAGTAATACGCATCGTAGTATCCGGAACTCAGCGCATAAGTGCCCAGCATGATGCGGCGTTTTACTTCTGCGCCAAATCCTTCGTCGCGGCTCTTGCGATACATTTCCGAAAGCGTGTGCGCGTGCGCCGAGCGATATCCGTAGCGGACGCCGTCGAACCGCGCGAGGTTCGCCGAGGCTTCTGCCGTGGCAATCACGTAGTACGTGGGGATAGCGTAGGGCGTATGCGGCAGGGAAATCGGGACGATCTCGCAACCGGCTGCGCGCAACTGCTCTATGGCCCCTTCGACGGCCGAGCGCGTCTCCCCGTCCAACCCTTCGCCAAAATATTCTTTGGGAATGCCGAGACGCAGCCCCTTCACTGGCTTGCTCATCTCTTCAACATAATCGGGAACGGGGACGTTGGCCGAGGTCGAATCCAGAGGATCGCGTCCGGCGATGGTCCTTAGGATGATCGCTGCATCTTGCACAGTCCTGGTCAGCGGGCCAATGTGGTCGAGCGACGACGCGAACGCGATCAGTCCGTAGCGTGAGACGCGGCCGTACGTCGGCATAAGTCCCACCACACCGCAGAACGACGCCGGCTGACGGATGGATCCACCCGTGTCCGAGCCCAGCGCGGCCAAAGCAGTCCCGGCGGCCACTGCTGCCGCTGATCCGCCGCTGGAACCTCCCGGCACGCGCGATTTGTCGCGTGGATTGCGAACCGGCCCGTACGCCGAGTTCTCATTCGACGAGCCCATGGCAAACTCGTCGCAATTGGTTTTACCCAGCACGATTGCACCGGCACCCTCCAAACGCGCGACCGCCGTGCAGTCGTAAGGCGGAATAAAATGCTCCAGGATCTTCGACCCCGCCGTGGTGCGCAGGCCCTTGGTGACCATCACATCTTTAATGGCAACGGGCACGCCGGCCAGCGGAGGCAGCGTCCCTCCCTTTGCGGCCAGGTCATCAATGTGCCGCGCCTGCTGGAGCGCACGGTCTTCGCAGAGAGTCAGATAGGCATGGATATCGCCGTCATCCGCTTTAATCTTCCTGTAGAACTCTTCAACCACACCCGTGGCGGTGATCTGCTTCTCCGCAATCGCGGAGCGGGTGGATTCGATGGTGAGGGTCGAAGTGTCCATGCAGTATTGAGTAGTTAGCATTTAGTACTTGGCTTGCACTTGCAGCGCAGCCGCGCCGGAGCGATCTTCAGTCGTAGCTGCAAACAAAATCCGCTCGCTAAGTACTAACTACTAAATACTAAAACTTATTTCTCAATCACTTTTGGCACCTTAAAAAATCCATCGGAAGCGTCAGGAGCATTTTGGAGCGCGGCTTCCTGCGCCAGAGACGGGCGCAGCTCGTCCGCGCGCATGGCGTTATCGGACGCGCCTCCTGTCACCTGCGCCATGGGCGGTACATTGGACGTATCGAGTTCATTCAGCCGGTCAATGTATTCCAGAATGGAATTTAAGTCTTTGGCCAGCCGCGTCCGCTCCTGCTCCGTGAGCTCCAGGTTGGCCAGGTCGGCGACGTGAGACACTTCTTTTTCGGTAACTTTCATAGTTAGCACTCAGAAAGAATTGCCAAAATTGCCACAATCGCCGTAATTGCCAGAATTTGTTTGTGTTGACTGCTCTCAATTTTGGCAATTACCCGATTACAAATTTTGGCAATCTCCCCTGGTTCCCGCCACCTGGAACCGCACCCGCTTTACGAGCGGCCCCATGAGTTCGGCGAACACCGCAACATATCGCGGCGCAAAGCTGATCAACTGCGAACGCCAGTTTGCGTCCTGAACTTCCACGGCCAGGATGCCATCCGCAAAACTTAAAGCGCGGCTGCGCGCCGCAACTTCGCTGCCGCATACCAGAGGCCATGCCAGCACCACCGCCTCTTCCGGCGGCTGAGCGCGCAGAATCTCGCTCATGATGTTGCGCAGGTCGCTTCGTATGGGTTCCATGCTCATCGATTTTAGCAAGAGCACTCAGCAGTCAGCACTCAGCCCCGTAACATTCTCATCGCTTCCGCAACAGCATTAAGGATGGCTGGCATGGTGTCAAACTTTCTTGTCCACTGAACGATTTGGCTGAGGACTGAGTGCTGATTGCTGACTGCTATTCGTGGGCTGAATCTGGGGCTCGCGACCGGTGGCTTGCAGTACTTCGCGGATGACGCGGTCGTCGATCTCGGCGGCGTTAGTCAGGTCCACGGCATAGCGGACGATGACTTGCAGCCCTTCCGGGGTCAGGCGCAACCGGCTCTCCGGATCAAACGACTCAACGGTCACGGTGGAGAGCGCGCATTCCATGCTCTTGCGTTGCTCTTCAATTTTGTCGCGGTACTCGGCAAATATTTTGCCTACTGTCTCCAGCATGATTTTTTCCACGCGAGCGTAGTCGTTGCCTGAAGGCAGCGTAAGAGCGACCTCATGCCAGAGAAAATTTGTTCCCGGTATCTGTTTGAAGATGCCGTCGGGCTGAAAAACGGCCGCGTTGGAGAAAGCCACCACTCTTCCAGTAGGCCGGGGCACCGGCGATCCGCTGATTTCCATCATGTGCAGCCGGATCAGCCCGATGTCCATTACTTCTCCGGTCACGCCGGCGACCTGGATGCGGTCGCCCACGCGCACGCCATATTTCCCGACGAGAAAGAAGTAGCCCGCCACTGCCAGAATCACGTTTTGCAGGGACACGGCAACTCCCGCAGTGAGCAGTCCGGCAAACGTGGTCACAGGACCGAGCCCGCTGGCGAAGGAAACAATAATGACCGTCAACGCTACAAAGAGCACCGCAATGCGGCGCAACAGCAGGAATTGCTGACGGCGGTGCGCATCGTGTACGTAGCGGAAAGTCACGCGCCGCCAAATGTCAGACAGCACGAAGATGACGATCAGCACCAGCGCCAGCACGGCCAGCCGCCACAACAGGCTTTTCCTCTGGGCCGCATACTGAAGTTGGAGCGAGCCCTGCCAGTTGGAGATGTTTCGCTTATAGAGTTCGAGCAAAACAGCCTGCTTGCTCAGCGGAAACAGCGTTGCCGATGATTGCTTGAATTGCGTGGTCAGGTCGTCGAGTACTTTTCTCTGTTGCGCCAGCACCACGGGATCCATGGAATCCGGCTGGTTGGCCAGGTCGTCACCGCGATGCGTCAGCTCACTGGCATGAGCAACCAGCGGAGCGCGCAGGTCTTTGCCGGCCTGTTCCAGTGAATCCGCCATTTGTAGCGCGTTCTCCAGCGTTGCAAGTTTCTTTCTGGTGCTGAGGATGTCACTCAGCAACGCGTACAGTCCGGCGGATTGTTCCTTCGGTTGACTGGTTGTCACGGTCACAGGAGCGGCGGCAGGCGGATTCGTTGTGACAGCGGTCGGGTGCGTCCCCGTAGCGGGCGTTGGCTCCGTCACGGCGCCGGGCAATGTGCGCGCCAGCGTTTCAATCTGTGATGGCAAACCCTCCTGGATTGCGCTACTGGTGGCCGTGGCTTTGGCAAAATCCAGCATGTTGTGCAAGGACTCCTGCCGCGCTTCCAGAAGATCGAGCTCGGCCTGGACTTCAGCAATTCGTGAGTCCAGTACATGACGTTTTTGACCGGATGCAGTCGTGGCTTGTTGCCTGAGTCCGGCCAACTCTTCCCGTGTTTGCTTGACCTGTTCATCTGTTTTGGCCGAGAGATCGATAAGTCCCTGAGACTGCGGCTGTGCTGGTTCCGGATTGGGATTAGCAGCAGCCGGGGTGGCTTTGCTGTTTTTAGTGATTGCGCGTGCCCGCGCCCGGGCATACTCAAAAGACTGCCGAACCACCTGGTCGGCAAGCTGGCGGTTCTCATTCAACACAATCGCGTCGCTGGGGCCCTCCGCCAATTGCTGCTGGGCCGCTAGCTGGCGATACCACACGATGCTTTGATTCAGGAACGCAATGATCTGGTCCGGCTCACTGGGCGCAGGATTGTCGCCGGCAAGAAGCAGCCCGGGACCAACGGCCACCAAACCAAGAATCAGGAACCTGGAAAATTGGCGCGCTCGAGATGTGCGATTTTCCGGCATATTCTTTTCGAACACTAAGGATATCGCAGATGGGAAAAGGCAATTAGCCAAACCGCAAGAGCCTTACGGCACATCACCCGCCACAAAAGACCTCAACGTAGAGACGCGGCACTGCCGCGTCTCACTCCTGGCCTCTGAAGATTCAGAGGTCTGAAAAACGGTGCGATCAAAATTGACCACAAACCAGACTTCCGATTCGCGTTTTTTCGCGTGCATTCGCGGCCCATTCTGCGCGTTCTCTCCAGGCTGGTAATTGGCCCAAACTCTCTTTAAATCCAATAAGTTAGCAACCTTTTTGCCCCTCCCGTTTAATGCTGGCTACACCCGCTGAACGGTCATTTCTTGCAGCTTACGGAATCGGGCTTAGCCCTGCTCAAGGGGCCGTCTAAGATAGCCGGGAATTATTATCCCTTTTGTTTCAGCTGTCAGATCTGCGCCATTGCGGCGCTAGGAGAAGGCAAACCACTATGCACAAGCCTGTGAAGTATGCGGAAAAAGTTCTCACGCTGGCCGCCCGAGGCGCCTGGGCAGTTTTTGACCGCGTCAACCGGATCAAACCCAATCCTTCCTTCACACCCAATTGGTCGGAAAAGCCTTTACTGAAATCGTGGGAAAAGACCAAGCCTCCGCTGGGCTGGCCGCGCAGTACGGACTCGCTCTGTCCCAAGTGCGTGCCGGAAATCCGGCAGCAGATTGTTGACGGCAAATTGCCGCACGAAATTCTGCTCAACGAAAAAGCGGGCGAGATCAAAGCCACCATCGTGGAACGCGACGGCAAAATTCTGATGGTGAAAGACTGCCCTCTCCACGGCCACTTTGAAGACGTGATGGCCATGGACACCGAATTCTTCAAGCATCTGGAAGACGTATTTCCCGGCCGCGACATCGCCGCGCACAACGACGAGAAGCTGCACAACCACGGCACCAGCACAGTGAAGCACGGTCGCGGATCGGTCCTGACCATTGATCTGACCAATCGCTGCAACATNNATGGACGCCAACCAGGTCGGCTTTGTTCACGAGCTCACGTGGGACGAAATCAAGACCATGCTGGACAACGCCATCTCCATCAAGCCGCGTCGCCAGATGTCAGTCCAGTTCTCCGGAGGCGAGCCCACTCTTTCGCCGTACTTCCTCGACGCCGTCCGCTATGCCCGCAAAGTTGGATACAACTCCGTGCAGGCCGCCACGAACGGAATTGAGTTTGCCAAGTCGGCTGAGTTCTGCCGCCAGGCGGCGGAAGCCGGACTGCGCTATGCGTACTTGCAATTTGACGGCATCGGCAACGCAGCCAACTCGCATCGCCAGGTCGGTAACCTGTTTGACGTGAAGCTGCGCGCCATCCACAACCTGCACGAAAACGGCGTGGACATCGTGCCCGTCACCACCATCATCAACGGCATCAACAACGA
>PLJN01000065.1:31127-31268 GCA_003140235.1 Acidobacteriaceae bacterium
CGCGACTGGTTCCCCATTTCGTTTATGTCCACGTTCTCCGATTGGGCCGATCTGATTCACGGGCCAAGCGCCGACTGGGGCCAGCTAAGCTGCGGATGCCATCCGAACTGTGGCGTAGGCATGGCCGTGATGATCGACAAG
>PLJN01000021.1 GCA_003140235.1 Acidobacteriaceae bacterium
GGGACGCATCTTGGTGATCGACGATGACAAGGCGATTTTGCAAGCTTGCCGCAGCATCCTGGAAGATGCGGGATATGAGGTCGAGGTGGCCTCGGATGGCCGGGAAAGCTTGGAGCGGTTACGCCAGAAGTTGTATGACTTGGCGCTGGTGGACTTGAAGATGCCCGGGATGAGCGGGATCGAGCTGGCTCGCGCGGCGCTGCTAAATCGTCCGGACCTGCCGATCCTGTTCGTCACCGGGTTTGCCGATACCGTGGGGTTCGACGAAGCGGCCTCGGCGACGGTGCTGCAGAAGCCGTTCCGATCCGACGACCTTGCCGCCAAGATGGCCCAGGTGCTCGCTCAGAGCGCGGGACAAACCGGAGTTAGTCCGCGGCCGGCTCTGCCGCAGGGTGGTCCAACAGAGCGGTCTCCAGAAGTTCGATGATGCGCGGCAAGGTCATCGGCAGCGGGTTCTCCAGATAGGAGTCGAGTGTCCGCGGCTGACCGTTCTCGGGCAGAGCCGGCGCTACTTCCTCTGCCCGGGCATGCGCTTGTGACGCAGTGGCTAGGGCTTTGAACAACGCCACATAGCCGAGCGCCCGGTAACTCTCGAATTGCGATTCGGTGAAAAACTGGTTGGCCGTCGTTTGATGGGGAAAATCAGCATGCTCGAGGGCGTAGCTCAGCACATCCATTGGTTCGGTTCCGTGGATTCCGGCCTTTATGTAAAGTAGGCGGCCTTCTTCTTCGTCGCCTTCGGCCTCGGGATAGCGGATACGCCCGGTCGCCCAATAGGCCGCCTCGGTGGCCGGCGTCGGACGTTCCTTAAACCGCTTCTTGAGGTTGTCGAGCCCGACCATGTCGATGCGTATGCCCAGATCGAGCCAGATCTTCCGCAGCGCATTGCCTAGGTCGGCAAAGGCGTAATCGGGATCGCAGGCTGCATCGCAAACGACGATCAGCCGGCAGCGCCGGCGCACCATTTCATAAAGCCCGAGATTCTCGAAATGCCCGCCGTCGGAGAGATAGACATACGGGCAGTCTGCGTTCGTGAGACCAAAAATTTCGCGCACAATCGACGCTACCGCCGATTTAGGTCCTTGCTGGTGCCATGTGCCGTCGCCGCGTTTTCCGGGATTACCCAGCCAGGCGCCAAGCCGTGCGTTGAAAAGCGTCATGATAAAGCCGATGACCGGCGATGAGTAATACCCCATGTTGGGACTAGCGGCGGCGCCCGAGAGGGCCATGGCCGTCCCCAGGGAAATGCCACCGGCATATTGTTCTGAGGGCCGGTAACCGAGTTGGGAACTTCCGCAGTACAGCGGCGTCACGGTGAATGCCTCGGCCTTTCGCTGCTGCCACGCCAGACGGTCGCCGGAAACCAGGTTGAGCGTGACATTGACTACGGGGAAGGGCTTCAGCTCAGGACGTAGCGTGTGCATGGGCGTGTCATCATCCTGGGCGAAGCCGATGAACCGGTTTACCTGCTCTGGACGGTTGGAAGCGCCAAGGTACGCACGGATCAGCCGGTTGCGGTACATGCCGTGAAGAGAAAATTTATTGATGTCAATAAATCTTGCCATCACCCAGGCAAGGACCATGAACACGGCGGCTGCGATCAACACGGAGTTGGTAGGCGTGTCGGCGACAAACTTGCGGTGAACAGTCCAGTCGCCGGGAACCAATCGGGCCAGGGAAAGCAGCCAATTCGTCAGAATGGCCAGGCCGGCGAGAAAGATCACCACAAATATGGCTGCGGTGATTCGCAAAAGCATGCCGGCAAGAGCAGCGGTCCCCGACTTGCTCTCGGGCTGGTTCGGATCGGAAGTCGATTTCTTCGTCACGCTCTTAAGGCCGAATCCGCCAATCGCGGTGAGGACGCCGCCGGCGCCTCCAGCGGCGGCAAACGCAGACCGTCCCCAGACAGGAAGATGAAACGCCAAAACGGGCCCCACCAGCACCAGACCGCAAACACCGGCCCAGCCCAGAATGAACAGCAGAAACCATGCGCCGGCGCGCGAGAGCCATTCGCGGTCTTCATCCTCTAACACGTTGCTGGTCAAGCCCACGAAAAGAATTACGGGCAGAGCAAATGTCATCAAAAGCAACGGCGGCGCAAACGCCACATAGGACGCCCACCGCATGTAGGGAAAGATTCGAGATACAAGGACCCAGACGAGAGAAGCGGTCCCGACACCGGTAAGCAATAGCGCGCCCACTAATACAACCATCAGCCCGACTCGCTTGTAGGTCTTCTTGAAATAGACCACGAGGTAGGCAAGCCACCCTGCCACAAGCGCAGCGGTGATCCCCAGGAGCAAGTCCGAGTGCTTGAGGGTCGTTGGGGAATTGGCCGTACCGCCGGTGATCCAGGACTCCAGGGTGAAGAAGGAAAGCGCGGCGCCGATCAGGGGCGCCAGACAATATCTGACAAAATCAGTTTCCGTATGGTTCGTCTTGCCAACTCCCGGCAAATAGCGAAGCGCATTAAATGTAGCTATGGCGAAAGCCAGTCCCGCCAGGGTTGCGATGACGGGTTCCAGTTTGATATTCCAGCCATAGCCGTACAGGCTGTCCAGATGCTCGCCCATCCTGGCCAGCGAAAGCAGCAAACGCGGCGCCATTAGCACAAACATGAGCAGCGGCACCAGCACCAGCCAGTTCAATATCATGTTCCGGACAACGGTTGCGGCGAGTGTCCATGTGTCGGCGGAAAAAAGACCCAGCTTGGGAGAAAGATAGTTGTTGTATTCGCGCAGATGCTGCAACGGGTCAGGATCTTTCGTGGGCGGGAATGGAGCAGCGGGCTGCAGTGCAGGAATGATCTTGTCCAGGCCACCTTCCCGTTGCTTCCACGCAGTGAGCCAGCTTCCTATGTAGCCACCGCCGGACACCGTAGAAAGGTAGTCAAGGTCGCCAAGAATGCCGGGCGCTTTCTCGGCCAGTCCCTGAATGGCGCCCAGCGCAAAAGTAGCGCTGCGGATACCACCACCGGATATACATAGAGCGCTCAGCGGCTTGGCAGTACCTTCGTCAGGACGAAGCGACTTACGCTCCGCGGCTGCTACTTGCTCAAAGGATAAAGGCGGGTCAGCAGGCTTTGGGTCGAACATGGAGCAGAACTATGCCTTAGTAAATGAGCGAAGTCAACCCTGGGTCTAACACTGTGTGCGCGGCTCGTGCCTTTATTGGATCGCCGCCACAGTGGCCATTTCGGCGGACTTGACCCCGGAGTTTTTTTCGGCGTCACCCGCGGGAAACGTGAATATGAAAGCCGTTCCATGTTCACGGACAACTTTGAATTCAGCGCCGAGCTGTTCTGCCAGCGCGCTCATCAAATGCATACCCAACGTCTGGTGACGAATATCAGGCCCCACAGACATGCCGACGCCGTCGTCCTTTACCGAAAGCTGCAGTTGGCCCCCAGTTGCTTTCCCAAGTTCAATGCGGACTACCCCACGCCGGCCATTGGGAAACGCATGTTTCAGCGCATTCGTTATCAGTTCATTGAGGATCAGGCCGCACGGGATGGCTTTGTCAACGGGCAGAGTAACATCGTCAATAGCGAGGTCCAGCGAGACGCGGCCTGGATCGGTCCCCGCTGTACTAAAAATGTTACGGACGAGTATGCGGGCGTACTCCGAAAACGGAACGTTCGCATAGTCCTTGGATTGGTACAACATTGCGTGGACGAGCGCGATCGCCTGCACGCGCGCGTGAAAGGCCTGCAGCGCTTCCCGGCAAACCGGGTCTTCGATCGGCCGCAGTTGCAAGCTGACCAGGCTCAATATCACTTGAAGGTTGTTCTTTACCCGATGATGGACTTCCTGCAGCAGGATTTCTTTTTCCCGCAGGGATGCGCGAAGCTCTTGCGCCGCGTGGAGCAACTGGTTCCGAGCCTGCTTGCGCTCTGTGATGTCCTGAGTGATGACGGCGAAACCCTGAAGTCCGGGCTCAACGTCGTAGACAGGCGTGACCAGAACGGTACTCCAAAAAGATGTGCCATTGTTGCGGAGCAACGACAATTCCTCTTCCGCGTAGCCGTAGCTTTGCGCAGTCTGCACCAGCCGCTCAAAGACGTTGGCTTTCTCTTTGCCGCTGTCCGGGGAGAAGATGGATCGGATCGAAGCCCCCAGTGCTGCCTCTTCGGAATGACCGAAAATCCGTTCTGCCCCCGAGTTCCAGCTGATGACCGTGCCGCCGCCATCCACCATGTAAATGGCATATTCTCTGATGCTCTCGATGAACAGACGAAAACGTTGTTCCGTGCTTTTGAGTTTCTCTTCGACCTGCTTCAGACGGCGTTTTTCATCCGCCTCCGTGAGCGCCCGCGCAACGACGGGAACGAGCCGCTGTATTCTATGCTTCATCACATAGTCGGTGGCGCCGCGTTTCAGGGTTTCCACGGCGTCTTCTGTGTCCATGGCGCCGGTCACGAAGATGAACGGAATCTGCGGGACGCGTTCCCGGGCAATATCCAGGGCCGAAAGGCCGTCAAAGGCCGGCAGAGAATAATCGGCGAGAATGATGTCCCAGGGCTTTTCCGACAGCGTGTCCACAAACTCTGCGTGCGCCTCGGCATAGCCAAACTCACAGACCAGGCCTCCCTCGGCAAGCAAGGCCCGCACCAGTCCCCGGTCGCCACTATTGTCTTCGAGATGGAGGATTAGGATTTTTCTGTCCATCACCAGGCCTCAGTCCACCACGACTTCTTCCGCCAGCTCGGGCACTGCCTGCGGCTGTGGCGGCTGGTTCACCACGGCCCAGAACCGGCCCACTTCCTTAATGGCCTGGAAAAACTCGTCAAATACAACCGGCTTGACCACGTAGGCGTTGGCGCCGAGCCGGTAACACTCATTAATGTCTGGCCCCTCCCGTGAGGAGGTGAGCATGACTACGGGTACTTGCTTGAGCTTGTCATCCGCTTTCATCGCGCGAAGCACCTCCATCCCATTCATCTTGGGCATTTTGATGTCCAGGAGCACAACGATCGGGATGGACGCAGCGTCCAGGTTTTGCAGAAAGGCCATCGCCTCGGCTCCGTCACGCAGCACAATCACCGGGTTAACGATGGAGCTCTCCTGCAGCGCAGCCATGGTCAGTTCCACGTCATTCTTACTGTCCTCAACCAGCAGTATGGGTTTCAATCCGTTCATGTTCTTCTCCAATCTGTTTTGTTGGGCAGGGCAAGGACACATAGAAGGCTGCCCCCTTCCCGAGCGTGCTTTGGGCCCAAACGCGTCCACCATGCCGCTCCACGATCTTGCTCACGATGGCCAGTCCTATGCCCGTACCTTCGAACTCATCTTCCCCGTGCAACCTTTGAAAAACCTGAAACAGCTTGTTGGAGTACGCCATATCGAATCCCACGCCGTTGTCGGTCACCGAGATCACCACGTTGCCTGTCTCGTCCGTGGCTCCGGCAATGGCGATTTCGGCCGCCTCGCGCGGCCGGGTGAATTTAAGCGCGTTGGCCAGAAGGTTCTGAAATACCTGGCGGAGCATCCCGCGGTCCCCTGTGACGGCCGGCAATGCAGCCACGCTCCAGCGCACATTCCGACCCTCCGCTTCATGCTGCAGCTCCGTTCTCACTTCATTCATGATGTCGTTCAACCTAACCGGAGTTTTGCTGATTGCGGCACGCCCCAGGCGGGAGAACTGTAGAAGATCGTCAATCAACGTTCCCATGCGCTTTGAGGCGGCAAGTACTGCATCGATATAACGGCGGCTGCTTTCATCCAGCCCGTCATAACATCTCTTCCGCAGCAGCATCAGAAAGCCATCCAGATGGCGCAACGGCGCGCGCAAATCGTGAGACACGGAATAGCTAAACGCCTCAAGCTCTTTGTTGACGGCCGCCAACTCTGCCGTGCGGTCCTTGACGCGTTGCTCCAGATGTTCATTGAAATCACGGATTTCTTGCTCCGCGGCCTCGCGTTTGGTGACGTCGCGGACAATCTTGGCAAAACCGCGCAGCTTGCCGTCCGGCGTACGCAAAGCGTTGATATAACCATCCACCTGGAAGCAAGATCCATCCTTGCGCGACCTCCAGCCATTGTCCTGCACGTGGCCTGTCTGAGCTGCGGTTGCGAGCAGATTGTCGAGAGTGGCCTGGTCCATGCGGCCGGGCGGGTACATCATGGTGAGAGATTTTCCGATGACCTCCTCGCTTGTGTAGCCGGTCATTCTTTGGACGCCGGTATTCCAGCTCATGATCCGGCCCTCGATATCGATAAAGTAGATGGCGTGGTCGTGTAAGCTTTCCACCAAGAGCAGCATGTTCTCTTCGGACAGGCGTAGTTGCTCTGCCGCCTGCTTTTTCTCCGTAACGTCCTGCGCGATGGCATACATCAGCCCGGAGTCGGCCAGGATTGCGTTCCAGGAAAGCCAGACTAGCCCGCCGTTCTTGGTGCGATAGCGGTTTTCGAAGGCGAAAGCGCGCTGGCCAGCGCCGATTCCTACCGCACACGCCAGCGTGGCGGCATGGTCTTGCGGGTCCACGAATTCCAAGTAGGGTTTGGCCATTAGTTCTTCTTCGGTGAATCCCAGCAGAGCTGTCCAGCCGGCGCTGAGCCGTTTGAAGTAGCCATCACACCCGGCGATGACGAGCAGGGAACGCAACGGCTGGCTGAAGAAGGGGCTGGCTTCCTGCTCCAGCCGCCGGCGTTCCCTTTGGGGGCCAAGCGCCTGTTCACTCGTGCCCATAACGGCGCTGTCGGAGAGTTCGGTGGCCATGCTGCTTTCCTTATGCGGTCCTGGACCTTTGGTTTGGGGCTGTCTCCGGCTAAACCATGAAAAAGAACGTCGCGCCTTTGTTGGGAGCTGATTCCGCCCAGATCCGGCCGCCGTGACGGTGAATAATCCGTTCGACAATGGCTAGACCGACCCCCGTTCCCTCAAACCCCTCGGCTGAGGGCAGACGCAGGAAGAGCTTGTCGGCATACTTCATGTCAAAACCAGAGCCATTGTCCCGGACGTAACAAACCCGTCTTCCGTCACTCACGAAAGAGCCAAATTCAATTCGAGGCTCCGCTACCTTGCGGGTAAATTTCCATGCGTTGTTCAGGAGGTTATGCAGCACAACTCGCAGAAAAGGACCATCGCCCTCGATGGTGATGCCATCTTGAACAAGAAAGTGGACCTTGTGGCTCTCGTGCTCCGCTTGCAATTCCGCCATGACCTCGGTCGAAATCTCCGAGAGATTGACCTTCTGCCGCTTATAATGATGCCGCGCAACCCGGGCCAACTGCAGTAGGTCATCAATCAGAAGGCGCATTCGCTTTACGCCGGCACGAATTCTGTTGAGACAATCCAGGCCTTCCGTTCCCAGGTTTGCCGTGTGGTTCTCCAGGAGCATCACACTGAAACCATCGATTCCTCTGAGCGGAGCCCGCAGGTCCTGGGCAATGGAATAGCTGAAGCTTTCAAGTTCCTGGCTCGCTGCTTCCAGTTGCATGGTGCGCTCCACGACGCTCTTCTCCAATTGTGTGTTGAGCTCCAGGATTTTTTTTTCAATGCCTCTGCGTTCCGCGTTGTCACTGAAACCTGTTGCGCGCAGTACTTTTCCGGCGCCGCTCAGAACAGCCGGCTCGCCCATGGTGATGGACTTTCCGTTTTTGCTCACTAGGCTGGTTCCCGTATCCGCAGTGCCCGCGGTCCGATTCAGCAAATCCCCATCGAGAGTGCCCAGCGAGGGCCAGTTTTTTTCGCTCACGGACGTCAGGATGTCGTCGGCAACCCTGGCTACCGCTTCCTCGGAATGCCATCCCGTCAAAGCGTCGGCGACCGGGTTCGGCGATTTGATCCGGTTCTCAGCGACCGTCCCAACCACGCCATCCCTGATAGCCTGGAGCGTGTTGGCGAGCCATCGTTCCCGTTCCCGCAGACTGGCTTCAATTTCCTGCTTGTGTAGTGCAAGCTCAATCGCGCAGTGTAAGTCGGCAGCTCGAAAAGGCTTCACGACGTAGCCGGCGGGGCAGGTCTTCTTGGCCCGAGCCAGCGTCGGGTCATCGGAGTGGGCGGTGAGATAAATGATGGGTACATCGATTTCCGACTGGATTGCCTCCGCAGCCTGGACGCCGTCCATGTCCCCGGCAAGGCGAATGTCCATGAGTACTAGATTGGGCCTTAGCCTGACGGCCTCTTTCACTGCGGCCGGGCCGGAACCTACACTGGCAGCAACTGCATAACCCAGCTGGTTGAGAGTTGCCGCAATGTCCAACGCAACAATCCGCTCATCTTCCACGACGAGGATTCGGGGCATTGGTCCGCTATCGTTGAATACCGGGCCAAGGTTTGCTCCTGCGAGCCCGTTGTTGCCTTGAACCGTTAAACTTCTGGCTGCGGTCATTGATTTCTCCTTCTTTTGGGCGTCCAGCGGGGTCATACGCAATTGCCGCCTAATGCCGGTTTCTTGTTGCTCAATGGTTGAGTTAGCTGGCATAGGAACCTGCTGATTCACTCTCGTCTCGGATTATGAGGGAACTGGCAACGCTATTCTTGCCTTCGCGTTTGACCCTATACATGAGTTCATCCGCCGCGTGCATCATTTGCTCAGTACTCTGCGGGGGTTTGCCATACGTCACTACACCGACACTGAAC
This sequence comes from Acidobacteriaceae bacterium, assembly GCA_003140235.1. Classification (GTDB taxonomy): domain Bacteria; phylum Acidobacteriota; class Terriglobia; order Terriglobales; family Acidobacteriaceae; genus Angelobacter. The sequence continues at coordinate 8,584 of PLJN01000021.1, forward strand.
GTGACCGGCCAATCTTTCTCTCGCATGGCGTTGGCCAGCAAATCAAAAAGCTTTTTAATCGCCAAGCCGGCGGCGGCCTGGTCGGTTTCCGGCAGCAGTACCGCGAACTCATCTCCACCCAGCCGTGCGATCAAACTCTCGGCGCGCATGTTCTTTCGCAGAATTTCGGCAACGCAAACCAACACTTGATCGCCGGTTTCGTGGCCGCTCTGATCGTTGATCTGCTTGAAGTTGTCCAGGTCTATGTATGCCAGACTCACCGGCCGCCCGTAGCGGACCGAGCGCTTTCGCTCTGCTTCGGCGGTCTCGTAGAAGGCGCGGCGATTGGCCACGCCGGTAAGAGTGTCAGTGCGGGACAGTCTTTTCTCCGTTGCGAGTGCCGCTGCCTGACTCTCGCGCAGTGCCTCTTGCATTTCGAGCCGTTCCGTAATGTCCTGCGCATGCCCGAGAACAAATGTGCCTCTTCCTGCATCATGGATCAGACGATTCGTGTAGGACCACACGAGTTTTCGTCCTGTGCTGCCGATCAAATTCATGTTCCCGTCTGCAACCTGGTTCTCCTGGATGGTTCTCAAATAACTGTCGAAATAGGGCTGGGCGGCGCGAGTAAGAACTCCCCGGATGTTTCTTCCGACCAACTCCTCCACGGTGTAACCCAGGGCGCTCGCGGCCGCGGAGTTGATGGAAAGCAGGTTACCTTCCAGGTCGTGCGTACAAATGAGGGCCGTGCTGCTTTCCACCAGAGAGCGATAGCGTTCTTCGCTCCGCCGTAACTCGGCCTCCCTTTTGTGTTTGTGCAGCGCAATTTCGATCGCGCAGTGCAGTTCGAGCGCCTTATACGGCTTAATCACGTATCCGTATGGCGCCGTGTCTTTGGCCCTGGCCAAGGTATGGACATCGGAGTGGGCCGAGAGATAAATAACAGGAATGTCAAACTTTCCCTGGATCGCCTGGGCAGCCGAGATTCCGTCCATGCCTCCCGGCAAACGAATGTCCATAAGGATCAGATCAGGTCGCAGCGTGCCGGCCTGCTTAACGGCAGCTTCACCCGAACTCACGCCAGCCACCACATATCCGAGTTCTCTGAGAGTAGTGGAGAGATCGAGCGCAACAATTCGCTCGTCTTCAACTACGAGAATTCGGGTCCCCGATGCTTCCGAACTCATCTCAGGCGCGACTGTCAGATGAGGTTGGGTTTGCATGATTTATCCAGTTCATTGCGCTGAAAGCAGCGTTGAAGGTTATATCGGCAGGGCCGCTGGCAGACTTAAGCAGGCCTTACTACGAGCTGGCGCGTATGTCAAAAGGGATAGAGAAAACCGCGCGGAAAACCTGGGCCACACGCCAGTGAGCGCTTCCTGTACAATCTCTTCCGAAGGAGCTTACCGAATGGGTATCGCAGCAATTTTAGGAGAATTGGAAGAGAGGCGTGATCGAATTAGCAATGCCATCAGTCTGTTACAGGGTAACGCTAACTGAAAACGGAGTCGCGGGAAATGCGCAAGAAGAAAAATAAACGCGGCTAGCCAGCGGGTCTACAGACCTTCCTCTGCCGTACCACCGTTGCCAGGGTTTTGGCGGAGGGATGGCGTTTCCGCTTTGGCAACGAGTTCAAGCGTGTATTGATGCACGACCCTTTGCGACTCCGCATCCTCGCCACGCTGAATGATGCAAACTCCTGAATGGCCGGATATGACCACGGTGTATATGCTCGGTTCTCGGTTGATCCTGACTTGATCGCCATTTTCATACATGATGTATCTCCTGAAGCGGCTGAATCCCAGGATTTAGAGAGGTGATTTTCCTCTCTCCTTCTCCACTTTTCGTGTTTCCAAAATAGACGCAGTGACTCTCTCATGTCCTTCTTTCCAGAGTTGGCGAAGGAGATTGGCATATTCTTTGGAGGGTTTAGCCTTAGTTACTTTTAGCACTCGTCTTGCATCCGACTTCATTCCTGGAATTATGCCCAATCGAGAATCAGCAAGCTGACCCCTTTTGACCGGACGCGATTTTAATTTTCGCCCGCCCAGACGCCGCTGCTCAAAATAGCAAGTCTTGGACTGCATGACATTGGAGGCAAATCTCTGGTGCTCACTCCATCTCCTCGAAAAACAGAGGTCGTCCGCGGCGTGGAATTGTCAAGCCATATATTTTCTAAAACACCCAAATTCGCGTGACTCTGTCCCGATAAATCGGGTACCATCCGCGGGATTTAGAAGCAATTAGCACCTAGCCAATAGCAATTGGCCGGAAGGATGCAATCTGCAAATGGCACTTGGCAGCGCAAAACTCAGGCAGCGAATCGCCGAGATCGTCGTCATCGGGGGAAGGCGGAATCCTCGTGTCCTTTAGAGATTGGGGGGTTGGGAGAAATTCTAAAGATGGAGAGCAAACGAGAATTCAGGGCGAATTTCAGATCACGAAACGGTCTTCGTTACCCAAGGGTCGAAATCGCTAATCCTTTTTGTTTTCAACAAAAGTGTTCGAAAACCGGGGGGTGGGGGGTGCAAAAACGCCATGATCCACGGTCAGCCGGGATAGGTCGCGCGTGAGCGGGCCGAATGGTTAGGGGCTGAATGTTGAGTGCTGACGGTTGACTGCTGACTGCTGAGTTCTGATTTGCCTGTTAAGATTAGCTTTCGTTAGGAACCCAGGGGAGAATTTCTCAAGATGAAACATTCGCTATCAAAGATCGTCGCTGTAGCGTGGCTGGCAACGTGCGTTGTCGCTGGGAGCATTATGCCCGCGACTGCGCAGACAACGGAGAAGAACGACGTTCTGTTTTCCACCATGCGGCAGGAACTCCAGCGATCGCAGAGCGCGTTGGGAAAGCTGGATCCGGCGCCTTACTTCACTGAGTATTCGGTCCATGACGAGAGCCTGATGTCGGTGGTGGGCAGCGAAGGTGGCATTCTTAGTTCGACCAGCGTGCGCCGCCGGTCGGCGGACGTGATTATGCGCGTGGGGGCCGCGGCACTGGACAATACTCATGGTGCGGGCCGGGCATCCGCCATCAGTTCGGGATTGCTACCGCTGGATAACGATGCGGACGCGATTGCCCGCTTGCTCTGGAGTCTCACGTACAACGAATATCGCAAAGCGTCCCGCGCTTATTTGAACATCAAGTCAGGGACGCAGGTGAATGCGCCGGAGGAAGATACCTCCGCTGATTTCTCCAAGGAGTCGCCGCAGAACCATGCCGACTACACGGC
>PLJN01000100.1:0-65380 GCA_003140235.1 Acidobacteriaceae bacterium
AGTACCGGCAAAGAACGGGATGATGAATCTGGGCTGGATTACTTCGGGGCGCGGTACTACTCTGATTCTCTTGGCCGATTCACCATCCCAGACAACTTCCTGAATGACACTCACAAATCCGGCCCCCAATCATGGAATTTATACACATACGCAAGGAACAATCCACTCCGGTATGTTGATCCGACCGGTGAGATAGTCGAAAACACAGACGACAAGAAGCACCGACTCAACGGTTCTCAGATGAAAGCGATCGAAAAAGACTTACAGAAAAAGACGGGGCTCAGCAGCATACACTTTGGTAAAGATGGCAAGCTCGCATACGACAAGAGTGAAAAGGCGAATGGCGGATCGGCTGACATGCGGGCTCAAATCACGTCGGCCATTGACAGCACTACCACAATCTTCAAATTGGGAGACTTTTCAGGTACTAACGTTGCGTTCGGGGAGACCCAACCGCGAAGTAGGGTTAACGGCGTTTGGACTTTCGACATCAGAATTGATTTCGCCGATTTCAAGAACGCGGCAGATTATAGCGATACGCGAGTTATGGATGCATTTTCCCTGGGAATGGTCATCGCACACGAAATCGATCACAATTTTCCTGTCGGCACAGAGGCAGACGAAGGTGCGGATGGTGTCATTGCCCACATCAATCGCATGCAGACCCAACTTGGACTTCCTACGAGGGATTCAGGTAGTCACAAAGGAGTATGCGACAAAGGCAACTGCAGTATCTCATTTCACGACAAGGATAACCACCAGCTTCTGTTGAAATGGAAGCTTGAAGGTGTGCGATAGCGAGAGGAGGAATTTGTGCGAAAACACTTACTGTTTGTGGCGCTCATGCTTTTGATGGCAACTCTTTATTCGCATGCATCTGATGCCTCCACGATGCGACCTGACTTGCATAAGGTCTTTTTCTTGGACGTTCAACATGGGTACGCCCTTGGCTCGTTACCTGAAGCCGAAATTGTTTTCAAAACGAGCGATGGCGGAAAATCCTGGGTTGCGGTCTATCAAAGAAAACCGGCATTGATTGGCATATACTTTCGCAATCCTGATCAAGGCTGGATAGTGGGCAGGGAAGGAAGTATTCTGTCCACTATCGACGGGGGAAAGACCTGGAGTGATCTTGCTAGCGGCACGGACCAGGATCTATTGGCGATCGCGTCCAACTCAGACCGGGAGATCTTCGTGGTGGGGAGAAGAGGTACATTTCTAAAGTCCGACCGGAATGGCAAGACTTGGTTCAAACAGGCGGTTCCAACAGTTGTTGACCTTACGGATGTTGCTCTTCTACCTAACGGCCTTCTCCAAGTGTTGGGAAGGGACCGCCTCCTCACGTCGGCCGATTTCGGAACCACTTGGATCACTCATGGGCCTTATAGATGGGACACCCTGTTCGAGCTAGCGGTCGTAAATGAGAAAACCATCTTTCTAAACTCAAGCGCCTTGCTCCAGACCAGAGACGGAGGCAATACTCTTCATTTGGTTCACTTACCCAGTAATGAATATGTGGCCCGAGTTTGGGTGACCGACGTGAAAACTGAATATGTCATCGTGGGTCGTGTTACTACCGGCAGCACCATACATCTATCAGGCGAGAAGCTGCCTTCTCATTCATCGATTCTGAAGACGACGGATGACGGGCAGACTTGGCGTCAATTGTTGCATCTGCAGGATAAGATGACTCACAGCGCGTGGCTGAAGGACATCTTTTTCGTTGGCGACCACGGCTGGGCCGTCGGCGACGAAGGGACAATCGTGTACACCGAAGATGCAGGCAAGACTTGGCAGCGAGGTCGGATTCCGTGACTGGGGGTGTGGGGGTCAACGCGCCAGCACCGTTGGCCGGCTGGTGTTCGTCTATGACGGTCACAATGCGGCCACATTGTTCAGCTACCACGTGATGGGGCGAATCAACTGGCAGTGGGATTGTACGCCCACCGCCTTCGTCAATGGCGGCTGTAACTCGGTACGGGCCCAGTACAACTTGGCGGGCGATCTCACGCAACTGACGTATCCGGATGGCCGCGTGGTCACCAACAATTACAACTCGGGCAACCAGTTGAGTCAGGTGCAGTTTGCCAAATTGGAACGGCACGTCTGTGGGCACCAATTACTGGAACGTAAACGATACCGATCCCAACATCGGTTTTTATCCCAGCGGCGCGCCTAAACAGGTGGCTGTCCCATGAACCAGGACTGTGTGCCGGCCAATCAGGGACATTTTCGCCGGATCGATCTTACGCCTGTGGCCGGCTCGACCATGGATGGAAATGCGTTTGTCGAGACGGTAACGACCACNNGCGGCCAACACCAGTTGGACCGTAAAATATGGGGCCTACGCGGTCGTGGGGGCCGATGGCGTTTTACATCCGATTGGCGAGCGGCCAGACTCCATCGTTCAGTGTCTGAATCAAACCGGCGCAACGAGCCCCTCGTACAGCATCGACCACTCAGCCTGCGGAACTTGCTACGACCGAACCACGTCCTACTACCACGGCGACCCGATCGGCAGTTCAAGGCTCATGACCTCGGGTGGTGGTTGGCCGATCTGGCAAGGCGCGTTCTGCCGTCGTGCTTGCCATTTCTCTTGGCGTTGCTGATTCGATCCCGCTCCTTTTCCAACTCTCGCACAATTGCATCGATATCCATTCGGTAGGCTCCTTCGAAAAAGACTGTACAGGAAATACCCGCATGGTCCTTCGCGTCTGCTTGAAATTGACCTCGCACTATCTGCCTCCGTCATCCTCTTCTACTGTCAGTGAAACCCAACAGCCTGGCGGTAGTCTTCGCGTCTTTTGCCACTCCGCTTCGCTCGGGTGGGCGCCGCTTGGCCGCGGCTCGGACGGTCGCGGGGTCTAGCACGCCTCGCGCCAAACAAAACTCAACCGCGTTTGTCACTCAGCGCGCCGACGCTCGCGCCCTGCCACCCTCGCTGCGCTGCGTTTTTCCCTGTCCGCGCGGGTGGCCGGATTTGTTCCGCTGTCGCGTGAAGTGAAGAACAAATCACAGCCACCCGGCGGAACAGGGGTTTTTTAATGTTATTTGGGAACAAGAGCAAAACCACCAGCACACAGGAACTCGTTCAAGCCAGCCTTGACACTCTCGTTAAGGCCCTTGAATCGGGACACAGCGAAGCACTTTCCTCTTACCTCAAGGCCATGGCGTATTTCCATACCTATTCCTTGAACAACATTCTTTTAATCGCCGCGCAAAAGCCTTCAGCCACCCGCGTTGCAGGCATACGCACATGGAACGAGTTGGGCCGCAGAGTAAAGCGGGGTGAAAAAGGCATTTTGATTTTCGCTCCCCTCATCGGCTACAAGCGCAAACATGTTTCCCCGGAAACACAGGCCAACGGCAAGAAGGCTAAGAAAAGCGCCAAGCCCGAGGCCAATGCCGCACAGCCAGAAGCACAGACCGAGCGGCAATTGCTGGGCTTCCGGGGCGTGTACGTGTTTGATGTTTCGAGCACGGACGGCGAACCGTTGCCAGAATTGGGCAACACCATTCACGGCGAAGTGAGCGAGACATTGCCGAGACTGATTGAATTTGTCGCCTCTCAGGGCATCAAGTTTGAGTACTCCGATGCCATTTCTCCCGCCCTTGGCATGTCCTATGGCGGTCTGATTCGGCTGTTGCCGGATATGGCCCCCACGGAAACCCTGTCCACCCTCGTTCATGAATTGGCGCACGAGATGTTACACAAAGCTGAGCGCCGCACGCTCATTACCAAGACCGTGAGGGAAACCGAAGCCGAAGCCGTTGCCTTTGTCGTGTGTCATGCCCTGGGACTGGACACCGGAACGGGGTCAGCCGATTACATCCAGCTTTACCACGGTGACGCCAGCTTGTTGCAAGAGAGCTTGGAAGTCGTGCAACGCGCAGCCGCGCAAATTCTCGGAGCGATCAGCCCCAGAGAAGATGCGGAACAAACCCCGGCAGTTTCCGGAGCCATTCTGCAACAGGCAGCACAGCCAGCAGTGCAGGAGGTGCGGTAATGAGCACAGCCGCCCCGTTCCTTCCGCCCGTACTGGCAATGGTCAATGAGTTACTTACAACAAAGCAGATTCCTGTCCTGAATGGGGATGAGATGGAAATCCTATGCAGCCATCTGTTCACCATGAGAGACCGTGACCAGCGCATCCTGATTGCTGAAATTGCTTACTATAACCATGATGACCCGCAGGCATTGAACATCTTTCTGGCCTGCACCATGCCGCTGGCCCAAAGAATGGCCGAACGCAGGGCAAATCGAATCTTTGTGCAACCAACGGCATGGCAGAGTGAGGCAATGTACGACGGAGCCGTTGCAGCTCTTCTGGAATTGTTCGAGCGAAAACGTTCGCAGCTCAGTTGCGTTCCTCATGCGTTCCGGCGGTATCTCATGCGGACAATTATCTTTGGCACGACGTATGCCTTTCGCGTCCGTCAGGAGAATTTCGGCATCCAAGCGGTCGAAGACCTTACGCTGTTCTCCGCTGTGAACAACTCACACCGGAATCCTGTTGAACGAGACGTGATTACCCGCGAACTGCTGGAGCAGGTAACTCACTTTCCGCACCTGCGCGAAGATCACAGCAGAATGCTGAAGATCATTACCGCCCTCGGACCGGAAAAAGCCCTGCGCGACCAGTCTTATTATTGGAATGGACGGCATGAAGCCAGATCGAAACAGAACAGAGGAAGGCGCGCCATGCTTGATTCCGATGCCGTGGCTAAAGCCATGGGTGTGTCCAGGATGAAGCTGCAAAACCTTCTGAAAGAAAGCAGAGAAATCCTGCGCGATGTCTTTAACCGGGACGGCACTTTGTTCATGGCCAGTTAACAACAGACTGAGGGGCACGTGCGCAGCGTGCCCCTGTATCTGTCTTCACAATAGGTCATCCCATTTCGGCAATAGACTTGCGGCGATGCGCGCCACAAATCTTTTACCAATCCCGAACTCCAAACTCCCAGAACGGTCAGGAGACAGCTCCATGACCCGTAAAAAATTTCCGGCTGCGCCGCCGTGTGGCAGCGCAGCCGGCCTCACCCCACCGCCAAAGGAAACGCTCCGCGTGTCATTCTTTGTTGCATCTTTTGCGCCGTGAACGGGACGGTATTAGCCACTGGTTTGTGCGCTGGAAGGACACACTTATTAGCCACGTAGCACCATGAAAGCAGCGCAAAAATGCAGCACAGGCCACCACACGCCGTGCATCATTGTTGCCGGCCGCGCTCCTGTTAATGTTTCCTTGGAAGCCGCGATTCGGTGCTGAATTGGTTGCGCTGAATCCGTGTAATTGCCATGGACTGGGCGCACGGTTTAGTGCGGTTTGCACCAGTAACGAGATCTAAACGGCCCGCCAGAACTGCACGAATGTCGGCCTCGAATGGCGTGCATTTGTAGCGCCGTTCTCAGCAATTCTGTTGGTTCTGGTGGGGGATGCCTACACTTTCCGCAGGGTGACTTGTGCCGCTGGTGTCAGACGATTGGCTCCGGTTCGCCTTCAGAGTCTGCCGCCGATACTTCCGTCCTTTCGGCGATCTGGCTTGTTTGGTTGGCGGCTTGCTCTGTTCCCCCAAGCGGCCTTTATCCCTCCCATGATGTATTCCTTGTCGTCGCCGACCAACAGGGCTGTCAGCTCGGGGCATGGCAATCAGCGTCATCGCGTCCCCCGAGCTGCATTCCGAGGGCAAGTTTGTCTGCGCCGCTTTCAGCGTCGGGTTTACGTTGTGACACACCACCCCTAAAAGGTTGCTGCACAGCGCCGGAATAGCGCCGGCCAGCGCCCGCCGGTGGATGGGGCGGTAACTTGCTGAATTATTTGGAAGCCGCGCCGCTTTCGGTTAGCCTCTAATGCCAGCAGGAGGCTTGAAAATCAAATGCCAGTTCCCCGTACACGGTCAGCCGGAGCCAAAGTAACCGATGAGGAATATCAGCAACTTGAGGCCCTGGCCCAGGCTCGCGGCCTGACCCTGGGCGAATGGTGCCGCCAGATACTGCTCGCTCAACTGAATCCGGCGGTGTCTAAATCCTCGGAAGAGACGATCCTGGCCGAGGTTCTCGGTCTGCGAATGATCCTGCTCAATGGACTGTACGCCCTGGCGAGCGGCGAGAAACTGACTCCCGAGCAGATGCAAGCACTGATCAAGCGAGCCGATGCGGAGAAGCTGACCGGTGCTGCCCAGCGCTTGGCCGACCAAGCAGCCGGGAAAGAACCTACCGGGAGTTAACCAGCCTAGCGGGAACGGCGCCGGATATGGAACCGGCGTTTTGGGTCCTCCTCATTGCTGACTTCTCCGTCTCGCGATCCCTTCTTGATCCAGTCGAAGGGGGCTTCCCCCCTGTGGAAAACTCTCCAGCCATACCCCAGAAATCAGCCAAAATCGAAGAACTCGGAGCCGATTTGACCGAGTTTTGAACCCGTGCGATTCTGCGCTCGAACTTGACCGAAAAGCCCTCCTTCAGGAGGCGGCCAAGGAAAGGAGCAGAAAAACCGTGAAATACCAATGGGGAAGAAACGAGCAATATGGCTGGCCGAGCGACAAACCGGTCTGGACGATTGGCGTCCTGGTGCTGGCGGTGGCCGCAATGTGCCTTTCGGCAGTGATTGACTACCAGTGGAGTTGGACGGCATTACAGCGCTACTGGCTACCGACATACTTCAATGCCAAGCTGATGAGCGCCACGGGCAGGGTGGCCGGCTACTACCGTCTGCTGAATGTCGTGGACCGCCACGGCACGAAGCGGCTGGCAACAGACGAGGATGCCGTGCCCGGAAAGACGCCTTTGCCTGGCGGAAGAGTGATCCCGTTTGTGCTTACCGAACAGGCTGAGCAGCAGGGCCTATCGCTCGTACTTGAGCCGCGACAGAGATACAAGAACGAGGATCTCGTGCGGGTAGTGGGCCGGGTGATCTACCGGGAGCAGACTTTTACAGACTGGGCATGGAATTCCCTCTCGGCTGGAATTGCTATTTTGGTCGGCGGGCTGGTCGTGGCCCTGCCGAAGGATCGCGAACGCACACGCATCCGCAAGTATGGCCGAACGCTCCGCGGACCGGAGTTTGTGACAGCAGCGGAGTTTAACCGCCGGATCAAATCGGACGGAATCGGATTCATCACGCTGGAGCCGCCCAAGCTTTCGGAGAGACTCCTGCGCCGTGATTGGAGGCACATTCGAATTCCCCGAGCCCTTGAGAACAACCACATCATGTGTACGGGTGACTCCGGCAATGGCAAAGGTCCACTGGCCCGCCAGGTCCTAATGCAAATCGCCGAGCAGGACGAGGCGGCCATTGTTTACGATCCAGCCCTTGAATACACCGGACAGTTCTACAGGCCGGAGCGCGGTGACCTGATCCTGAATCCGCTGGACGAGCGCATGCCGTATTGGTCGCCAGCGGACGAAGTAACTCATCCAGCCGAAGCCCTCACGCTTGCCACTGCTCTGTTTCCGGAAGAAGAACACGAGAATCGATTCTTCGTTCAAGGCTCACGCAAAATCTTCGCCCATCTTTTGAATCTGAAACCGACGCCGGAGCAACTCCTCCAGTGGCTGAGTGACGAGCGCGAAATTGAAAGCAGGGTCAAAGGGACACCCTATGCGGGGATGCTGTACAAGGAAGCCGGGCCGCAGCGCGGCGGTATGTTTGGTTCTCTCAGCATGGTGGCCGACAGTTTGGGCCTATTGCCACGGAAGAATGAAGCCCGAACGAATTGGACAGCCACCGAGTGGTCACGGCGGCGACGCGGATGGATTTTTATTACCAGCATCCCTGAAGCGAGGGAGCAACTACGCCCGCTTATCAGCATGTGGCTGGACATCCTGGTCCTGCGTTTGATGAACCAGGGCAAGCCAGGCGCGTGCAAGGTGTGGTTCATACTGGACGAACTGGCCACGCTTCACAAGCTGCCGCAGCTAAAAACGGCGATCAGAGAAAACCGAAAGTCAAATAATCCCTTGATGCTGCTCTTCCAGGGACGCAGCCAGATTGAGGACATTTACGGACGCCCGGCCGAAGAGATGTTCTCACAGCCTAAAATCAGAATCTTCCTGGGTACCAGCGAGCCACATGCATCCCAATGGATCAGCGACACGATCGGATGTGTTGAAAGAGAACGCTTGCGTGAAAGCCGCACCGATGGCCAGATGCCACAGCAGCGGCAATCACGGACTTACCAGATTGAGCAAGTAGTAACGCCGCTGGTCATGAAGGAAGAGATCAGCGGGCTTCCCAAGGGCCACGGCTTTCTCCTGCACCGCAATCTGGTTGTGCGGTTCAGCTTCCCATTCATCCACTTGCCCAAAAAACATCCGGACTTCATTCTGCGTAAACCAAAAAGTGAGAGCACAGAGCCGCCACCCCAAGACACAGACGCACCTCAGCCGCCAATGCCAACAGACAGCATGTCTGCAAGACAGCCGAAACCTGAGCCAGAGAAACAAGATGCGCAACCCAACGATGGCCAGCAGCAAACGAAACCATTCTGGAAGTGATGTATGCAACGCATCGCAGTGGACAAACAAATCGAGATTTACTTCGAGGAATGAATGCTGACTATTTCCAAACCGCTCAGTTCCGGCCAGGCGCAGTCGTACCACCGTCAGGAGTTTTCCAACTCCCAGGACAACTATTACACCGAAGGTGAAAAGGTGCCCGGCGAGTGGCACGGAAAGCTGGCGGCCAAGTGGGCATTGAAAGGCGAGGTACAGGAAGAGCATTTTGGCCGTCTTGCCGATGGCCAGCACCCGCATAGTGGTGTTCAGCTTGTGCGGCATCGTGCGCCGCATGAGTATGTCAATGAACGGGGCGGAACCGTCCGCACGATGGAGCACCGCGCCGGGTGGGATGCCACTTTCAGCGCACCCAAAAGCGTTTCTCTGACCGCCCTGGTCGGAGGTGATGAACGGGTCCGCGCGGCCCATCGAGAGAGTGTCAACGTTGCACTGAATGAACTGGAAAGGTACGTTCAAGCCCGCATCGGCGGCAATCATACGCCGGAAACAACTGGCAAGTGGGCAGCCGCCAAATTTGAGCATGACAGCAGCCGGCCGGTAAACGGTTATGCTGCCCCACAACTCCACACTCACGTTGTGTTCTTCAATGTCACCGAACGCGACAACGGAGACACGCGCGCCCTGCAACCCCAGGAGCTTTATCGTTCCCAGCACTATGGAACCGCCGTGTATCGGGCAGAACTTGCGTTGCGATTGAAACAGCTACGGTACGAGATCGAGCCGGGAGTCAATGGCGCGCCGGAGATAAAAGGCTATACGCGGGAATATCTGGAAGGCAGCAGCCCGCGCAGCCAGCAAATCAAAGAACATCTGGCCCAGCAAGGACTCAATGGTCCCGAAGCAGCAGAGATTGCAGCCCACCGCACGCGCGACGCAAAGCTGGACATTTCCCACGAGGAGATGCAGCAACGGCATCGACAGATGGCCGAAGAACACGGCAACCAACCTCAGAGAGTCGTCAGCGAGGCCCAGGCCCGCGTGCAACAGACGGAAGAAGCAAGCCGGGAACACCAGCCTGAAAGAGCAATTGACCAAGCGTTAAATTACGCCAACGCCAAGAACTTCGAACGCGAGGCTGTGACAGACGAACGCGATCTGTTCCAGGATGCGCTCAAACGTTCCATGGGTGAAGCCTCACTTGAACAATTGCGCTCACAGTTTGCTGCCCGCATAGCACAAGGTGAATTGATCCAAGTCGCGAACCCGACCGGAGCGCCAGGGCGGGCATTCACCACCGCTGAGATGATCGAACTGGAACGCGAGAACATCAGCTTTATGCGCGGCGGGCAGAACCAGCATTCGGCATTGGCATCGTTCGGAACTCGCCGCGAGATTGGGAGTGAGTATATGCATCTGAGCAACAGCCAGCGGGCAGCGGTCGAAGAAATTCTCAGCAGCTGCGACCAAATCACCGCCCTTGAGGGCGTGGCCGGAGCAGGCAAGACGACTTCCCTGGCAGCGATTCGAGATGCGGCCGAGCGAGAAGGCTACCAGGTCGAAGGCTTTGCGCCCACATCGAGGGCGGCGCAGAAGCTACAAGAGGCGGGCATCGAGTCACACACTTTGCAGCACCATCTTGCACGGGGCACTCGGGACGAGGATGCTGGAAGGCATTTGTATGTGTTGGACGAATCCAGTCTTGCCAGCACCAGACAGATAAATGACTTCTTCAATCGCTTAGGGGAGCATGACCGCGTGCTGCTGGTCGGAGACGTGCGCCAGCACGAGGCGGTAGATGCCGGAAGACCCTATCAGCAACTACAAGAAGCAGGAATGCGGACAGCTCGCCTGGATGAAATCGTGCGTCAGAAAGACCCGGCACTCAGAGAAGCCGTGGAACAGCTTGCCCGCGGCGAGGTGGGCGCGGCAGTCGAAAACCTTGACCGCCAGGGCCGCGTGCACCAGATCGAAACCCGAGATGAACGGTTGACGGAGATGGCGGCAGAATACGGCCGTCAGCCCGAAGGGACATTGGTTGTATCGCCGGATAACCAATCGCGCCGCGAGTTGAATGCTCTCATACACCTTGAGATGCAGCAGCGCGGTCACGTCAAAGACGAAGAACACACCATTCGGACTCTCGAAGCGCGGAACGAGATGACAGGAGCAGATCGAGCATGGGCCATGCAGTATCAAGTTGGCGACGTACTGCGTTATTCGAAAGGCAGCAGGGTTACAGGCATTCAAGCCGGAGAATATACCAAGGTTGACCACACAGACGGCGGGAGAAACCTCATCACCGTTGAACGTGCAAACGGTGAGCAGGTAACTTACGATCCCCGTCGGCTGCAAGGCGTGGCTGTGTACCGGGAGAGTGAACGCGAGTTTTCCGAAGGTGACCGGACACAGTTCACCGCGCCATCCAAAGAGCTGCATGTCGCCAACCGGGAGTTGGGGACTATCGAGAGCATTCGGGAAAGCGGCGCAATCGCGATCCGCACCGACTCCGGGCGAGTGGTTGAATTCAACATCGAAGACCACCCGCACCTTGATTATGGTTATGCCGTCACCAGCCACAGCAGCCAGGGACAGACTGCGGACCGCGTATTGATTCACGCCGACACCGAAGAAGGAGAGCAGCTTGTCAACAGCCGAATGGCTTATGTCTCTGTTTCCCGTGGGCGATATGACGCGCAGATTTACACCAACGACAAATCAGAGTTGGCGCACGACCTTGGGCGCGAGGTCTCGCAGAGCACCGCCTTAAGGCCAGGCCACGAGCACCACCAGAATGCAGAGCAGGACACTGGCGCTGTATCCACCGCTCATGATGTCGGACAAGAACATGGCGGCATGACGCCATCCGAAGGCCGCTCTGAAGGAGCAGGCCAGGGACAAGACATGGGCGAGTAGCAGGTATTTGAGATCAGGAGCAGGTACAAGAAAATGACACGGGCAAAAGAAGCTGACCGAGACTCTGGACTACCGCAGTTAGTGAACACGCGACGGGCCGCCGAAATTCTTGGGCGTTCAGCAGCCACACTCAAGCGCTGGCGTTATGAAGGTGTCGGGCCGAATTGGATAGAAATCGAGGGCCGCGTTAGTTATGATGTGGCTGTTCTTCTTGAGTTCATCAGGAAGAGCACACGAGTTGCTTCCGTGCGGGCTGCAAGGGAGGAATCTCGTGAAGCTGTTTAAGAAGAAGAAATCGAAGTTTTACTGGTACGACTTCACGATACGCGGAGAACGCTACCGTGGATCGACCGAAGAAACCAAGGAGGCCAGGGCCGGCAAGATTGCTGGTCTCAAATTAGCAGCCGCCTTGGAAGGAACCGACCCGCTGGACAGGAAGGCCCCAGCTTTGCGGGAGTATTCGACAAAGTTTTTAGAGTGGGTTAAAACTGCCCGGCTGGAAGGTCAAACGCAACGCTACTACCGAAACGGTTGGAGACTCTTGAAAACGACCTCAATCGCTGGCATGAGAATGGATCGCATTACAGCGGATGCCGCCGAAGCCTTGCGCTTTCCCGGCTCCCCCGCCAATGCCAACAACGCTCTTCGTACTCTGCGCCGGATGCTGCACAAGGCGAAGGAGTCGAAGCTGCTCATGCTGGCTCCGGAGTTCAAACTTTTCAAGGAGGAAGGGCGTTCGCTGCGCTTGGACGATGAAGCCGAACGCAAACTCTTATCTGTTGCCGAACAACCACTCAAAGACATCATCGTCGTGATGCGCGATACCGGCATGAGAAACGTTCGTGAACTCTATCGCTTGCGTGTCGAAAACATTGACTTTGACAACCGTGTGATCTTCAACCCGAACAGCAAGACCTCCAGAGGCAGAAGGTTCATTCCCATCGGCAACCGGGTAACAGAAATTCTGAAGGGCCGGTGTGCGGGACGCGGCGAGGGCTGGGTCTTCCAGTCAGTTCGCAAGGGCAAACACATCGGTGCCGCCCTTGTGAACCGGCAATGGGGGAAAGCCCGCACAGCGGCAGGATTGCCCGAGAACTTGGTTCTGTACTGCGCCCGGCATGATTTTGGAACTTATGTCATGCGCAGGACAGGCAATCTCAAAGCTGTAATGGACACCATGGGACACACGGACGTGAAAATTGCTTTGACCTATCAACACCCGGAACTGGACATTGTGCGTGACGCAATTGACTCACGGCACACTTTACGGCACACCGGGGAAACCATTAACCAGGCAAGTGCTTGATTCTTCGCCAGTAACCAGGGATTTTCTGATTCAAGCAGCGTTAACTCTGAATCAGCATATCGGGGTTCGAATCCCTGGGGGGCAGCCAAACCTCAAGCTTGTATGATCAACGACATGCTTCGAACAGGATTCATTAGCGCCGTCCTCTTCGCCTTGGCACTGGCGAACTCTCCAGAGGTCAGGATCACCGTTGACCGCAACACTGGCAAGGACGCAACGCCGCAGTTCAAGTTCAAGAGTGCCCCGTCTCCTTCCAAGGGAAATGCGGCCTCTCATGCGAAATTGAAACTTGTCCTCGGCCAGAGAGACCCGGGTGGCGCGGACTTGAGTGCGCTTACCGATGGCGCTTTGCCTGTGGATGAAGACCAGCCTGCCGCTAACTTCTTCTTCAATGCCGGCAGTTATGGCGGACGGTTTCGCTTTGACTTCGGTGAGGCCATCGAGATCTCCCAGGTCAACACTTACTCCTGGCACTCCAGTTCCCGCGGACCACAGCTCTACAATCTGTTTGCCACTGACGGGAGCGATCCTAAGTTCAACCCGGAACCCGACGGCCGCACCGACCCGGCGTCCTGCGGCTGGAAATTGATTGCCACCGTGGACACGCGGCCTAAGCAAGGCGACCCCGGAGGACAGTACGGCGTGAGCATCACGGGTTCCACAGGCAAGCTGGGTAAGTTTCGCTACCTGCTCTTCGACGTCGTGCCGACAGAAACTGACGACCCCTGGGGCAACACTTTTTTTAGCGAAATCGACGTGATTGCCGGCAAGTGACTTCTCCGTCACTTCGATCATTTACAATTGCCAACCGCAGGTCACAGTATCCTATGAAATATTCTGTCCTATCCTGTTTCCTGACGTTGGCTGCTCTGTGCTCGGCGCAGAACCAGCAGAATTCCGCGTCTACCGCCACACCGGATCTCAGCAACACGCCAACACTTTATGTCGTCGGCTATGCGCACCTCGATACGCAGTGGCGGTGGGAATATCCGAAAACGATTGGCGAGTATCTTCCCGATACGCTGCATAAGAACTTTGATCTCTTTGAGAAGTACCCGCACTACATTTTCAATTTCAGCGGGTCGAACCGCTATCGGATGATGAAGGAGTACTACCCGGTTGATTACGCGAAGCTCCAGCGCTACGTGGCTGCCGGGCGCTGGTTTCCGGCGGGCTCGTCGGTGGAAGAGAGTGATGTGAACTCGCCTTCCGGGGAATCCATCATTCGCCAGGTGTTGTACGGAAATGAATTCTTTCGCCGCGAGTTTGGACGCAGCAGCGCCGAGTACATGTTGCCGGACTGCTTCGGTTTTCCCGCGTCGCTACCCAGTTTGCTGGCCCATGCGGGCATCAGAGGATTTTCGACGCAGAAGCTTACATGGCATTCTTCAGCGCCGGTAGGCGGGCGGGATTCGCCGGAGCGAACTCCGCTCGGAATTCCCTTCAATGTAGGCTTCTGGACCGGTCCCGACGGCAAGGGAATAATTGCGGCGCTCAATCCGGGCAGCTACGGAGGCAATGTTGCTTACGACCTAAGCAAGAGCGACCCGCACAACAGCGCGCGCGATTACGTAGACTGGCCGAAGCGAATCGACGTGAACGGAAGAGCCAGCGGCGTGTTCACCGATTATCACTACTACGGCACGGGTGATATCGGCGGTTCGCCGGGTGAATCGTCCGTCAATTTCATGGAAACTATCGTGAGCAAGAGCAAGATACCACTTTCGCTCAAGAGCGGAACACCGGACTCTGCGACGAATCACGAAGTACAAATGGGCGACGGCCCGCTGCGTGTTGTGTCTTCCACAGCAGAACAGATGTTCCTCGACATTACACCGGCCCAGGTGGCCCGTCTTCCTCGCTACAGCGGCGATCTCGAGTTGATTGAACACTCCGCCGGATCACTTACATCGCAGGCGTACCGAAAGCGCTGGAACCGCAAGAATGAATTGTTGGCCGAAGCGGCTGAGCGGGCTTCCCTGATTGCGCTGCAAACTGGCGGCCGCAACTATCCCCAAGAACGTCTCAACCGGGCCTGGACGCTGGTGCTGGGCGGACAGTTTCACGACATCATGGCGGGCACTGCCACACCGCTTGCAAATAAATACTCCTGGAACGACGACGTCTTGGCCATGAACCAGTTCGCATCTGTGCTGACCAGCGCCACGGAATCGGTTGCGTCGGCGCTCGATACTCAGGGCAAGGGCCTGCCGGTTGTGGTCTACAACCCGCTCAACATCGAGCGCGAAGACGTGGTCGAAGCGGCAGTGACTTTTCCGGGCGCCATTCCTTACGGTATCCGCGTCTACGGCCCTGATGGAAAAACTGTGCTCTCACAATCACACGTCGAGGGCAGAGAGGCGAGAGTTCTCTTCCTGGCAAGAGTTCCTGCGGTTGGCTATGCCGTTTACGACGTGCAGGCGAACCCGACTCCCATGAATGACGACAGCGAACCCGACTTGAGCGTGACTGAGTCAGGACTGGAGAATTCGCGCTACCGCATTCGTCTCGACACAAATGGCGATGTTGCGAGTATTTTTGACCGATCCGTCAACAAAGAGCTGCTTTCCGCTCCGGCACGACTGGCCTTGCAAACGGAAAAGCCGCACGACTGGCCTGCATGGAATATGGATTGGACCGACCAGCAGAAGCCGCCGCGCGCTTATGTAGGTGGTCCTACGAAGATGCGTATCGTGGAAAATGGTCCGGTGCGGGTGGCCTTGCAAGTGGAGCGGGAGACCGAGGGATCAAGATTTGTGCAAACAATCCGGCTGTCCGCCGGGGATGCCGGTAATCGCGTGGAGTTCGTGAACAGCATTGATTGGAAGACCAGTGAAGCAGCGCTCAAAGCGACTTTTCCTCTGACCGCTGCCAATCCCGTAGCCACCTACAACTGGGACGTGGGTACCGTTCAGCGGGGCAACAACACTTCCACCAAGTACGAAGTCGCTTCGCACCAATGGTTCGATCTCACCGATATCAGCGGCGCTTACGGAGTGAGCGTGCTTTCGGATTGCAAATACGGTTCCGACAAGCCTGATGACAATCTGCTGCGCCTCACTCTGATCTACACGCCTGGGCTGGGTGAAGGCAATGGCCGGTTCTACAGTGACCAGACAACGCAGGATTGGGGTCATCATGAATTCATCTATGGACTGGCCGGACACTCGGGCGACTGGCGTAAAGCGCAAACGGATTGGCAGGCGTTGCGGCTCAACCAACCGCTGATTGCTTTTACAACATCTGCACATCCTGGCGCACTGGGCAAGAGTTTCTCTTTCATGCGTCTCAGCAACAGCCGTCTGCGTGTTCTCGCGCTGAAGAAGGCCGAGCAGAGCAATGAAATCATCGTGCGTCTGGTTGAAATGGACGGTCAACCTCAACGGAATGTCCGCATGTCTTTTGCCACCCCCATTTTGGCGGTTCGCGAGGTCAACGGACAGGAAATGCCGCTGAACACTGACAGTACCAAAGTCCTGAATGGTGCACTGGTGACTTCCTTCGACCCGTATCAGCTTCGCACGTTTGCGGTGAATCTGGCTCCCGCGCGAACAGCGAGTGCGACGACAAAGTCACAGCCAATTCGGTTGCTGCCATTCAACCGGACGGTGGCAAGCAAAGACGGCACCAGGCCCGTCGCCGGTTCCAGCGGTTTCGACTCAACGGGCCACACACTGCCCGCCGAGATGTTGCCCACCACGGTCGCCTATGCAGGAATCAACTTCAACCTGATCAGTCTGCCGGATGGCTCGCAACTCGCAGTTGTGCCGAAGGGCCAAACGATTCAACTTCCAACGGGTAAATTCACCCGGCTGTATCTGCTTGCTGCATCGGTAGACGGCGATCAGAAAGCCGCGTTTCGCGTCGGCGCCACCTCTACCGAATTAACAATTCAGGATTGGAGCGGATTCATCGGGCAGTGGGACGACCGCACATGGAACAACAAGCAGGAGCAGCTTCCGCCGCGTCCCGGTGCACCAGCGAACGCGCCACCCAGAATCCGCGCCGTGATCGAGTATACGGGGCTCAAGCAAGGATTCATCAAGCGGGCGCCGGTGGCTTGGTTTGCTTCGCATCGCCATAATGCCGAGGGCGCGAACGAGCCGTATGTCTACTCTTACTTGTTTGGCTACTCGATCGCCATTCCAGCCGGCGTTCGCAGTTTGACGTTGCCTGATAATGACAAAATACGCATTCTGGCGATCACGGCTTCGGACGACAATGCTGAAGTGCGGCCCGTGCAACCTTTATATGACACGCTGGAACGCTGAACACACTTACCGTTCATGGGAGATGTTATGAGAAGACTCTGTGTGCTGTTCGCCTTATGTCTGCTGCTCGCATGCAGCAAACACCCCGACTCCGGCAACAGCTACACCATCGCCGTGATCCCGCAGGGCTCCACGCATGAATACTGGAAAAGCATTCACGCCGGCGCAACCAAGGCGTCCCAGGAACTGGGAGCGCAAGGGACGAAAGTCAATATCATCTGGAAGGGACCGCTGCGCGAAGATGATCGTGAGCAGCAGACCCAGGTTGTGGAAGGCTTTATCAGCCAGCGCGTCAGCGGCATTGTGCTTGCCCCCTTTGACAGTCACGCGCTGGTGCGTCCGGTGGAAGAAGCGGCCGCCGCTGGAATCCCAACTATTGTGGTTGATTCTGCGCTGGATACCTCAGCGATTGTCAGCTTCATCGCCACGGACAACAAGAAAGGCGGCGCACTGGCCGCCGACCAGATGGGCAAGCTGCTAAACGGTAAAGGCAAAGTCCTGCTGCTGCGCTATCAGGAGGGAGTCGCCAGCACACGGGCCCGTGAAGACGGATTCGTGGAGAAACTAAAATCCTCGTATCCCGGGATTGAACTGATTTCTTCCAACCAGTATGCTGGGCCGACCCGCGAGACAGCCAAGCAGGCGTCGGAAAATCTGCTGACTCGCTACGCCAGCCAGATTCAAGGTGTATTCACTCCGAACGAGTCTTCAACCGCCGGCATGCTGCTGGCGTTGCAGGACATCAACAAGGCCGGCCAGGTCGCATTCATCGGCTTTGACGTGAGCGATACATTCGTAACCGCCATGCGCAACAAGCAACTTCAGGGAATCGTAGTGCAGAACCCGTTTCGCATGGGCGAACTCGGCGTGCGGACGATGGTTGACCATCTTCAAGGTAAGCCCGTCGAAAAGCGCATTGATACCGGCGTGATGCTGGTGACACCGGACAACCTGGACAACGCCGAAGCCCAGCAACTACTGCACCCGCCGCTCAGCAAGTATCTCCCCTAATCATGACGATGACGGAAGCACCGCTGCTCAAGATCTCGGACGTGAGAAAACGCTTTGGGGCCACGCTCGCCTTAGACGGCGTTGATCTCGCGGTGCGTCGGGGAGAGGTACACTCGATCATCGGCGAAAATGGCGCCGGCAAAAGTACGCTCATGAATATTCTGTCGGCAACGGTCCGGCCCGATGGCGGGTCGATTCGCTTTCAGGGAACAACGTATCACCCTGGAGATCCCATGGACGCGCGGCGTCACGGCATTGCGCACATTCATCAGGAGCTATCGCTGTGTCCTCATCTTTCTGTTGCTGAGAATATTTTTCTAGGGATCGAGCCACGGCGCTACGGCTGGCTCGACCGGCGTGCTCTCAACCAGCAAGCGGCGGACATTCTAAAGACCTTTCAGCATCCGGCGATCACGCCCGAGCGACCGGTGGCCGAGCTCACGATTGCCGCGTGCCAGATCGTGGAAATCTGCCGCGCGCTGGCGCAGCGTGCTTCACTCATTCTCATGGACGAACCCACCAGCAGCCTGCAGCATGCAGACGTGGAGCGGCTGTTTCACTCCATCCGTCAATTGCGGGATTCCGGGATCTCGATCATCTATATAAGCCATTTCCTCGAAGAAGTCAGGGAGATCGCAGATACTTGCACCGTGCTGCGCGACGGCAAGAGCGTTGTCACCGGACCGCTGGGGGACGTCTCCAATCAAGAGCTGATCTCCGCGATGGTGGGCCGTCCGGTGAATGACCTCTTCCCTGCCCGCGGTCCGGCTGCAACGGCAGAGTGCGCGCTTGAAGTGCAGAACCTGAGTGCTCCGGGTGTTTACAACGCAAGTGTGCAAGTGCGGCGGGGCGAGATACTCGGCATCGCCGGACTGATCGGATCAGGACGCACAGAACTGTTGCGCGCGCTTTTTGGATTGCAAACAACGCATGGCGGAAACATCACCGTCTTCGGACAGCCGTTGCTGCCACAGAGCACGCCTGAGGCCCGCATTGAGCGAGGTATTGGATATCTGAGCGAGGACCGCAAAGGTGAAGGCCTGGCGCTGGCCTTGTCGGTGGCTGACAACATTACTCTTACCAATTTTTCTCCCTGCTCGCATTGGGGATGGATTGACCTGACGGGGCAGCTAAAGCAGGCACAAAAGCGAGCCGACTCAGTCCAAGTCAGAGCTGGAAACATGAACGACGCGGTGCAAAAGCTTTCCGGCGGGAACCAACAGAAAGTCGCCATCGCGCGGCTGCTGCACCAGGGCTGCGAAATTCTGCTGCTGGATGAGCCCACGCGGGGCGTGGACGTTGGCAGTAAAGCGCAGATTTACGAATTGATTGTTTCGCTGGCGCGGTCCGGCAAAGCGGTCCTGATGGTCAGTTCCTATCTTCCTGAACTTTTTGGCATCTGCGACCGGCTGGCCGTGATGAGCCGCGGTCATCTTTCCCCCGCACTACCGATTGGAGCGTGGACGCCGGAAACCGTGATGCAGGCAGCGATTGCGTCCACCGAGTAATAACGAATGCCGACCTGGAGCATAGCGAAACAATGAAACGATGGCTGCAAACGTTTGGTCCCTTCTTTGCGCTGCTTTTGGTCATCATCATCTTTGCAGCCATCAGCGACAATCCTGGCCGCTTCCTCTCGCTTGCCAACTTGCGCATCGTGCTCGCGCAGACTGTCATTGTCGCTATTGGCGCCGTCGGCATGACGATCATTATTGTCGGCGGCGGCATTGACCTCTCTCCGGGATCGACCATTGCGCTCACCGGTGTGACCTGCGCTCTGGCACTGCAAGCTGGATGGACGCCTCTCATGGCGCTGGCCGCGGCCGTTCTCGTGGGCGGAGTTGTCGGGCTGCTGAACGGTATGGTCATCACGACGTTGCGCGTGGTCCCGTTCATTGCCACGCTGGGCATGCTGGGCATTGCTCGCGGAGTGGCCAAGTGGATTTCCGGCGAACAAACCGTCAATGCTCCGGCCACATGGCTGAACAATTTGACGGTCGCGTCTCCGAGTCCATCGTGGTTGCTGGTGTCGCCCGGAGTGTGGATTGCTCTCGCGCTGGCGGTGCTGGCCGCCATCATGCTCCGGCGGACCGTTTTCGGACGCCGTGTATTTGCTCTGGGATCCAACGAAACCGCGGCCCGTGCCGCCGGCGTTCACATTATGCGCATGAAGCTGTTGATCTATTCCCTCGGCGGTCTGCTATTCGGCTTAGCGGGGGTGATGCAGATGTCGCGCTTGCGTCAAGGTGATCCCACCGTTGCCGTTGGAGTGGAGCTTGACATCATCGCCGCCGTGGTCATCGGCGGAGGCAGTCTTGCAGGTGGCGAAGGCAGCATTCGCGGTTCCCTGGTCGGAGCGCTGATCATGGCCTTCCTGCGCAACGGCTGCCAGCAGATGGGATGGCCGAACTACATTCAGGAAATCATCATCGGCAGCATCATTGTGCTGGCCGTGGCCGCCGATCGCCTGCGGCACTCGCGATTACAGGCTGGGGCGTAGTGAGCCAGCGCTAGGTCCCTTTGATCTTCTGCGCCAGTTCACGAAACTCTTTAGCTCGCTTATGACTCTCTTTGACTTGCTCTCGTGCAAGCTGACGACTCTTCTCATTGGGAAGAAGTGCCACCAGTGCCTCAAGTTCAGTTGCCACGGTGTGCGCGTGCTCAGCCTGTTTTTCCATCAGACGTTCAAATTCCCGGATTGCTTCGTTGTGGTCCATTTACCCCCTTACGCAGGAAAAGCGCCTCGGTCGACGCTTAACCTGCATTCAATGATCCTCTAACTTTTTTCTTGCTGTCCTAAATACCGGCCGCTATGGCTCCTTCGTCGTCTACTTCTTCTTCACAGGGGGGCTTGCCGTTTTTCTGGTACCGCCACGGGTGTCGAGCAGTGTCAGTGAATCCGCGGCGTTGAAGGGATATTCGCGGACGGACTCCTGGGTCCCCGTGCCAGAGTGAGTCAGAGTGATGTCCACACGGCGATTGCTGGCCAGGATGATGACTCGCATATTGCGGAGCACCCTCTGCCGCTGTTCTGGGCTCAACTCCGGATTCCGTTCGACTGCATCTTTGATTTCGGCGTCGGTGAGGTTTTGTTGTTTGCCGAACGCTTTGGTATCGATGTCCGCAGCGGGAACGCCCTGCTCGATCAGGAAGCGCTTGGCGCGATCAACACGCCGTTCGGAGAGCCCCTGATTGTATACGACGGACCCGCGCGGGTCGGTGTGGCCTTCCAGCGTCAGGCGGGCATTCGGCTTGGTTTGGAGTAATGTCTTGAAATCAGCTGCGAGCACACTGAGAGTGTTCTCCTGGCTGGCGAGCAGGCCGGCGTCGGGATGCTCGCGCGTCGGCTTGGCCGTCGCAAAATAAATACTGTGGATGGCCAGGCGTCTCTCGATAGCGCTGACATCCGGTGGCGGCGGTGGCGGTGGTGCTTGTACGTTAACCGTGGTTGTCGCGGAGGCCGTGAGTGCCGGACTGCGGTCATCGCTTACATTACAGGTCACGGTGATTGTCCCAGGATTTGCATTTGTGCTGTCCAGGGTAGCGGTGGAGGTGTTGCCGCGAATGTTCCCGGCGCTGGCGGAGTAGCTGTAGGTCAGCCCGCGGCCATCGGGGCTGCTGGCGTTCGAGTTAATGGTTGACGTTCCACCCATGGGCACGCTCGCGGGATCCGGCGAGCATGAAATCACCGGCGGACGCGGACGTTTCACGGTGAATCTGGCGCCGCACGAAGCAGAGCCATGCTTGCTGCCGTCACTCAAGTCGGCAGTGAGCGCGTAGAAGCCGGGCTTCATTCCCGTGGTGTCAATCTGTATGGAAGCACCGGTGCTGCCAGGCGCTACGCCAGCGCCGCTCCATTTGTAGTTGATCGTGCTGTTGGAACGGAAATTGGATCCGCTGGCAGTCACGGTCACCGGCTCACCGGCAAAGACTTCCGTTGGCCTCACCGAGCAATCCGCGCGGGCTGGCGCTGGGGGCTCTCCCCCGCCGCCGCCGAACAGGAAATTGACGCCGGTCTGCAGCCGTATGCCTCTTAGATCGGTGCTCAGCGTCGTGGCAATGGGACCATAGCGGTACGTCGACAGCATGTAGTCGGCCCGGAGCAGCCGCAGAGAAAAGTGTCTGGACACATTGACATCAACACCGCCGCCCATCATGGCTCCGAATTTGGTGACATGGTGAAAGTCTTCAGGCATCAAACGATGGAGGCCCGCCAGCGCCTCAATGAATACCGAAAAACGCCTGGCGCGAAACGTGGCCTTGGGACCAAAGGAGAGGTTGGACAAACCGGTATCGTCAAGTTTCTTGGCGATCGTGGTTTCACCGCTACCCCAATGGCTGCTCAAATCGGCTGTGAGGCCGAGCCAGCGAGTGAAGTTATAGGTAACGCTCACACCGGCGCCGCGCGGATTCGATTCCAGGCGGCTGTTTAAGGGAAACAATCCCAGGGGGCGAACACCGTGGATATCAGTGCCGGGATACAGGAAAGAATATCCGCCGAATATCTCCACCTTGGGAGCAGGCTGGTCCTGCGCTGCGACCGGCGTGCTCAGCGTACACAGGACAGCAATCGTTACCGACAGCATTGCGAAAACACGACCAAGGTGGCCCTTTGAATGAGATGACATGCGTAATATCCTCCGTACTCTTAATTGCGTAAAGCCCTGGCAATTTCTATCGGTAGTGGGCCCGCCCCCGAGCCGGCCCACTACCGTATGCCTCATGGACATGGAGGCACATTCACGATATTGGTGTCCAAGGTGACGGCGCCCGCCCGCGCCAGCGCTCGGCCATTGAGGGTGGCGCCGGTGGTAAGCGTGATGGATGTCTGAGCCATGATGGTTCCCTGGAATATTGTGTTGGTTCCAAGGGTCGCGGAACTGCCGACCTGCCAGAACACGTTGTGAGCGTTGGCGTTACCCTGCAGAATAATGTGGCTGTTACCGGCGGCCGTCGTCAGCGTGGACCCTATCTGGAAGATCCAGACAGCATTCGGATTACCTCCACCGTCGAGGACGAGGTTCCCGGTGATGCCCAGCGACGGCTGGGCGCTCGTTGTCCTATAAACGCCAGGCGGGAAGGCGTTGGGTAGCCCTCCTATGTCGGCGGGGAGGACGGTTCCAGTCCCGGTCCCGAGCCCGAATGTCCCCCCTGCTGCCGTCCCGGCAGAGTTATAAGCCGTGGTCAAGTCACCCTGGGCGGTCATCGCAGGTCCCGGACCCGGTCCAGTGTTGAACGAGCCCGTTATCGATGCTGGCGCCCCAAATCCGGTTATCGCGGTTCCAGGCCACACGTCAACATCCCCAGTAACGTGGGTAGCCGTACCAGCGACGTTGGTGACCGTGGTGCCAGCTAGAATTCCGACACTGCAGGTCGTTCCTGTCGGCACGGGCGGCGGTGGCGGTGGACACGTCGGAGCGGTCGTGAAGCTCCACACGAAATTGGCCAACAGATGCTGGCCGAACGTGTCAGCCACCCCGGTGGTAATGGTGGCGGTATAAACGGTGTTCGCTGTAAGAGTGCTCGTGGGTGAAAAGGTGGCAACATTGTTCGCCGCAACGTAGGTGACGGCGCCAGCCACGCTCCCGCCTGGTCCGGTCAAAGTAAACGTAGAGGTGTTGATGGTCGCAGGATCCATCGCATGGCTGAATGTTGCGGTGATAATGGCGGTGCTGGCACAAACGCCGGCATTGCCGTTCGCCGGAGTTACCAGGGTCACTATGGGTGACGGCGGACACGGATTCACGGGGGTCGTGAAGCTCCACGAGAAATTGGCCGCCAGCATATTGCCGAAGGTGTCAGCCACCCCAGTGGTAATGGTTGCGGTATAGACGGTGTTCAGTGCAAGACCGCTAGAAGGTGTAAAGGTGGCAATATTGTTCGCCGCAGCGTAGGTGACTGTCCCCGCCACGCTCGTTCCGCCTGGTCCCGTCAAAGTAAACGTAGAGGTGTTGATGGTCGCAGGGTTCATCGCTTTGCTGAATGTTGCGGTGATAATGGCGGTGTTGGGGCAAACGCCTACACTACCGGCCGGTGGAGTCACGAGGATCACTGTAGGCGGGGTAGTGGGGGTGATGACCCCACCGCCACCCGCATTCTTGTCTGCATCGCCGCATCCGGCGGCGAAAATGAGCAGCAGGAGTGCTGTGGCCCAGATCTTGTGGTTGCTGTGTGTCCGCATACATGCCTCTTCTTTCATCGCGGCTTAACTTACCGCCGCATCTTGTTCCATCCAGCTCACTTTATTAGCTTTCCCTGAAGCTGTATGTTCAAAATTGCACACCGCGATTTTAGTTAAGAGCGAGCAGACATTCTTTCTCGTCACATAAATGGGATCTGAAACAGGTGAAGAGAAGGTGCAAAGGCAGGGAGGTTGCGTAAAAACAGAAAGGATTAAAGAGTTCTTAAGAACACCACAAAGATCAGACATGAAAAGACTTAATGTTAGTTCTTAATGTTGAGACGAAGCAGCTTTGGTGATAGGTTCAGCAACAGCGGACCGGATGACAAAACTCTTTTCTGGACCTCTGGATTTTTCTGCTTAACTTTTAGCCAATTAGCAAGTAAAATATTTTCGCACCTGGAGCCCTGAACAAATAAAGCCGCCGGTTTCTATGTCGAAGCAGCGCAGCAAAACACGTACTGGGGGAAAGGCGAGGGCAACAGATATCGCTCTGCCAAGGACCCCGCTTAAGAGAATGCGCCTTTTTAATCCCCGCACCTTTCTGACCCGTGCCGGTCTGGGCCGGACCATCGTGGATCTGAAAAAGAAGCAGACTGTCTTTTCCCAAGGAGACCCTGCTAACGATGTCTTTTACATCCAAAGCGGCAAAGTCAGGCTCAATGTGATCTCTTCGGGCGGCAAGGAAGCCACCATTGCGTTGCTGGGCACCGGCGACTTTTTCGGGGAGGAATGCATAGCCAACTCCCACCCGCTGCGCATGGTGACTGCGACCGTAATTGCCGAGGGCACTGTACTGAAGGTCGCCAAAAAAGAGATGATACGCGCGCTCCATGAGCAGCATGCCCTCTCCGACATTTTTGTTGCCTATCTGCTGGCCCGAAACCTTCGCGTTCAAGAGGACCTGGTGGATCAGCTGTTTAATTCCAGCGAAAAGCGCCTGGCCCGCGCCCTGTTGCTGCTCACGCAGTTTGGCAAGGAAGGCACAGCGGAGACGGTGATCCCCAAAATCAGCCAGGAGACACTGGCCGAGATGGTGGGCACAACTCGCGCGCGGGTAAGCTTCTTTATGAATCGCTTCCGCAAGCTGGGGTTTATCGAATACAACGGCGTACTACAGGTCCACCGTTCTCTGCTGAACGTCGTTCTGCATGACTAGCTAGGAAGCCACTAGACTCTTGTCGCCGTGTTCAGCGGCCCGCGAATCACGGTCACCGGCGCCGCTTCGGGCCGGGGTGAAGCAATCGAAAGCGAAAAGTCGATGATGTATCGGACGGTATTGGGGCAGAACAGGCAGGGTGTCTCCTGGATGTTCTGCAGGTCTTCGGTGACCACACCCATGGGGAAGGAGCGCAAGCACTCTGTGCAGGTCAGCACGACATAAGGAATTCCCTTGGAATCTTTTCCATTCCGCGGTATCCACACCGGCGCCGACTCTTCCTGATGGGCCGCCGCCCTAGCTGCCGACGTGTGAATCAATTTAGTCACGGCCTTTAGAAGTTCGTCGGTCGTACCGCGGCCTTTGGGATAAAAAGCGTCGGCAATCACTCCGCCGGGCACCGCATCTTCAAAGTGATATGCGCCGCTCATGGCAATGACCGAGATATGCGGGAACCGCCGGCGGACCACCGAGAGGAATTCGAATCCTGACATTTGCGGCATATTCAGGTCGGAAATAATTACCGTGGGAAGGGTCCTTCGCAGTTGCAGGAGCGCATCAAAACCGTTTTCAGCAAAGTGCACGTCATATCCTGATGACGTCAGCACCAGTCCAATGCTATCGCGAACAGGCTCGTCATCGTCCACTACCAGAATTTGATGCTTGGCAAGTCTTGACATGGGCCCCTCCTCTCCCGCAGTTCGGGAAAAAGTTTTTCCGGAACGCAATAGTACGTTCATCAATCTTGCAAGTCTGTCTCAAAAAGAACAGTGCATTTATTTTATGTCCGCGGCGCCCGCTGTTTGGCCCGTGAAAATGGTTTCAGTCGTGAAGGACCACATTTAGCAGAGAACTGTGAACGCTCAATTTGCCGTTGTACTCGATGAAACCGAGCTTGCGGAAGCGGTTCATAAAGAAACTTACCCGTGAGCGGGTAGTGCCTACCATTTCGGCGAGGATCTCCTGGCTTATTTTGGGGATCACCGTCTCCGGTGTGCCGTCCTTGCCGAACTGGGCGAGGAGCAGCAGGGCCCGAGCCAGGCGCTTTTCACTCGAATTAAACAGTTGGTCCACCAGATCTTCCTGGATGCGTACGTTGCGCGCCAACAGGTAGGCGACGAAAACCTCTGACATCTGTTTTTCTTCGTGCAGTACCCGCATCATTTCTTTTCGTTCAATCCGGAGCAGGGTTACCGGCATGATGGCGACAGCGGTGGCCATGCGGTGGGGCTGGACCGTCGCGATGCATTCCTCGCCTAAGAAGCTCCCGATCCCCAGCAGAGCGATAGTTGCTTCCTTGCCACGGTTGGATAGGACCGTGATCTTGACCCGGCCCTCCTGGATGTAGAACACACAATCGGAGGGATCTCCCTGGGAAAAAATCGTCTGGTGTTTTTTCAGATCAACAATCGTCCGGCCCAGTCCGGTGTGAGCAAGAAAGTCCGCGGGCTGAAAAGCCCGTTTTCGGTGAGGTTTTTCACTGACGATAGCCACGAAAGCAATCGTACATTCTTCAGTAAGGGCACCGCTGTTCAATTTTGACCACAGCTCTGCTGTAGTTCGAAATGGGATTGGCTTGCCTGGCTCTGGATTCCTCTTAATTTCAGATCTGACCCAGAAGCAGGAGAATGACCACGATAATCAGAACCAGTCCCAGTCCTCCGGTCGGGAAATAACCCCAATTCCGGCTGTGCGGCCATCTTGGTAGCGCGCCCACCAGGGCCAAAACTAAAACCACGATTAACACAATTGCAAGCATTTGTTCTCTCCTTCGTGAATAGGGCCACGAGAATTCAAAATGACCACAGCAACACTATGGCATTTCGCGGCCTTGTTAATCTGATCCAAATTGCCCATTTAAGGTTTGCGCGGAGGCCCGCCCATGGGGCGTGGCCTGTTCAATTCTGTACAGCTTTTTCCGGTCGAAGCTGCGATCTTCGCTGCATGCGGACTCTCGCCAGACAACCCGGCCGAATGCCTTCCGCGTCGAGCGTGTCGCTGAGGAACACAGCACGCCCCTTCTCCATCCTTGTTACGTTGCTCATGATTTTGCTCGGCGCGGGCCTATGTCCGCCGACAGCCGGACAAAAGTCGAACCCACCGGCCCAACCGTCGTCCGTCCAGCCGACCGGCGGGCAATTAACTGCCGGCCAGGTAGTGCAGAACCTGGTCCGCATGAACCTGGAGCGGACCGAGGCGCTGCAGTCGTATCAATCCACCAGAGTCTACCGGCTGGAATACAAAGGGTTTCCTGGCGGCCGTGAGGCGGAGATGGTTGTGAAAGTAAAATACCGGGCGCCCGGAACGAAGGAATTTGAAATCGTATCGGAAACCGGATCCAAGCTGCTGATTGACCGGGTCTTCAAGAAACTTCTGCAGGGTGAGCAGGAAGCACTCGAGGCTGAAAACCAAAAGCGCATTGCCATCAATCAGGAGAACTACGAATTCACGATGATCGGTTGCGAAACAGGGCCCAGCGGGCCAGCCTACGTACTTTCCGTGAAACCCAGGACGAAGAACAAGTTCCTCTTCCAGGGCCGGATCTGGGTGGACGCGGAACAATTTGCCATTGTACGGATTGCGGTGGAGCCCGCGCAAAAACCGTCTTTTTGGATCAAGGACACCAGGATTGAAACGCTATATGTGAACGTGAATGATTTCTGGCTGCCCGCGCACAATCACAGCTTGACCGCCGTTCGCATGGGCGGGCACGCTGACTTCAGTATCGAATACAAAGACTACCGGATCACGGCCGCCAGACAGTTGAATAAGATCAGCAGTGCTACTGGACCCAGCCGGTAACGAGGTCTTCCCTGCCGGGCACAACTCCCACACCGAGGCTCTGTGGGACCAGATCAGGGGAACTGATCCGCGGCGGCACTTGCAACCAGGGCATCACTTCACCAGCAAACAGTCGGCGGCATGATCTTGCCAGCAAACGCGCCCAACGTGCGGACCAGGCGAGCCGCGCACTATCTGTGGCGATTCCCGTGTCGGCATACATGCGGCGGTAAAGCTTTGAAATTAACAGGAACGCGAGCCGGCCCTTCATGGAAGGAATAAACTGTGCGCGCTTCCAGATCAAGCGCAGACTGTAGAAGTGGTCCCACACAGCCTGGGTCCGGGTGCGGATCTCGCTCGCCGACATCACAGGATGGTCCCAGAAAAGTTGAGGACGCACCGCCCGCGGGATAAGCCATACTCGTGTAAGCGGCACGCCGCCAATTCGCGTGGTGTTGCCCTCCATGGTTTTTTCCCAACGCTGAAAGTCAACGGTCCCGGGATAAGGAGTCAGCATCACAAACTGCGCAAACGCCAGGTCCGCTTGTTCCGCGAGTGCCGCTGTGGCGTCAAACGTCTGCGGACGATCGCTGGGCAAACCGAAGATAAACGATCCGAGCACGTAGATTCCATGCCTGCGAAATGTCCGCAGACGCTCCGCCAGTTTTTCGCCCACGCAGTTGAAGTCTTTATAGACGTCTTTCAACCCTTCCGGAGTCACAGCTTCCACGCCGACCAGAACGCCTTGAATATGGGCGGCCCGCATGGCTGTCAGGAACTCGGGGTCTTCGCCCGCTTCCATCGTGATCTGGGTAAACAGAATCGTGTTCTTCGGAAGCTGCGCCAGACGCGCCATCAACTCGAACCGCTCGGCGCGGATGGACTGGAGTTCATTCAGCTTTTGAATATTGTTTTGCTGCTTGGCAAGTGCGAGGTCCGTGAGCGTGACGGGATAGAAATTATCATCGGCCAGCGCAATAAAGCGGAAGCCAAGCCTGCGCAACTGGACGACTTCTTCCATCACGGCATCGGACGTGCGCTGGCGCGGGCGTTGTCCGTCCGTGCGCCACACAGAACAAAAGGAACAATGCTTGGGACAACCGCGGACGGTCTGCACCGAAGCCCACATGTAACTCTTGCGCGGCATCAGGTCCCATCGCGCCGGCACAAAGTCACCGGCTTCAATTCGTCCGCCGGCGTACTGCGGCAGAAGAGCGCCTCTTGCATGGTCAGCCAGCACCCTGGCCCATACGATGTCGCCGTCACCTTTGACCACTGCGTGGGCGCCGCCCAGTTCGGCCGCTTCTTCAGGATAGAGCGTCGCGTGAATTCCGCCGAAGACCACGGTGGCTCCGCGAGCCCGTGCCGTGTTGCCGATTTCGTATCCGCGAAGCGCATTGCCAGTGTGAATGCCAATGCCGACCACGTCTCCCGGCATTATGTCGGCTGGCTCCACGGGCGCCAGGGTTTCATCCACAAGGTGCGGATCGCCATAGCTTGCAGGTGTTGCTCCGGCAAGCACGTACAACCACCGCGGAGTAATGACTGCGGTGCCAAAAGATACGCTGCTCGGATTGATTAAGTGGACATTCACCGATCGCCGCTCCTCGACCCGCACGTTGGCACTCTCGCCTGTTCGCGGAGCACAATGCTGGTCAGTCCGGAAATTCTCGACTCCCAGGCGACATAAATCTGTGCACAATTGCACACTAAGCGCCTGTACGGCGTGTCTCCATCTGTGCAAAAAAGACCAGACTCATGTTCTTGGTGCGCCTTACCATGCAGGTAGAGCGCGGAGAGACAACGGCAAGGCCACATCGCAGAGTCTGCGCGCGAGAAGAAGGAGATCAGCAAGTTATGCCTTTAGTACAAGTACTGATTGTTTTGATCGTAGTGGGTTTTCTGCTGTGGCTGGTGAATCGACTCATCCCCATGCAAAGCACCATCAAGTCGATCTTGAACGCGGTGGTCATCATTTGCGTTGCCATCTGGCTTTTGAATGTGTTTGGAATCCTGCCTTCTCTTTCCAAGATTCGCGTGGGCCACGTTGGGCGTTGAGCCCGTAAGCTGAACAAAAAACGGTCCCGGAAGGCTTTTCCGGGACCGTTTGGTTTGTGTGCGGGAGAAAATTTCAGCGGACCGGGGAAACGGATGACGCTGCAGGAAAGCCACAGCGCGTTCAAAATACCGGTCCAGAAGCCAACATGCCATCTTATTTGTAATTTGCACAGGGGCCTTTCCCAAAGACCGGGTCATTTTCCTTGGCGGAGTCCACTCCCACATCCATGATCATCTAAGAGCGTTTCTCAGGTGCTCCGTCGCGCATGACCTCGCGGCCAGCGTCAATGGCAGCACCGACCTGCCGTGTTTTATCGGTGACCATCTTCTTCCCGGAAGTGACCCAATCGCCGACTTGTTCGCGGACGTTGCGGCCGAGATTAGACAGGTATTCACGGCCATCATCTACTCCGGACACGATTGCTTGCCGGGTTTCGCGGCCCGATTTGGGTGCGTAAAGGATTGCGACCACGGTCCCAAGGCCTAAGCCAGCCAGGAACCAGCCAATATTGTTGGTGCGGTTGTCAGACATGTTGCCTCCAGATCAAGTTGTTACGAATATCGAAAGTGTGGATGTGAATACAGATCAGACAAGATCAATCTCAAATCGAAATCAAAACTTAACAGAGAAGCGCACTGGTAGTCTGGTCAATAGCGCTCACCTGACGCGCTGCTAATTTGATTTGTGCTGCTCCATATCTTTACACCAATTCGATGATTGAGTATTTCTGTTGCAATAAAAATCAGCGTCCTGAGCAATTCAGACCATCACCTTCTTTCCGTGTGTGCCATGCTGATGAAGTGAGTGTGACCCAGCGGCAACACCGAAGGTTCACAGGTCGTCTTCCCAGAGATCGCGCTGAACGTGGTCCAGGAAAGAAAAATATGAAAGTTAAGGAGTATCAAATGAAACTGATGAAAATTTTGCCGATCGCATTGTTTGTTCTTGCGGCCTGTGCATTCCTGTTGCCGACAGCAGTCGCCGATGAGTGGAATAACAAGACCATTGTGACATTCAGCGAGCCGGTCGAAGTCCCCGGAGTGGGCGCCCAGGTTTTGCCGGCTGGCACCTACATTTTTAAGCTGATGGACTCAACCTCCAACCGTAACATCGTCCAGATCTTCAGCGCAGATGGCAACCATCTGTTCACCACCATTCTCGCCATCCCGAATTACCGCCTGAAGGTCACCGGTAAGACGGTCATGACGTTTCGCGAAAGAGGCGAAGGTCAACCCGAAGCCATCCGGGCCTGGTTCTATCCGGGCGCAAATTGGGGCCAGGAATTTGTATATCCCAAATCCCGGGCGATCCAGTTGGCGGCAATCGTGAAAGAGCCCGTCCTTGCGACGCCGATCGAAGTGGCTGAAGCGCCGGTCGAAGTCTTAAGGAGCGCTCCTGTAGAAGCCGTTGCTCCTACCGGAGAAACCATCGACATGGCGACAGTTGTTGAACCACCGCCAGCACCGGTTGTTGAGGAGGCGCCCGCGGCTGTCGAATTGCCGCAGACTGCCAGCTTCGTGCCGCTCTTTGGCCTTATCGGACTGATGTCGTTGGGCACGGGAGTTGCTCTTTGGATGTTCACTAAAAAGAACGCGAATGAACGTGCGCGACTTTCCAATCGAGCAAGCTGAGCCATCGCACCGTACAATTAGGGGTGGTACACGAGTACCACCCCGTTTTTCATAGCGATACAATGGATCTGTCACCAGTTTGTGAGGCTACAATTCAGCTCGTATGACAAACATCTTCTCATGTACACCACGCTTGGCCCTTCTGCTGTCTTTGGTCGCTGTGCCGGGTATGGCTCCGTCGCAAGCACCCTCGCAAAACTATTCCGGTGAGCTCTATAAAATCAAGGTCAACACTAATCTGGTCGTCTTGAGTGCAACCGCGCTGGACCGTAAAGGCATTCTTGTTTCCGGACTCGACCAAAACAACTTTCAA
Organism: Acidobacteriaceae bacterium; assembly: GCA_003140235.1. Classification (GTDB taxonomy): domain Bacteria; phylum Acidobacteriota; class Terriglobia; order Terriglobales; family Acidobacteriaceae; genus Angelobacter. The sequence continues at coordinate 32,078 of PLJN01000100.1, forward strand.
GTTTATGAGGACGGAGTCCTGCAGCAAATCAAGCATTTCAGCCACCAGGACGTTCCGGTGACCGTGGGTCTGGTCATCGATAACAGCGGAAGCATGGCCAGCAAGCGCGCTCTGGTCATCGCCGCCGCTTTGGCGTTCGTCCATTCCAGCAATCCGCAGGACCAGATGTTCGTGGTCAATTTCAACGAGTACGTCCGGTTCGGTCTGCCGGAAGGAATGCCATTTACCGACCAGGTGCCCCAGTTGGAGGTTGCGCTTTCCAAAATCCACACCAATGGCCAGACAGCGCTGTATGACGCTGTGGCTGTGGCACTGGAACACCTCAAGCAGGGTAACCGCGACAAGAAAGTGCTGATCGTGATCAGCGACGGCGGCGACAATGCCAGTAAGCGCAGCAACCTGGCCCAGATCATGGCCATGGCGCACCGCACCGATACCATCATCTATACCATTGGCCTCTTTGAGGACGAAGATGAAGACCGCAATCCTCGCGTGCTGAAGCAGCTTGCCGAGGATACCGGCGGCGATGTCTTCCTGCCCGACACCCTCAAGGAAGTCGTCCCAATTTGCGAGCGAATCGCGCGCGATATTCGCAATCTGTACACCGTCGCTTATTCTCCCGCGAACACCAGGCAGGATGGAACATATCGCACGATCCAGGTGAAAGCCAGTGCCCCGGGCCATACACACTTGGTGGTCAGGACCCGGGCTGGCTATGTTGCGCCCCTGGCTCCGGTTCCCGCGCCGCCGCCTTCGGCCAAGAGTAACGTGCCATGAGTTCCGTCGCTCAGCGGCGCCCGTTGCTTCTCCCGCCTAGACAATCACTTCTCTGCTGGAGCCGGTTCTTTTTTCTTGCCGGCATTATCGCGCTCGGCTACGTCGCTGTTACGCTGATCGACGCCAAGCTTTACCAGACGCGGGCAACGGCTGAATTCGAAGAAGCCTTGAATGCCCCGACCGCGGTCCTTCCGGGCGATGCTGCTCCGAATACCTCCCCGAATGCTGCTGTTCCGAGCGTTGCCGGAAGTCGCGCTCCGCTGGGGCGCATCGAGATCAGCTCGCTCGGCGTTGGTGCGATGATCCTGGAGGGCATCGACAACAAAACACTGAGCCGGGCCGTCGGACATATTCCAGGCACCGCGCTCCCGGGCCAGCCGGGCAACGTGGGGCTCGCGGGACATCGGGACACGTTTTTCAGAGCGCTACGCAATATCCACAAAGACGATGAGATTATGCTGCAGACTTTAGAGGGGGCCTATCACTACCGGGTGGACCTTACGCAAATCGTGGCTCCCGAGGACACCGCTGTGCTGAACAATTCCAGTGACTCAATTCTGACTCTGGTGACCTGTTACCCCTTCTATTACGTGGGCTCCGCGCCCCAGAGATTCATCGTTCGCGCACACAGAATTCTCTGATCGGCAACAGACCGCGCTTCACTGCGGAGCGTCGGGCGGCCTGAGTGACCGCACAAACGATATGAATTGAGGGTCCTTGCGCAGTGCGGCAAAGCCGTCATCTTTCAGCGCGTCTTTAATAAATGGGTAGCCTTCCTCGTTGGCTTTACTCAGATACGCCCGGCAGCGTTCCGCATCGCCTTTCGAGCCATACATCTTCGCAAGGGTGTAATGGAAATAGGCACGATCACCCTGAGTGGCCAGCTTCACCGACACACCACCCGAAGGCTGCGGGTCAAAAATCTGCGGGTCAATCTGCAAGGCCCGGGCAAACTCTCGGGACGCCTCGTCATAAGCCTTGCGGCTGAAATACGCGCTGCCCAGGTTCATGTGAAAGCTGGCTGAGTTCTCTCGCAGCTTAATGGCCTTCCGGTATTCGTTCACGGCCCCGGCATACTGCCTCATCTGGTAGTAAGTCACGCCCAAATTGTTGTGGGCTTCAGGATACTTGCTGTCGAGTTTGATGGCCTTTTCGAATTCTCTGCGCGCATCACTGTAACGGGCCATTTGTATCCAGCACACTCCGGCCTTGTTGTGGAGCGCTGGGGTACTGGATTTCTTCAGGGCTGCCTGATAGTAATCCATGGCATCCAGAAAGTTTTTTTCCGCTCGGAGAATGTCCCCCTGGTCTTCCAGCTGCTCGATGGAAGAGTCTGCGGAAGGCGCCAGGCTGCGGGGCCCAAGTTGAAATGGTAAAGGCTGCGTTTGCTGCGCGGACACAGAGAGGGCGCTTGCAAGCAGCGTCGCACTTACGAGTAGACGGCTGAAGCGAGTCATGTACGCCTCCAGGCTTTACTGCGGTGGGCCTGACGCCGTCGTCCTAGCCTCAGGTCTCTTGATTTTGCCATTATCTTCTTTTTCGCCGTTAGAACCAAATAAATGACTCCAGAAACCCTTCTTTTTTTTGGATTGATCCGGGCCAGATCCGCCCCCGGCCCGTTGCCGGATCGCACCATTTTCATTAGACACCGCCAGCGGCGGCGCGGGTCCCGGATTGAGGCCAAAAAACCTCTGGAAGATGTTACCCCGTGCCGCAACCGGCTGTTCACACGTCTGGGTCGGCTGGGTGCCCTCAATAAAAGCCGCCGTATAGTCGTTAGGACAGGCCGGGGTGGCAATCTGGTTGGTCACTTTGTCCAGCGTCAACTGCACTACTCCGGCCGGGGCGCTAAAGTATTTCGCGTCCGAGTAGCTGGGCAAAGCCACGGCGCGCTTCATAAACTCCGTCCAGATGGGCAGGGCCAGCTTGGCGCCGCTCAGTTTGATGTCGCTGTAGTCGTCATATCCCACCCAAACAATGCAGAGCAGATTTGAGGTGTAGCCGGCAAACCAGGCGTCGTGCGAGCTGCCGGTCTTGCCGGCGGCGGGTGCCGTAAAGCCGCGACTACGAACGCTGGCCGCCGTGCCGTTGTTGATCACACCTTGCATCATGGTGGTCATCACATAGGCCACTCGCGGATCCAGTACCTGTGTTTTCTGCGCCTGAAAGTTTTGCCGGACCTCGCCGCTGGGACCGCGCACCGACTTCACCAAGGTGGGCGTAATGCGTTGGCCGCCATTCGTAAATATGGTATAAGCCGAAGCCATCTCCATCGGCGTTGCGTCGTAGGCCCCCAGGGCCATGGCCGGCGTGGCCTTCACGGATGAAATTCCAGCGTCGCGCGCCAACTTGGCTACTTTGTCATAGCCGACCATCTCCGCGACCCGCACCGTGGCATTGTTCAGCGACATGGCGAGCGCAAATTGTGCCGGCACCTGTCCCCAGTATTTTGCCCCGTAGTTCCGGGGAGTGTACTGGTCGTCACCGTTGGCAAACGCGGTGGGGGAATCGTCGATCAGCGTCGCCGGAGTGAAAATGGGCTGTTCATCGATCACCGCATTGTTCATCGCGGTTGCGTAGACGAACGGCTTGAAGATGGAACCCGTAGGACGTCTCGCTAATGCGTGATTGAGCTGGCTGAAACCGTAATTGCGTCCTCCAACCAGCGCCAGAACATCGCCGGTGTGCGGATCCAGAGCGATCAGCGCGACCTGGGGCACGGGGCCGGACACCACTTTGGTTTCAGTTTTCCCTTTTGCATCTTTTAGTTTTGTCCTGCGGATACGGAGTTGCTTCACTTGCTCGTCGGCGCCGCGGATGCCGACCTCAACTGCGTCCGCTGCGGCTTTCTGCAATCCCGGATCAAGCGTGGTATAGATGCGGTATCCGCCGCCATTCAGGTCCTCGTCTGAATAGCTGGCACGCAGCTGTTCGCGAATCATGTCTACGAAGTAAGGCGCGTCACTGGCTTCAACATTTTGCGGCGCCAGCTTCAAAGGCGTGGCTTTGGCCGTGTCAGCATGGGCGCGGGTGATGGCGCCGGTCTCTACCATGGAGTCCAGCACCACGTTGCGCCGCTCCGTTGCGCGCTCCGGATGATGATAAGGGTTGATCATGCTGGGATGCTGCAACAATCCAGCCAGCATTGCGGCTTCCTGCGCATTGATGTCTTTGAGGTCTTTTCCAAAATAAGCCAGAGCAGCCTCTCCGAACCCGCGGATGGTAAACGAACCCCGTTGTCCCATGTCCACCTGGTTAGCGTAGAGCTCAAAAATTTGTTTCTTGGAGAAGCGCTGCTCCAGCTCCAGAGCGATCAGCATCTCGGTGAGTTTGCGCTTGAACCTTTTTTCCGGACTGAGAAAGAAAAGCTTGGCCGTCTGCATGGTGATGGTGGACCCGCCTTCGCTTTTCTTCTCCATCATGTCAATCCAGACAGCATGCGCCACCCGCCAGTAATTGACGCCGCCGTGATGAAAAAACTGCCGGTCCTCGATGGACGTAACGGCATCCACCATGACTTTCGGAATATCGTCATACTTCACCAGACGGCGTTTGGCCCGTTGCTGGCTGTCGAAGAGCCCGGTCACAAGTTGCGGCTCCAGTTCGTACGAGGTCAGGCTGGTACTGGCATCTCCTAGAGAGGACATCTGGTCCACTTTTCCTTGTTGGATGCGTACCACCACGCCTTCTGATCGGTAGTACGACTCCTCGCCGGGTTTGATCTCAATGCCGCTGGAGAGCAGCCGATATGTGCCGAAATCGGATTTACCTTTTTCGCCGGCCTCGGTATAGCCGGCGTGGCGCAAGTAATTGGTAATTTCCCGGCTGTCCGCCTTCTGCCCAATCCGGATGTTGCGCGGCTGAGCGTAAATTTTTGCCGTGTTGGCAAAGATCTGCCCGCTCATGCGCTGGTCAACAATCTTTTCGTACTTGATGTAGTAGTAGGTGAAAACAGAGAACATCACCAGGAAAACGGCCGCACAGACGATCAGGCCGGCCCGGACAAAGCGGTTCTTCAGGAACTTTCGCAGGCCTTCAACGCGAGGAAATCTGATTCTAATAGGCTTCAATGGGCTGAGTCGCCACTCGATCTCTCAGACGCATGGCGGGCCAGAGTGTTACCTGCTGGTGCTGCTGAGTAGTTTTACTTCGTCCGGGATATTATATCCGTTTGTTCAGGGAATTAACGGTAAAGTCCATGTCCACCGGATGGATCAGCATATCCACGTGCACCCGGTACTGCACCGTTATGCCGAGCGAGTCCCCCATGTGAGTAACGGTAATCTGGTCTTCCTTCAAGGGAATATCCATGCTCGCGGCTTTCCTGATGACCTTCGCGCGCACATCGTCGTCGCCGTTGGAGGAGTACGATGCGCGGCGGGCGATGTCATCCAGTTCGTCCTGAAAAGAATAATTATTCACATACGGAGGGATCAGCTTGAAGCCGGCATAAATGACAGCGAACAGCAGCAGCAGCGCCAAAAAGCCCTTTAGTTTTCCCATAAAAAGACCGCTACCTCGCTCAGGACTGCATCAGTTGCTTCAAGTGGCTCTCAATGTCGCTGATGTTAGCATCCTCGGATTTACGTGTCGAGCGCGAAACCACTTCCACTTTCCCTTCGGTAACCTTCTTGCCAACATTGATGCGCCAGGGAATGCCGACCAGATCGGCGTCCTTAAACTTCACTCCCGGACGTTCATCGCGATCGTCCAGCAGCACGTGCAACCCGGAGGCTTCAAGCTTCGCGGCAATCTCTTCTGCCGTGCGCAGCAGATTGGCATCGCTCACGTTGGTGGGAGTGACGACCACGTCAAAAGGCGCAATCGAGCGCGCCAGACAAAAGCCATCCGCGTCGTTGCTTTGTTCTATGGCCGCTGCCAGAATGCGTTCCACGCCAATGCCGTAACTGCCCATGATCGGCGCGACTTCTTTGCCGTCTTTGTCCAGCACGGTCGCACCCATGGACTTTGAATATTTGTATCCGAGTTTGAAAATGTGCCCGATCTCCATGGCTTTGCCAACCACCAGCGGGCTTTCACACTTGGGAAGGCCTTCGCCTGCGGCGGCGTTACGCAAGTCCACCCACTCCGTGGGATGAAAGTCACGGCCAGGCGTAATGTTCCGCAGATGATAATTCTCCTTGTTGGCGCCGGAGATCAGGTTCTTGCGCCCCTGCAGGGCATTGTCGGCAAAGAGCAAGGGCAGGCTCTCAAGAATAAGTCTCTGCGTCGAGCTTCCCATCTCCGCTCCTGAATACGCAGGAACGTTGACCGGCCCCAGATAGCCTGCAGGAGCCATGAAGGTGCGCTCAATCTCCTCCGGATGCATGGGACGAAATTCCTTCCCGCCCAACGCGCCGGAGAGCTTGGCCTCGTTGAGAGAATGATCGCCACGAAGCAGCACAATCACAGCGCGCGTCTTCTTCTGGCCAGGATTTTTGGGATCGTCTTCCAACTGCATCAGCGCCAGGGTCTTGATCTTCTGCGTGGGGGAAACGCCAAGAAACTTCGCGACCTCATCAATCGTCCGCATGCCAGGCGTGTGCACTTCCTCCGGCTTGCCGTCACCGGGAAGGTCCTCGGCGGGAGGAAGTTGCGAGCTGGCTTTTTCCAGGTTCGCAGCGTAGCCGCATTTTTCGCAACTGGCTACCATGTCTTCGCCGGCGTCCGTCATCACCATGAATTCCTGCGATTGCGAACCGCCCATGGCGCCGGAGTCCGCTTCCACTACAGCGTATTTCAGCCCGCAACGGTCAAAGATGCGGCGATAGACTTCGTAGTGTTTCTGATACGACGCGTCCAGGCCGGCCTGATCAATGTCAAACGAATACGCGTCCTTCATGATGAACTGGCGCACGCGGATCAATCCTGACTTGGGCCTCTGCTCATCGCGAAACTTGGTCTGTATCTGGTACCAAATCTGAGGAAGCTGCTTGTAACTGCGCAACTCTTTGCGCGCGATTTCGGTCATGACTTCCTCATGCGTCATGCCCAGGCAAAGGTCGCGGCCGCCGCGGTCCTTCAGGCGGAACATGTTGTCACCCATCACCGACCAGCGCCCGCTCGACTCCCACAACTCTCTGGGATGCAGCGTGGGCAGCAGAAATTCCTGCCCGATCTTGTTCATCTCATCACGCACTACATCAATGATGCGCAGCATGGAGCGCTGTCCCAGAAATAGATAAGAATAGATACCGGCGGCTAGCTGGCGAACGTACCCGGCCCGCACCAGCATTCTGTGGCTGGCGACTTCAGCGTCCGCAGGCGCTTCCCGCAGGGTGGGAATAAACAGTTGTGACCAACGATGCATGCTTTCAATCCTCTTTCGTGAGGGGGAATTATTCATTGTAACGGATTGCCAGTTTGCCTATCCGCTCCGCGACGCCTGGGCTACAATAGTGCGTTTGCGCCACTGCTTTTCGCAAAGGGGCGTTTGTAAATCTGCTGGTTCACATTCAAGAGGAGTTGCCATCATGCGCAATTACATCATTACTCTGCTCACCGTTCTCGTGTTGCTCGGCGCGGCCCTGGGACAAACTGCGTCGCAGCAGACTGCTCCAGCACCGAAGTTCGACGTCAATAACATTGATAAGTCTCTCGATCCCTGCGTGGATTTCTATCAATTCACCTGCTCCAAATGGATGAAGAACAACCCTGCACCGCCGGATTATCCCGACTGGGTCAGCTTTTCCGAAGTCTACGAGCACAATCTCGGCATTCTGCACGGCATCCTGGAAAAAGCCAGCAATCCCAAACCGCCTCGCACGCCGGTCAACCAGAAGATCGGCGATTTCTACGCCTCTTGTATGGACGAATCGGCCGTCAACAAAGCAGGCTATTTACCGCTGAAACCGGAACTGGACCGCATTGCCGCGGTCAAAGACAAGACGCAGATGATTGAGGTAATGGCGCATGAGCAACTCATCGGGCCCAATCCCCTTTTCGGATTTGGCTCCACTACGGATTTTCACGATGCTGACATGACCATTGCCAGCATTGACCAGGCCGGCCTCACGTTGCCCGACCGCGACTACTACATCAAAGACGACGCCGACATGATCGCCATTCGCAAGGGCTTCGTGGACCACATGAAGAAGATGTTCGCGATGATCGGCCAGTCTCCCGACGAAGCCGCCAAAAGCGCGGACACCGTCCTGAAGATTGAAACCGATCTGGCCAAAGCCGCCATGGACCGTACTCTGCGTCGCGACCCCAAGAACCTTGACCACAGAATGACGGTTGCTGACATTCAAAAGGCAGCGCCCAACTTTCACCTCGACCGCTACTTCGCGGCGACCGGCTCGCCGGCATTCAAAGAACTAAATGTGGTCAATCCCGACTTCTTCAAGCAAGTAAACGCCGTGGTTGAAGCCACGCCGCTGGCTGCCTGGAAGACTTACATGACCTGGCAGATGCTGAACGCTGCTGCCGCCTGGTTGTCGGATGATTTCGTCCAGGAAGACTTCAAGTTCCAGCAGGCGCTCACCGGCCAGCAACAGATCCAGGCCCGCTGGAAACGTTGCATCAACGCGACCGATGCTTCTCTCGGCGAAGCGCTGGGCCAGCCTTACGTCGACGAAACCTTTGGCACAGAAGGCAAGCAGCGCATGCTAAAGATGGTGGACGCCCTCGAAAGGTCCCTGCGCAGCGACATCAGCGACCTGCCCTGGATGACGGCCACTACCAAGAAAGAAGCGCTGGTCAAACTCACGGCCATCCGCAACAAGATCGGCTTCCCGGACAAATGGCGCGACTACAGNNGCTCAAGATCGACCGTGGTCCGTTCGTCTTGAACGCGATTCGCGCGGATAAATTCGAAAACGATCGGGAGTTAAATAAAATCGGCAAGCCGGTCGATCGCACGGAATGGGGCATGACGCCGCCAACCGTCAATGCTTATTACAGCGGTGAGCGCAACGAGATCGTCTTCCCTGCTGGAATTTTGCAGCCTCCTTTCTTTGACCGCACCCTGGACGATGCCATCAACTTCGGCGGCATCGGCCTGGTGATCGGCCACGAACTCACGCACGGCTTTGACGATGAAGGCCGCAAGTTCGATCCCAAAGGCAACCTGCGCGACTGGTGGACCGAAGAAGACGGAAAAGAATTTGAAAAACGCGCCGACTGCGTGGCCGACGAATACAGCAGCTTCGTTTCCGTGGACAGCATCCACTTGAACGGCAAACTGACCCTGGGCGAAAACACCGCAGACAACGGCGGCGCTCGCATCGCCCTGATGGCCCTGCATGACTACATGGCACAAGCCAAACAGGACCCCAATAAAAAGATTGACGGCTTTACGCCCGACCAGCGCTTCTTCCTGGGCTTTAGCCGCGTGTGGTGCGAGAACATCACCCCGGAACTGCTGCGTCTGGGCGCCCGCACCGACCCGCACTCGCCCGGCCAGTGGCGCGTAAACGGCGTAGTCCGAAACATGCCGGAATTCCAGAAGGCATTCGGCTGTAAGTCCGGCCAACCGATGGCGCCGGCGAATGCGTGCCGCGTCTGGTAGAAGAATCTTGCCGCGAATGAACGCGAATAGACGCGAATTGAGGCAAGGCATTTTCCTTTTCCTTGCTGATTCGTGTTCATTCGTGTTCATTCGCGTAAATTCGCGGCTAAGTTCTCTTCATGACTAGGCATACTACAGGTCGCATTTTCAAAACCCTTCTAGCGACCATCCTGCTTTTTGCCGCCGTGCCGGCATCATCCCAGCAGGATCCAACGCCACCAAAGTCGTCCTTGCCACCGGCGAGTATCAAGGTTTACCTGGCCGGCGATTCCACCATGGCGAACAAAGAAGTCATCGCCTACCCCGAAACGGGATGGGGAATGCCATTTGCCTTCTTCTTCGATCGCGGCGTCACGATTGATAATCGTGCCAAGAACGGGCGCAGCACACGGACGTTCATCAGCGAAGGCCTGTGGCAATCGATCATGGACACGCTGAAGCCAGGCGATTATGTGTTCATCCAGTTCGGCCACAACGATGAAGTAAAGGAAAAAGTGGACCGCTACACCACACCCGACGATTACAAAGCCAACCTCGTCCGATTCATTGCTGAGGCCAGGAACAAGAAGGCCATTCCCATCCTTCTTACGCCGGTGACGCGCAGAAAGTTTGATTCGTCAGGCCACATTACACAAACGCATGAAGTCTATTCCGCGCTGGTGCGCTCTGTTGCCGCTGAACAGAACGTGCCTCTGATTGATCTGGATGCGAAAAGCCAGTCTCTGCTGCAACCGTATGGCCCGGAAAACTCCAAACTGCTTTTTAACTGGCTCGAACCGGGTGAACATCCCAACTATCCTACCGGCCGGCAGGATGACACCCACTTCAACGAGCTGGGCGCCAGAAAGATTGCCGAACTAGTGCTGGCGGAAATCAAGGCACTGCATCTCGAACTGGCAGACCGGATCGTCAAGAAATAGGCGACCCGCTGCCGCGCGTGATGACTTCGAACATCACACTATTGCTCGAACTTCACCCGAATCTGCAGGTCCTGTTCAATGGGCTGACCGTTGAGGCTGGCTGGCTTGAACAGCCACTGCTTAATCGCGACAAAGGCTGCATCGCGGAAAGCTGCCGGACCATTGATCAACTGTAGATTGTTTACTTTTCCGTCCTTGCCTACCCGCGCCAATACCACGACATCGGCGTTGGCCGTTCCCCTCGTTTTGGCATAGCTTGGATAAATCGGACTCACTCTCTTCAGCACCTGGATTGGTTCCATCGTGGATTGCGTCGTCACGGAAGTCCTGGGAGCAGCGTTCGAACCGGACAATGCAGAAAGCTTTCCTAATCCAGTATTGCCACCGACAGTCAGGGCCGGAGGCGCGCCGGTTTCTTGCTGTCCGCTGTCCGCCGCTCTTGCCGTGATCTTCGAGGGACCATTGGCCAGAGCGACAGTCTCCAATGCTGGCTTTTCAATCTGGACGGCACTGGTCTTGGTCTCAGCCTTATTTGGCTTTTTTGCGCCCTCCGCCGAGTTGCTCTGCGAGTCAACAGCGAGAGAGGTTTTGATTGTCACAGGCGCGTTGTTGGCGGCTGCCGGTTTGGTAATGGCGCTATTGCCGGCAATCCCGGCGGTTACAACGGGCGCCGGCGAAGACTCGGAACTCACGGTAATCGCAACCGGCTGATCCGTTGCCTGGATTTGGACCGGAGCCGGATGATTGGGGGCTTCCTGTACCCGTTGTGCTACCGCTGGCGGCGCCGCGTGGTGCGACCTGACAACGGCAACTGCGGCCCCGACGCCGATGACGACCACTGCGGCAACACCCACAATCAGCCTGCTGCGCGACTTCCTGCTCTGCACAGCCTGTGAGTTGAGTGTGCTGAAGATGTCGCGATTCTGTTTTGGTTTCGCAATCTTCTCTTCTCTCACGGGCGGCAGCGCAACTGGTTTAACTTCCAGTACCGCTGGTTTGACGTCTTCAGCGAGCACAGTCGTCACTGGTTGAATCTTCGAAGCCGCCGGCGCGCTACCGGACCAAAAGGCAGCCGAGTTCTCAATGGCCCGCCGAGGCATGTCGCGTACCTGGTTGCTCAACTCCGGAGCCGCAATTGCCGGCGTCCGAGACTCAGGAGCAGGGCTTGGCGCAGCCGGCTTGACGGCTACTGGAACCGCACTCGACACAGCGGCGTCCACAATAGGTTCGGCCGCAATGGGCTCGACGACTATCACAGGAGGCGCCATCGGCTCTACCAGTGCAGCCACCGCTTTGGGTATCACCACCGGCGCCAGCGACGGTGCGGGCTCGTAGTCCCTTTCCGGTGTGCGGTGGGTCTTCTGCAAAAACGCGGCGATTTGTTCGGCCGAAGTCTTCATCACGGCCAGATGAATCCCGGTGAAAGCGTTCGCGAAAGGCGCAAAAACCGCCAGAACCGCCACGACCCGGCTGTCCTCCTTGACCGGAGTCACCACCATGGAGCGAATTCCCAGAGCACGAACAGCGACCAGGTCCACGCGCACGTCAGTTTCAGTATCGTCGCAGAGCAGCCCCTTACCGCTCTGGATACACAATCGGGCAAGGTTACCGACAACGGCCATGATGGCGCCGACATCCTCTGCTTTGGGTCCGCTGCGGGCGCAGCAGACAATTTCATCCGTGTTGCCGACTCTCAGCCCAATCGTCAAGGCGGATGCATTGGCAAACGTCTGCACGCGATGGGCGATCTCCGCCAGTTCGTCAAACGCGGACCGGTCTCTCTCTTTGCCGCCAGTGTCCCAAGCGTGCGTGGCCATGATTGCGCCTCCCCAAAGCGATCCAGAGCTTTAGCACGCTACATTAGTTACTTTGTGCTCAAAAGACACTTCTCGTTGGTACATGAACTAGCGGTACATGAACTAGTGTGTGGCGGGTCTCGGGGGTCCTTTCCCGGTCGCGGGTTAGGGCCTCCTGGAGGCTCTTGCGCATCGGACTATCATTTGATTGGCGGCGTTGACTTTTGGATAGCGTCACGGAGTCTCTTTTGAGCGTCTTTATCGAACGCATCAAAACCAGCCATCCAACGAAAGGAGCCTTCCGCATCGAATGTCGTCAAACCGGCTTCTGTGTCCAGCGCGGTTCGAGTCGTTGAATTTGCGTCATTGAGCAAAACTGCGCCACCACTTGGCGCAAAACCGACGCTCACCCTGTCAGTTCCATTGTCGTCACGGAACACAAGTGCCGAACCCTGCGCGGCGTTCTTAAGTTCGATCTTCGGTTGCTTGGTTTTTAGGTCGAACACCGCGAGGTTGCTCTCATCATCGTTGACGTATATAGCAGCCCTGGCGTTCCCTTTGTGGTCCATGAACATCGCGGAATTGCCGCTCGCGGAGGCAATAAAAACCGCTGCACGGGAGGAATCGGGGTTGTATAGAACTAAGCCCGAGGACGTGCCAGTGGTGAACAGGGACCCTCGTTCGTGTCCTGCTGCGTCTATCAACACGAATTTCTGGGCCTGCAACACTGAAGGGTTTTGGCCTGCGCTGCCCATTACGACGAGAAGCCCGGCAGTCAAAACGCTTACAGTGAGAAGCACTCGTAACATCTTGTTGGAGCGTTCCAGCTTTTCCACGCGGGGCAGCAATTCTTTCAATTCAGTCATGGTTCCTCCAAGTCTGCTTCGTAACGCGCTACGAAAGAGGCCACGTTCATTTCTCCGCAGTCATTTCGGCATGAAGAGTAACCTCGCCAGCCGTGATCTGGACAGAGCGTGACCATTCCTTGCCGCCCATCGTAACCTTCACGAGGTGTTCCCCGACTGCGATTGTTATGTCGGACGGGGTGTTTCCAAAGAACTTTCCATCGACATAAATTTCACCACCGCTCGGCGACGACGTAATGTGAACCTTTACCCCTTCAAGACTGCTGACGACTTGCGTCTGAGGCGGTGCTGCCGATTGCTTACCCGGCAGCGGCACCGCCACTGAACTTATATAGTCCAGCTTGATCGGTTTGCCCTCCGTCGTGTCGGCAAGAAACACGTGTGATTTCTCAATCGTGAGCCGGTAATTGGCTCCTATCCTCAAGGACGGGCACTTGCTCCACCGCCATTTTTGGGTGCATGATAGAAGGTAGAGCGCTTGATCGCTCCTAACAATCGTCCAGTTCACCTTTCGATAGACGGTGAAGGTAGATTCAGTTGGAGGATACGAAGTCGTTGAGCATGAGGTGCTCGTATAAGCAGTGCCAGAGACTGAATTGCCATAAGTGTTGAACTGGCCGAAAAACGACGTGCTCCCCGAGCAATCCGTGTAGGAGTGGCCGGGATGCGAGAAGGTCATAGAACGTGGAATGTACTCGGAGGCATTCGCGACCACTTCAACCTGCACTGCTCCATTGTCTGATTGTGCCTGAGCGAATGAGCATAGCGGCATTAACAGTGCGCAAATCAACATGGCACGTTTCAGCAATTTCCACTCCTTCTAAGAATCAAGTCAGGAACTGGACGTTTCTTCGGCGATCCAACGGAGGAACAAATAGTGAACCGTGAAGCCTGAGGAGTCAATAGAAATGTGGGGATTATATACTTGCATGCTCTGAACTCACGGAAGAAGAAGTAAAAGAGCTATAATCCCACACTGGTCATCGTCATCTTTTACCGCTATCTCTCTTGCGTCCTCCGCCTTTTGATTTACTGTATGCCGACTCTTTGAACTTCAAAGGGCCACCGCAATTTGGACATCTACTGCGGATAAGAGAGAAGTCCATTCTGCATTTCCTACATCTCATCTTGCTGTGAGTAACCATTTCCGTATTCTCGTTTCGCCAAATGGGTTTGTCAAAGGGATAATCCCGGAAATGTGGCTCATAGGATGTGTACTCATCGGAGATCAACCCTAGTGCAGAAGGGGCTGCGCCCCTCTGTACTTCTGCAAGAAGCACGGCGGGGGCGTCTTCTTTATTTTTACAGCCAAGACCTCCCGGTAACTTTCCATGAAATTGCACGAAGACCGTCGTCAATCAGGCAAGTCGTGGCCCGGACCTTCCAAGGCGAAGCGGATGTCTGAAGCCGATTTGTTAGGGTATCCCTGACGTTCAGATCGGTCTTGTCCCACCAGTCGGGCTTTAAGTAGTGGTTCTCGCAAAACTCAAGTACGAAGCGGACTATGGCATGTGGCAGCTCGTCGTCGGTAAGCTTGTCCAGCGAAGTCGCCAGTGGCCGACAAACGGCGTCGCCGCTGCTGTGCCAGGCGAAGACAAACGCTCCCCCGCTATCGGTTGCGATGAGCGAGAACGTGATCAGCTCCATTTTCTTTGAATGATCCCCCAAATCCTGAAGCGGTTGACCGGCGAAATCGCATTCCGAGTAAATTGCACCGGAGCAAAGAATTTCGGGCAGGTTCCCCAACGTTACAGCGTAAGCTCGTATCTCGGCGTAATCGCCAGCGGCAAGCATTAAATCGAACTGTTTCTTGTGCTCGTCCATATCCCGCATGGACAGGCTATAGCCCTGCGCAAGCGCGTCCATCGTCATTTGTATACTGACCTGTTGTGGCAAGGGCTTCCCCCGGTCGAAGTCCTTCATCGCAGGAATGGAATTCAGCACTTCCGCTTTCTTTGAAAACTCATGGCAGAGAGCGCGGTATGCCAGCAAGAAACATTGCTCTCGGGTTCCTGTGAACCGGGCCTGTTCCAGCGGAGAGAAGGCGTCGCTATCGTGCGTTTGACAGAAGACCGGCAGTACGGACGCGTCGTTGACGCCGATAAGCTTGACGCTTAGCTGACCCTGCGTCTTTTTCAGATCCTGTAGCGTCGCCGAATGCCGGTAGACGTGGCCGTTCCTGGCAATCAGTTTCAGCATTTTCCTGGGGACGGTGTGAGAGCCGATCGCGGGCTTGCCGCAGACAGTCCCGGCGGCAGGTCCCACGTGAAGACATTCGCCGCTCTTGCTTCGCGCCCAAATATGCGCGTCCACTTCCCACGGGCGAGCGGGCTGCTGCTTCTCCCGAGTGAGATGGCACTTCTTGTACTTTTTTCCCGAGCCGCACCAGCATGGGTCGTTGCGTCCTAACTTCATCGGCATCGCGGTCCTTCTGTTAAGTTGGGTGGTCCAGGCTTTCTCCCTCTTTTTTTTATCCCTCACGAGACGCGAGGGCACCAGTAGAGGGCGTGCGTTCGGCGCGCTTTCTGGTTTCGGGTTCGGCTAATTTGCTGATTGCTTCTTTTCTGGCCAATTGCCAACTGCTGACCTTTCCCGGCGTGCTGTGGATTGCTCATTGCTGCTTTAAGGGCTGTCATCCCGAGTGCATTTTGTTTCGGGTCGTGAGCCGCAGGGTGACACGAATCCCCTTTCGCTCAAGACACGAAAGGATGGAGCAGCCGTATCACAATGAGTTTTTGCCAGACTTCTTAGCCGCAGCCCATCTCTGCTTTGCAGCGTCTGACAGTCTCTTCCGGGCTGCTGCCGAGAGCCTGCGTCTCGGCTTTCTTCGTGTGGTGGTGGTCTGACGGGTTGGTCCCGGCCGCCTACCCCGTCTTCCACTGCCTACAGACCCTTCGAGGGCAGTTATCGCCTTACTAATCCTGTCGCGCTGTGCTCGGAGATCGTTCAAGATGCTGTTTATATCCATGGACAGGATTTTATATTAAAGGCCCTTGACGCGTGGAACCCGCGCAGCTTTGACCTTGTAGCTGCGCAGGGTGAGCTTCCCGTTACGTTGCGCTCCCATGGCGGTCACGCCTTCCATGAGTTCTGCGAAAATCTTACGTTTGACCATTCGGTTACCTTCTTGGGTACTTCTGGTATCTGCTCGGTGTAGCCAGCAACAAACTCCTGGCTGACTACAATGTTAACCCACATCGCTCCAGCCCCAGCGGGGCGAAATTATGGTAGCCCAGTGCGTGACACTTTCCGCGCGCCAAGCGCAGCAAAGTGGCTAAGCGCTGGGTGCTGAAGGAGAGATTCAGTACCTTGCTGCCGCAGGCTGGCGCGCATCCCGCAAAGCGGGAGGAGCGTCTTAAGAAAATGCCTTTAGTCCGTGGCGAAGAGAAACCCGGCCAGCGCTAAAGCGCAAATTCGCCACACATTCCACGCTACGCGGCCTTGGAAAGGCTGCTCTTCCACCGTGCAAACGGAGACACCGCCGAGGGCGGCGGTGCCACACTTGCATGGAACCGGGCGGCTCATCGCGTCGTGGCTGGCAGCAGCTTTGCTCTCAACTTCCGATTGGCGGGCTCGGAATAGACTCGTGCGACAAGATAGCCCGCCGCTCCGGCCAACGCAGTAGTAGCCACGAACCACACTGGGGCCGCGTTCAAGCTCTGATTGAAATGGAAGAAAGCCCACACCATGGGCCAGACCACCAGCATGTGCGTCAGATAAACCTCATAGCTGTTGCGGCCGAACCAGCGTAGCGGAGCGGTGCAGATTAAGCCGGCCCGGGCCAGCCGTCCGGGAGTGGCATTCATTCCGAATTGCTGCTCCAGCCCATAGGCGAGCACCAGCAGGGCCGCTCCGATTTCGAGCACCGTCACATCAAGTCCAGCTTTGTAGAATTTCAGTTGCCCCGCTGTCTTGCGGAATACGTCGATGAGCAGCAAAAGAAGTATCCCGATCACCTTGAGGCTGCGCAGAGCCACGCGGGTCCATCTGTCGATACTGATTTTCCCGGCCCTAATTCTGTTGGCGCTGATCTTTCCGGCAACGATTGCGGCCAGGCAGCCGATGGCAATTCCATCCATGCAGGCGCCATAGCCGTAGTCCTGCCATAGGTCATTGTGTGTCAGCACCGTCCGGGCAAATGGTCCGAGAATCACAAAGCCGCACAGCAGCGCAATCAGCAGGATTTCTTTTCTCAGCCATTTACACAGTAGCGGAAAGAACACGTAAAATACTTCCTCTACGGAAAGAGACCAGAGTACGTCCCACGCCGCAGGCAGGTAGCCGGTACGGGCCTCAAGCCAGTTCACGTGAAAAGTAAGCGCGGCCAGCAGCGCGCGCCACAGCGACGTATGCTGAGCGCTGACGACGAACCTTGGGACACCAGCGCGGTCCAGAATCACCAGAAGCGCGAGCAGGCCCAGAAGACACGGCACAATCCGGGCAAATCGCATCGTGTAAAACTGCCACAAGCTGAGGTTCTTGAGACTTCCCCAGCGCTGCAGCGACCAACTGGTGATCAGAAACCCGGAGATTACGAAGAACACACGGACTCCGTAATATCCGCTCCACCAAAGAACACGATTGGCCGCCGGGCCAATCATCACCCCGAACGCGCTCTGATTGAAATGTATACGCAGGTTGATGTGATGCAGCACCACGGCAATAATGCAGAGCCCACGCAGGACGTCGATGCCCTGGACGCGTCTGTCCATCTTCTCGATCTTTTTTTCAGGAGCTACCGGCTCAGGCATAGATTGGTCCACTCTTGCAACACCAGGGGCAATTAGCAAATACAATTGGCAATTAGCCGAACCTTACCGCGGATCTACGCGATGATTCTGCAGGATATTACTGTGGCAAACCCGAGCGTTACGGCACAGCACGGGCCAAGAAGAACCGCTGCGTACAGACGCGGCACTGCCGCGTCTCACTCGTCGCCCCGAGAACACCCTCAAGGCCTACAATCTGCTTTGGCCAATTGCTATTTGTTAATTGCTTATTTGCTCGCCGGCTGGCTGCTGCGCAAATAATCGTCATTCTTGCTGAGCCAGTCCTGGCGCGGCGGATAGAAAACGTCAACATCAATCGTGTCCACCAGTGCCTCCGCCTTGTGCGGCATGTGAGCAGGAATACACAGCACCTCGCCGGTGGCAACAACGATCTCTTTACCGTCAATCCAGAATTTGAGCGCGCCTTCCACCACATATGTGAGCTGTTCGTTGAGATGGCTGTGTTCGGGCACCACCATTCCCTTTTTCAGGACCAGCCGCGCGATCATCAGTTCCTGACCGGTAATCATCTGGCGATCAATCAGAGGGCTGAGATGTTCCACTTCAACGTCATTCCAGCGGATGTGCTTGAGCATAGGTTCATCATTGTAGCGTCTTTTGTGGGGCTTTTTTCTGAAACCCCGAACGTAGTGAGGGGTCCCTATCAATCAGAAGGATGTTTGGGCGAGATACACATCGCCGCGGCTTCGGTTCATATCAGATTATAGGGGCCCCTCGCTACGCTTCGGGGTTCTACAGGAAGAAACCTTCGTTACAATATCCGCATGTCCCCCGTCCCCGACTCCCTCGCTTGGGCCCACCCGATTGTGCAGGAGTGGTTTGTCAACAAGTTTGGCACACCTACTGAGCCGCAGGAGCAGGGCTGGCCGCATATTCTGGCCGGACGCACAACACTGATCTCTGCGCCCACGGGATCGGGCAAGACCCTGGCTGCGTTCCTGATATGCATTGACACGCTCGTGCGCAAAGCCCTGACCGGGCAGCTTTTCGATCGCACCGAAATTCTCTATGTCTCACCGCTGAAAGCTCTGGGCAATGACATTCAGAAGAATCTGGAAGCTCCGCTTGCCGAGATCATGGCGCTGGCCGGCGAAAAGGGTCTGCTGATGCCGCAGATCAGGACCGCTGTCCGCACCGGCGACACGCTCATGTACGAACGGCAGAAGATGCTCAAGAGGCCACCGCATATTCTGGTCACTACGCCGGAATCGCTCTACATTCTGCTGACTGCACAAAGAAGCCGCGGCATTCTGACTGACGTAAAGACAGTAATTGTGGATGAAATCCATGCTGTAGCGGATGACAAGCGTGGAGCGCACCTGGCGTTATCGCTCGAGCGGCTGGACATTCTGGTCACGCAGACACAGCCGAGGGTTGCGGGGATCCATGATCCTCTACTCTCACCGACACAGCCGGGGGCATCTCCACCCCAGCAAGCTAAAACCGAGCTTGCTGGGGACCCCGGGGCTGTGGTCCACGATTCTCCTGAAATACAGCCACCCATTCGCATCGGGCTTTCTGCCACGCAGAAGCCGATTGAAACTGTCGCGCATTTTCTCACCGGCAACGGAAGACCTGATCCCGTCGTAGTTAACATCGGCCACAAGCGCACTCTCGATCTGGCCATTGAAGTTCCCGGACAAGAACTTGGGCCGATTGCCAGCAACGAGCTTTGGGACGAAGTGTATGACCGCATCACGGCGCTGGTGCAGCAGCATCGTGCCACGCTGGTGTTTGTGAATACTCGCCGGCTTGCGGAACGTGTGGCTTTCAATCTTGCGGAACGGCTGGGCGAAGATTCCGTGGGCGCGCACCATGGCAGCCTGGCCCGCAAGCTGCGTCTGGATGCGGAAACGAAACTAAAGAACGGCGAACTTAAAGCTCTGGTGGCGACCGCTTCCCTGGAGCTAGGAATTGACGTTGGCTCGGTTGACCTGGTCTGCCAGATTGGCTCGCCGCGTTCGATCGCCGTGGGATTGCAACGTGTGGGCCGTGCCGGCCACTGGCGCGGCGCCATCCCCAAGGGCCGCTTCTTCCCTACGACTCGCGATGAACTGATGGAATGCGCCGCGCTGGTACGCGCCATTCATCAGGGCGATCTGGACCGGCTGATCGTTCCAGAATCTCCGCTGGATATTCTAGCGCAACAGATGGTGGCCATGTGCTCTGCCGAAGACTGGCATGAGGATGAACTCTTTGCCGCCGTCACTCGTGCCTATCCCTATCGCGATCTTCCGCGCCAGGATTTTGAAGACCTGCTGGTCATGCTGTCCGACGGCATTGCCTCGCAGCGTGGACGCTATGGCGCGTATCTCCATCGCGACCGCGTGAACAAGCAGTTGAAAGCCCGGCGCGGGTCGCGCATGATTGCGATCATCAACGGCGGCGCCATTCCCGAGACCGCTCTCTACAACGTGGTGACCGATCCCGAAGGCAACATGGTCGGCACGCTGCATGAGGATTTTGCCGTGGAGAGCATGAAAGGCGACATCGTTCTTCTCGGCAACACGAGTTGGCGCATTCTGCGGATCGAAAGCGCCGGGCGCATTCTGGTGGAAGACGCTCATGGCGCGCCGCCGTCACTTCCCTTCTGGCTGGGCGAAGCGCCGGGACGCACCGAAGAACTGGGACGCCAATTGGGCGAGTTGCGCCAGTCCATCAGCGACCTCACGCCGAATACCGTGCCTGGGCTTGTAAGCCAAAGACTCGTAAACCAGAGTTCGCCGGAAGTTATGAACGCCGTCTCGTGGCTCAAACATGAATGTGGGCTCGATGATTCCGGCGCAGAACAGGCGGTTGAATACATTGTCACCGGCCGGGCAGTGCTGGGCGCAGTACCTACATTCAACACCATTATTGCCGAGCGCTTTTTCGATGAAGGTGGCGGCATGCAGCTGATCGTCCACGCGCCTTTTGGCATGCGCGTCAATAAGGCCTGGGGACTGTCGCTGCGCAAGCGCTTTTGCGTGTCGTTCAACTTTGAACTCCAAGCGGCCGCTACGGACAACGGCGTGAATATTGCTCTGGCGGAGCAGCACAGCTTCCCTCTTGCCGACGTTTTTCATTTTCTCCACGAAAACACGGTAAAAGAAGTCCTGCAGCAGGCGGCGCTGCTATCTCCGTTGCTCGAAACCCGCTGGCGCTGGGACGCGAACCGCGCGCTGGCGTTGCTTCGCTACTGGAACGGCAAGAAGATTCCCTTGCAAGTACAGCGTACGCGTTCCGCTGATCTGCTCGCATCTGTCTTTCCCGATGCAGCCGCGTGCCAGGAAAACGCGGATGGCCCAATACAAGTCCCGGACCATCCACTGATTCGCGAGGTGATGAAAGACATTTTTCACGAAGCCATGGACCTTGATGGCCTGAAGCGTGTTCTGCGGGAGATCTATTCCGGCGAAATCAAATGCATTGCTGTGGACACGCCCGTGCCTTCGGTCTTTTCGCATGAAATCCTGAATACCAATCCGTATGCGTTTCTGGATGACGCTCCTCTGGAAGAACGTCGTGCTCGCGCTGTGGAATTGCGTCGTACGCTGCCTGACTCTGTACTTCAGGAAGTTGGCGCGCTTGATCCTGCGGCGATCGCGGAAGTCCGCGCTGGAGCCTGGCCTGATGTGCGCGACGCTGATGAACTGGCTGATACTTTGCAGACTCTGATTGCTTTGCCGGAGGAGGTCAGGAGCTCACCACTGATTTCCACTGATGACACTGATCGGCGCGGGCATACTCCGGCTTGTGTGGTTCCTGGAAGCAACGCCGCCTCCAGTTCGTGGTCATCTTTCTTTCATCAGCTCACAGCTTCGAATCGTGCCGTCAGGGCAAGGCTCGCAGCTGCACAGCCGGGGGCGCCTCCACCCCAGCAAGCTAAAACCGAGCTTGCCGGGGACCCCAGGGCTGGGGTCCACGATTCTTCCGATACCTGGTTCTGGGTGTCGTCCGAGCGGGCTAAAACTTTTCAGGCAATCTATCCTGAAGCTCAGTTTGAAACACCGCCACCTGACGTTGAGAACGCTCCTGCCTCAACTGACGACGCACTCAAGGCGCTGATTACTGGCTGGCTCATGCATCTTGGGCCGATGACCGCTTCCCGGCTTTCGCAAGTCCTGCATCTTCCGGTCGCGGAGATTGATAAGACACTGCTGCGGATCGAATCCACGGGCCTGATCCTGAGAGGAACATTCGACAAGCTCGAAGGCTCTGAGACACAGTGGTGCGAGCGCCGGCTGCTGGCGCGCATTCATCGTCTGACGCTGGGCTCGCTCCGCAAGCAGATTGAGCCGGTCAATGCGGCCACGTTTATGCGCTGGTTGTTTCGCTGGCAGCACGTCGCGCCTGGCTCGCAGGTCCGCGATGAGCATGGCGTGCTGGAGGTTCTGCGCCAGCTTCAGGGCTTCGAAGTCCCGGCCAGCGCGTGGGAGAGGCAAGTCCTCGACCGGCGTATCAGCAATTACGATCCCAAGTTCCTCGATCAGCTCTGTCTTACGGGCGCGGTAGGATGGGGGCGGCTCTCTCCACATCCGGCAATGTTGGAAGATTCCACGAGCGGACGCCGCGTGGTGCCCACCAGTGTTGCGCCGATTACGTTTTTCGTCCGCGATACGGCCGAATGGATGGCGCTGCCCAGTGTGCGCTCCACGCACGAAAATGCCGAGCGCGAAACCAGCGGATTGGGCCCGGGTGGGCGCGAAGTTTTGACGTTCCTGAGATCGCGCGGCGCATCGTTCTTTGCAGACATTGTGCGCGGAGCCGGAAAGCTGAAAGCCGAAGTCGAGACCGCGCTGTGGGAACTGGTCGCTGGAGGGCTGGTCACCGCCGACGGGTTTGATAACCTGCGCGCTTTGCTCGATCCCAAGCGGCGTTCCGGACACGGCGCCGGAAAGAGCAACCGTCCGCGACACAGCGCCGGCCGGTGGTCTCTGCTCTATCCGCCTGAAGAGGGTGATTCCGGCCACGCTCTCGAAGCCGTCTGCCGCGTACTGCTCGCACGCTACGGCGTCGTTTTCCGCGAACTGCTGGCGCGCGAAAGCATGCTTCCGCGCTGGCGCGAACTGCTCATCACCTTCCGCCGCCTCGAAGACCGGGGAGAAATTCGCGGCGGACGGTTCATCAACTCATTCATCGGCGAACAATTCGCTTTACCGATTGCCGCCGAATCTCTGCGCGCGATGAAGAACATTCCGCTCAGTGATGAAACCATCACGATATCCGCCGCCGACCCGCTGAACCTTGCCGGCATTGTTGTTCCTGGGGAGCGCGTTCCGGCAATTTCGGGCAAGTATGTGAGCTTCAAGGATGGCATCGTCGTGGAAAATCCAGCCGCCCCGCCGTTGAGCCTGGTAGGTCGGCCATGAGTGACGAACAAGAGATGATCGAAGGCGAAGATTACTATCTGGAGAATGGCAACTGGGTGTTCACGGCGAAATATCTTTTGCGACGTGGGTTCTGCTGCCAGTCAGGGTGTAGGCATTGTCCGTATGGATTTGATGTTCCGAAGCCCCAAATGGAGTGAGGGGGCCCTATCTTCGCGAGGATCTGTTGGGGAGAAGCAAAGTCTTGAGCCACGCTCATGGGAGACGACAGGGTCCCCTCACTACGTTCGGGGTGTTAGGCTTATTCGTATCTCAGCGCCACCACCGGATCCAGTCTCGCTGCCTTTACCGCGGGATAAATTCCAAAGAACAGTCCTACACTGCTGGATACGCCCAGTCCCAAGAGCACTACTCCCACCGGAACGTAGCTGGGAAGATCAATAAGGTGTAATAGAAAACTGATGCCCAGCGAGAGCAGTACGCCGATGGCTCCGCCTAAACCGGTGAGCGTCACGGCTTCGGTGATGAATTGGAAGCTGATATCGAGCTTGCGGGCGCCGATGGCTTTTCGCACGCCGATTTCGCGCGTTCGCTCGGTCACGCCCATGAGCATGATGTTCATCACGCCGACTCCGCCAACCAGCAGCCCAATGGACCCAATACCCACCACCAGCATTAGAATGCCGGACATGATTTGATTGAACTGCTTGCCCGCCTGCTCCGCGCTGCTGATGCCAAAGTTGTCCGGCATACTCAGCGGGACGCGGCGACGCTGCCGCAGCAGGCCGCGGATCTGGTCTTCGGCAATGGACTTCATTCCCGGATAAGCCATGGCGGTAATGAAGTGTTCGTCATCTTGCGGGTAATGTTTGCGGTAGCTGCGGTATGGAACTGTAATGTCATTGTCGCCGCCGCCGAGGTTGGTGTTCTTTTTCTTTTCGAGCACGCCAATCACGGTGTACGTAACGCCGCTGATGTCGATCGGCTTGTCGATGGCGCTCTCACCGGGATACAGCGTCTTTTCCACGTTGAACCCAATCACGGCCACGTCGGCGCGGTGCAGGTCTTCCGTGTCGGTGAAAAACCTGCCGTCTTTCATGCGGGCATTCTGGACTTCGGCGTAGCCGGCATTCGCGCCTGTGTAATTGATGTTGCTGAGTTCATGCCCTTTGTGGCGTGCGGTCCGGATCTGCTGCTGTCCCTGGCCCACTCTGGGGAAAGCCTCAATGGAAACTTCCTTGACGCTGGGCACTTGTTCCTTGATGGCGATGCCATCTTCGTAGGTCAATGATTTGCGGGCGCGTTCTTCGGGAGTAAGCCGCCCGAAATGGAACCCTACGTCAAACTTGAAAACAAAGAGATTGTTGATGCCGAAATCATTCAGCGACTCCTGGATATTATTTTGAAAGCCCAACAGGACGGAAGACACGACAATGGCCACGGTCACACCGATCACCACTCCGAGTACGGTTAGAAACGAGCGCACTTTATGCGTGCGGACGGTCTCGAATGCCATCTTGATGTTTTCGGTGAGAAGTTTGCGATGAATCATAATCAGGCCTCGAACCTCAGCGCCTCAATGGGGTCCAGCTTCGACGCCTTGTACGCGGGATAGACGCCAAAGAAAAGTCCGATGGCGGCGGCCACCAGAACGGAACCCACCACCCAGCCCATCGGCACGGCCACAGGCACGGACGTAGTCGCGCTGATAATGAAGTCAATCAGGACGGCAACGAGCACACCCGCAATCCCGCCGATGGCCGAGATAACAGAAGCCTCAATGATAAATTGAAAGAGAATGTCTCTGCGGGTCGCGCCCAGCGATTTGCGCACCCCGATCTCGCGCGTCCGCTCGGTAACGCTCGCCAGCATGATATTCATGATGACGATCCCGCCGATCACCAGAAAAACGGAAACGATGATGATCGAAGATGACTCCAGGCCGCTCGTCAAATTGTTCCACAGGTCCATGAGCGACGACGGCTCCAGAAAACCAAAAGTGTCTTCTTCCTTGGCGTTCAGATGGCGGCGGGCGCGCATCAAGGCCCGGGCTTCGTCCTTGGCGGTCTCCATGATGCGCGGACTAACAGATTGCACATTAATGCTCAGGCTGTCCTGCGTGCCATAGACTTTGCGGAAGGTCTGGATGGGAATGTAGACAAACGCATCTTGTGACTGGCCGAGCGTGGATCCGATCTCTTTGGCTGTCCCCACGACCTCGTATGGCCGGCCGTCAATCAGGATCGTTTTGCCAATCGGGTCCAGCCCGGTGAAAAACCGCTTGACCACGTCGTTGCCGATCAGTGTAACGTCAACGCGGTGTTCATTGTCACCATCGCTGATGTAGCGGCCGGTGGCCGGTTCTTCCACGTCCATCTCGCCAATGTTCGCGGTTACACCGCGAATGCTGATGTCCTCGATACTCTCATTTCCGTACTTTACGGGCCCCTGATGACGGACCTCTACGCCCACAGCTTTGGCGGTGGTCATGTTGTCGCGCAGATATTCGAAGTCATCCCAGGTAATCTTCTTGTTGCGGCGCTGCAACTTCACGAACTCTTCCAGGCTGGTGATGACGGGAAACTGGTGAACGAGAAAAACATTGGCGCCGAAGTTGGCCACGCGATTGGAGATGTAGCGGTTGGTCCCCTCGATCATGGATACCACCACGATCAGCGTGGATACCGACAAAATCACACCCAGCAGGGTGAGGAAAGAGCGAAGCTTATGAGTACGTAGAGTTTCCAACGCGATCAGCGTTGGCTCTTTCAGCGATATCCGTCTTCTAGCACCTGTTGCCATTGGCCTGGAAAATCCTGCTACGCAATTTTAGACGCTCTCGCGTCGCTGACGTGAGCTCCGGTCGCGGCGCTACTCGTATCTCAGCGCAATCACCGGGTCGAGCCTGGAGGCCTTGACTGCCGGATAAATCCCAAAGAACAGTCCCACACTGCTGGCCACGCCTAGTCCGAGAAAGATCGCCCAAATCGGGACCAGAGACGGAACGCTGATCAGCCGCAAGAGAAAACTCAAACCCAGGGAGAGAGCCACGCCGATGGCGCCGCCAATGCCGGTCAAGGTCACGGCTTCAGTCAGAAACTGCAGCGTGATATCCAGCCGGCGGGCGCCGATCGCTTTGCGCACGCCTATCTCGCGCGTCCGCTCGGTCACACCCATAAGCATGATGTTCATCACGCCCACGCCTCCGACCAAAAGGCCAATGGAAACAATCGCTACCACCAACTGGAAGATCCCGGCCATGATGGTCCGGAACTTGTCACCAATCTGTTCCGCGCTGCTGATGCCGAAGTTGTCAGCCTTGTCCGGTGGGACGCGGCGCCGCGTGCGCAACAAACTGCGGATCTCGTCCTGGGCAATATCTTTCATGCCGGGAAACGCCATGGCATTGATAAACGTCTCGTCATCCTGCGGGTAGTGCTTGCGGTAGGTGCGGTAAGGAATAAACACTTCGTTGTCAGAGACGCCGAGCAGCGCGTTTTTCTTTTTGTCCAGAACGCCGATGACTTCGTAGACCGTGCCATCCACCTGCAATGGCTTGCCGATGGGGCTGCCATTCGGGTAGAGAGAATTGGCAATGTCATATCCGATGACCACGAGGTCCACGCGGTGCGTTTCTTCCGTCTCGGTATAAAACCGTCCTTCTTTCATGCGGGCACTCTGCACCTCAACATAACTCGGCGTGACCCCGCGAAAGCGGATGTTGCTGAGTTCCTTGCCTTTGTAGCGCGCCTGACGAATCGGCAGTGGGTCTCCGGTGACGCGGGGCAGCCCGATGATGTTCACTTCCTTGATCGCTGGGAGTTGCTCGCGAATGGCCATTCCGTCCTCAAACGTCAGCGGCTTGCGTGTACGCTCTACCGGTGTAAGCCTTCCACGAAAACCCTGCTCGAACTTGAACACGAACAGATTGTTGATGCCGAACTCGTTGAACGAAGCCTGCACGCTGTCTTCAAACCCCAGCAAAATAGACGTCACCACGATGGCCACCATAACTCCGATCACCACACCCAGCACGGTGAGAAAAGAGCGCACCTTATGCGTGCGGATGGTCTCCAGGGCCATCTTGATGTCTTCGGTCAATAATTTGGAATGATCCGCGCTCATGCTTCAAATCTCAACGCCTCAATAGGATCCAGCTTGGATGCCTTGTATGCGGGATACACGCCGAAGATCAGACCGATGCCGGTGGCAATGACAACCGCAATAATCACCCACATAATGGGCACGGCAGTCGGCACGGGCGTTACCGCCCGCACGAGCATGGCGATCGCCGTCGCCACCAGCACACCGATGATTCCGCCGACCGCCGCCATCACAGAAGCTTCAATCACGAATTGCAGCAGAATGTCCCGTCGGGTCGCGCCCAGCGACTTGCGCACACCAATCTCGCGCGTGCGTTCGGTCACGCTGGCCAGCATGATGTTCATAATCACGATCCCGCCAATTCCCATAAATACCAAAACAATAAAGATCGAACTTTGGGCCAGCGTTCCCGTGAGCTGCTTCCACAAATCCATGACAGCCGACGCCGCGATGATGCCAAAATTGTCCTCATCCTTGGGCGCCAGGTGGTGGCGGGCACGCATTAACATGCGGGCCTCGTCCTGGGCAGGGTCCATCATTTCCGGATCGAGTGCCTGTACTTCCACCTCCAGGCTCTCCTGCGAACCGTACATCTTCTGATAGGTTTCAATGGGAATCACCACGAAGCCATCCTGGGACTGGCCGAATGCGCTGCCCTGTTCTTTGGCGATGCCCACCACGTCGAAGGCCTCGCCATCAACGTAGAAGGTTTTGCCCAGCGGATCTGAGCCCTTAAAAAGCCGCTTGGCGACATCCGTGCCAATCATGGCCACGTTGGCCCGATGGGCGCCGTCGGAGTCGATAATATAGCGGCCCGTCTCGGCCTCGCGCGTATCAATTGCGGCCATGTTGCCGGTGACGCCGACCACACCCATGTCTTCCATGGTCTCGCCCCCGCGCTTGACCTTTGCCAGATGACCGCCCGACTGCAGGCCCACCGTTTTGGCCAGCCTCATGTTGTCGCGGAGAAAAATGTAGTCGTCCCAGGTAACGTTCTTGTTCTTCTTCTGCAAGCGCAGAAATTCATCAAAGCTGGTGATCAGCGGAAAACGGCTCACCTGAAAAACGTTCGCCCCAAAATTCGCGACCTTTTCCGAGATGTAGCGGTTCGTCCCCTCAATCATGGAGACCACCACAATCAGAGTGGAAACCGACAGAATCACGCCCAGCAGCGTGAGAAAAGACCGTAGCTTGTGCGTGCGCAGGGTCTCCAGCGCGATGAGCATCGGCTCTTTCAGAGATATCCTTTTGCGAGTACTGCTGGGTGTCAACATGGAATGGCCGCTGTCTCAGATTCTACCTGCTTCACTATGAAAGACGTAAATATTCGCAAAAAGTTCCCCGACAAATGGCAGCTTCTTGCGGTCCGCATAGAATTCCGGCCGGACCGCTATCGCGACCGTCCATTGACGACTTCGCCGTTGCTCATTAACAATAGGTACACAGCATCAAATGTGGGCCTGTGGCGCAGCTGGGAGCGCGCTTCCATGGCATGGAAGAGGTCGTCGGTTCGATCCCGACCAGGTCCACCATTTAAACCCGCCTAAAATCAACCACTTGATTTCTCCGCTACGAAAATTGTACCGCTATCGTACCCTGCCTCCATTGAATGCGTAAAAACGCGCAAGGAGGTTGGCCCCATGCTCTCCGTCTACACCCGACACTATCCACCCTGTCAAAGAACTGATCTTCATTACCGCCGCTGCCGTTGCCCCAAGTGGGTTCGCGGCTGCCTCGACGGCGAAGGCCTGATCAGGCGCAGCGCTCATACCCGCAACTGGAGTAAAGCCGAGCGACTGATGCGCGAACTCGAGCGTCGCGCCGAATTCCCCGGTGTAATCGAAGTAAAGGAGGCCGTCAGCGCGTATCTCGCGGATCAGCGGGCGAGAAAACTATCCCCGCCTACGCTTACGCCCATGCGGGCATTGTTTGAAAAGCGATTCCTGCCCTGGTGCGAGGCGCGCCAGTTGGTGCGTCTCGATGCCGTGCGCACACCGCAACTGAAAGAATTCCGCTGCAGCTGGGATTGCAACGCCCGGACCGCTCGACGCCGGCACGAGCGCTTGCGGTCCTTCTTCGCATTTTGCGTGAGCAATGGCTGGCTTACGGCCAATCCCACCGATGGTCTCAAGAAGCCGGTCGCTCCCCGCACTGTTCCCACCGACTACTTTAATCGCCGCGAGTTCGAGCGCATCCTGGAAGCGACCAGTGAATATGAGTATTGCGGGCGCGATTGTCATGATCGCGCCGACCGTCTGCGCACTCTGGTCCTGCTGATGCGGTGGAGCGGCTTGGCTATCAAGGATGCGGTTACGCTTAGTCGCTCCCGACTCGATGCACAGGGCGCTCTTTTTCTGCGCCGCGCTAAGACTGGCATCGCCGTTTATGTCCCTTTGCCACCGGTTCTGGTCTCCGCTCTGCGGCAACTCCCCTCCTCCAATTCTGCCTATTTCTTCTGGAGCGGCGCGGGGTACCCGCACAATGCCATCTCCAGCTACCAGCGCAGCTTGCGCAAACTCTTCCGCATTGCTGATCTTCGCTATCCCGATGGCCGCCCCAAGCCTTGCCGCTCCCACATGTTCCGGGACACCTTCGCCGTGGAACTGCTGCTAGCCGGAGTTCCCATCGACCAGGTTTCGGCACTCCTCGGGCATCGCAGCATCAAGATGACTGAAAAACACTATTTGCCCTGGGTGAAGGCCCGGCAGAAGCAACTGACCGCGAGCGTTCGCCGGGCCTGGTTCACTGAGGTCAGAAAGTTGCCCCCGGAGCCAGTGGATGTCGAAAGAGAAGAAAAGGAAAAGTGGCTGGCGATTGCGTAGTAAGTATTGCCATTCGGTTGGTCCATGGCGGCCTGCCGCCCGAAATGCCACCAACTATTCTTTCTCTACCTCTTATTTGGTGGGCAGGTTACGCGTCATATCTGACTCTTTGACTTGCACGAGCAACATCATAACGGGCGCTTTGGCGGAAATGCCGTGAAGAAGCATGGGTGGCATATAGACAAAAGATCCTGCTTTCGCGTGAACCGTCTCATGGCCCAATCGCACGTCAGCCTCTCCCTGGAGGAAGTACAGGAGAGCTGGTGTCGGTGCGGAATGAGGCGACAATTCTTGCCCTGGAGA
The DNA here is from genome assembly GCA_003140235.1 of Acidobacteriaceae bacterium. GTDB lineage: Bacteria > Acidobacteriota > Terriglobia > Terriglobales > Acidobacteriaceae > Angelobacter. Next base: position 62,277 of record PLJN01000100.1, read on the forward strand.
GAATCCAAACAATGTAATGTTCAGCTTCTCATCTTTGTGCAGCACGCGGCTCAGGATGCCGTCCTTTGGCAAGTCAAACGACGACGCGAGATCTTGAATGAATTTGTAGTCCATGTCTCTCTCCTCGCTTTCTACCCACATGTCCGGGATCACTTCGTCCGCGTTGACGGTTGTGGCATGTTAAGGGTTTAACCTTGTTTTAAGAGGTGTGCTCTTCGCGATGGGCCGTGGCCGGGAGCGTTTAGCCGGCGGCCTCTTTTGCTTGCTCGTTGAAGCCTCTGGCGGATACGTGATCGCACTTCGCTGGACTTTGGCAAAGGGAGTGAGCGCATGAACCTGGCGGCGAGTTGGACTCATGATGTCCTCGGTGCGAATTCCATGAACCACCAAGGCATCTGCGATGAGCGAGCGATGACAGCGCCAGGGCACGGCTTCAGCGCACATCAGTACGATTCGGTCTTGGTTTGCCAAGCGGATCAATTCTTCGAGGCTCTGCGCGAACTCGGGCGTTTGCATGTAATCGGCGTAACCTCGAAAGGAGGCATTTCGCCAGCCCAAGTTGGGAGAATCGTGCTTTGCGTGACGCAGGCCGCCGAGTCCCGCCATGTGAATATATCCCAAACCAGCTTTTTTTAACGATCGGGGCAAGGAAGTCCTGTTGAACTGCGGATTATGCCGGGAACGCGGGATCGTGCGCACATCCACAACGCAGGTTCCTCCGTGTGCCTGAAGCAGGCCGATGAATTCCTCGAGCGTGTGTGTGGAATGGCCAATCGTCATTACCAGCGGTGAAGATGTTTTCTTTGTCACGTCTTTTTTTTACGCAATCGACAGTTTTTGTTCTTAGTCGCGCTCATTGTTTGCGTTTGAGTTTCCTAAGCGCCGATCCCTTGTGCATGGCCAGATGGTCTGTCGTGTCACTCTTGATCAAATACTGTGGCTCCTCCTTCGAAGCTCGGACCGTGTAGCCCTTCAACGCGATGGCCGTGGTGATCTTTTTCTTGATCGTTCCCCGGACGTGGCCGGCTTCCGAGTTCCACCCCACGTGATCTCCAACTTTGAAGGCCTTGTTCATCGGCATAATTTTCCTATTCTTGCTTTGTCTTATGGTTCCACTCTCTTTATGTAGGCTGAGGCTCGTGATTCGCATATGCAATCAGATGTTCGGAAGCTCATCGAAATACTCATCGTCTTCATTCGTCCCGCCCTCGCCTTCGCCAACTTGCTTCGCGGATTCAATGAACTCGATTCGGTCGATCCACTTGACCATCTTGTATCCCAGTTGGTTTTCGACGCGCAGCCGAAGCGGAGCGCCATATTCTTCTGTCAATGGCTCACCGTTCATCTCAGAAGCAAGCAAGCATTCCGGCTTGAGGACATTTTCCAGGCTCTGCGTGTTATAGTACGTGCCGCCATAAAGGCCTTCGCCAAAGGAAAAGAAAGCGACTGTCTTGGCTGACGGCTTCGGTTTGACCAGTTCGACGAGCGTCTTCATAGGCACGCCGCCCCACTGTGCAATACCTGACCAACCCTGAATGCAGTGATGCATGGTGATGTGCTCTTCTTTGCCCAACGCCTGGATATCCAATAACGAGAGCTCCACCGGGGTTTCCACGAGCCCACCAACCCTGAGTTTAAAGTCACGGAATTTGCCCGCGGACAGTTGTTTCCAATCCTCACGTTCTGGCATCTTGCCATTCGGCCAGAAGTATGGGGAGATCTGCTCCTTTGTATACCGCTGGCTTGGAGAGAATCGATTCAGAGTAGCGAGACGTATCGGCTGAGAAATCGCCTTTTGGATGTGTTGGAGCAGTCGTGGAAACTTCCACGAAGCATAGTGAGCGACGACCCAGGTGGCAATCACCACCGCAATACCGGCAAAGCCAAGAATCATCCCGAGCGGACGAGAACTGTCCGTTCCGAGAACGATGTGGTTCATATTCCGTTCAAATCCGGTCAACGCCACCAGCGTAACGTGGACGATCAAGTATGCGCACCAGGCGAGCATCATCAGAAAGTGTATGGAACGAGCCCCCTGTCTTCCGCCAAACAGTCGAGGAAATAACGGAAAGCGATTCACCATTGCAGGAGACATTGCGGCACCAGCGAAAATCGATAATGGTGCGAATAAAAAGATCGCTGCAAAGTAAACCAGATGTTGCAGTGCGTTATATCCATAAAAGCCATTGGGTTCAGGCGGGAAATGAAAGTTCGCATAGTGGACGAACGTGTTCCAGGCCTGAGGCAACATCGTCCACGAAGTCGGTACCACCCGTTTCCATTGTCCGGTTATGAAAAGTAACGGGATAAAAATCAGGCCGGTAACGATGAACCCGTAAACATCTATGAAGTGCCACGAGCGTGCCACTCCTATGGTGTGGCGATATCCGGGCAACGCAAACACGGGCGAGATGTACCGCGCATCGTCCTTAGCCGTCCACACCCGGTCTTTCGGGACTCGTAAGGGCGTGAATCGAATCCACTCGGTGCCGGGTGTGCAGTCGTCATTAAAATACAGCCGCGGATGATCCATGAGAATTGAAAGACCACTGCGGACCAGCATCATCAAGAAGAGAAAATTAAAGAAGTGTGCATAGCAGATCCACAACGGAAAGCCGTGTGGTCCAGCGGGAGCTTCGCTTATGGGAAGAATATACGGTAGCCCGAAAATGGCAGCCTGTCCCCAGGCAAACACGAGAGGCGCAAATATCAATACCGCTACTCCTGCTACAAACGAAGGCCTGATCCAGACCCGAAAGCGCCGGTCTGGAGGATAATGAACGGCTCTGTGGGCTGCGTCGAACGGGATCATGTGCGCTCCTGAATTCAAATGTCTACCGTGTGCGCTTGAGGTCGTGGCTGGTGGCACACTGGGCATGATGAGAACAGAGCCATCCAGCTTTCTTTATACGAGCCAACAAGAGGTGAAAATAAACGAGACCAGCGTAGGGTTGCCAACCGGCAACTGCCATGCGCACTCCGTCGTAGTCCAGCGGTTTCTTCTTGCCTAAGAAATGGGCCAATTTCTTGCGGGCGCCAACGTCATCTCCTGGGAAGATGTCCAATCGCCCAAGCCCCCGGAGTAGAACGTATTCTGCAGTCCA